>NZ_VDAF01000002.1:0-327456 GCF_019584525.1 Enterobacter sp. EC_50 | reverse complement strand
CCTGGCACGGCTGGGACGGAAGTCGCTGTCGTTCTCAAAATCGGTGGAGTTGCATGACAAAGTCATCGGGCATTATCTGAACATAAAACACTATCAATAAGTTGGAGTCATTACCGGCAATGTGATGTCAATCCTTGTTCAAATCAGCGGTAAATAGAGCATAGACCAATTCTTGTCAGGGTGAATGTTGTGCTGTCGTGACAGGGCGCCTCCCGCTATACTGCTGATAACTTAAAGGAAAAAGTGAACATTGCGCGGGGGATTTATGCTTCTCGAACGTGTGGAAATTGTCGGGTTTCGCGGTATTAACCGCCTGTCGCTGCAGCTGGAACAGAACAACGTCCTGATCGGCGAGAACGCCTGGGGTAAGTCCAGCCTGCTGGATGCGCTGACGTTACTGCTTTCGCCCGAAGACGATCTGTATCACTTCGTTCGCGACGATTTCTGGTTCCCCCCCGGCGACGTGACGGGGCGCGAGAAGCACCTGCATATTATCCTGACGTTCCGCGAGTCCGAGCCCGGACGTCATCGCGTGCGTCGCTTCCGCCCGCTGTCACCCTGCTGGGTACCGTGCGATGACGGTTTCCACCGCATATTCTACCGGCTGGAAGGGGAGATGGCGGAAAACGAGGGCGTGTTGACCCTGCGTGATTTTCTTGATGAGAAGGCCAGCCCGATCCCGCTGGACAATATCGACGATCTGGCCCGCCACCTGATCCGCCTGACGCCGGTGCTGCGCCTGCGCGACGCGCGTTTTATGCGGCGCATCCGTAACGGTACCGTACCGAATATGCCGGAAGTGGAAGTCACCGCCCGCGAGCTGGATTTTTTGGCGAGAGAGCTGGTGTCGCGTCCGCAGAATCTGACCGACGGTCAAATTCGTCAGGGGTTGTCCGCAATGGTACAGCTGCTGGAGCACTATTTTTCCGAGCAGGGAACGTCGGAGTCGCGCCATCGCCTGATGCGCCGCCGCTCTCATGACGAACAGCGCAGCTGGCGCTACCTCGATATCATTAACCGGATGATCGACCGGCCCGGCGGTCGTACCCATCGGGTGATTTTGCTGGGGCTGTTTTCAACGCTTCTGCAGGCCAAAGGCACCGTGCGTCTTGACCGGGACGCCCGGCCGCTGCTGCTGGTGGAAGACCCGGAAACGCGCCTGCATCCCATCATGCTCTCCGTGGCATGGCATCTGCTGAATCTGCTGCCGCTCCAGCGCGTTACGACCACCAATTCCGGCGAATTATTATCGCTGACGCCGGTCGAGCACGTCTGTCGTCTGGTGCGTGAATCTTCCCGCGTCTCCGCCTACCGGTTAGGTCCGGGTGGATTGAACGCGGAAGACGGGCGGCGCATCGCGTTTCATATTCGCTTTAACCGCGCGTCGTCGCTCTTTGCCCGCTGCTGGCTGCTGGTGGAAGGAGAGACGGAAACCTGGGTCATCAACGAACTGGCGCGCCAGTGCGGCCACCATTTTGATGCGGAAGGCATCAAGGTGATTGAATTTGCCCAGTCGGGACTCAAGCCGCTGATAAAATTTGCCCGCCGGATGGGGATCGAGTGGCACGTTCTGGTCGACGGTGATGAGGCGGGCAAAAAATATGCCTCGACCGTGCGTAGCCTGCTGAATAACGAGCGCGAGGAAGAGCGCGACCATTTAACCATGCTGCCCGCGATGGACATGGAACACTTTATGTATCGTCAGGGGTTCGACGACGTATTCCACCGAATTGCCATGGTGCCGGTCGATGTCCCGATGAACATGCGGCGCGTGATCGCCAAAGCTATTCATCGTTCTTCAAAACCGGATTTAGCCATTGAAGTGGCGACGGAAGCGGGGAGACGGGGCGTGGAGGCGGTGCCGACCCTGCTGCGGAAGATGTTTTCCCGCGTGCTGTGGCTGGCACGCGGGAGAGCGGATTAACGTTGAGTCGCCTGGTTCACCTGCTGAATCAGGCTATCCAGCAGCGCGTAGCGGCGGCGATATTCGGAACGCTTTTTACTCGCGATCTCTTCCATCGGTTTGCGCGGCATGACGAGGGGCAGCATAAAGTTGCCGCTATCCTGCTTTTCACCGCCGATGGAGATCCAGAAACTGTCGTAATCGGCCAACAGTTTCCCCTCTTTTTTCTTGCGGTAGCGCCAGCTGCGATAAATATGGGTGTCGTTACTGACGGCGACAATCTGTTCTACCGGGAAGGCGGTGCCGAGGGTCATGGCGGCTTCGACCAGCAGACGTTTTGGGAACAGACCATGGCAGGCCTTCGTCGCGCCCTGGATCAGCTCATGGGGAACGTGGGCTTTTGCGCCCTGCAGGCCGCCGATAAACAGCGTCGATTTTCCCTCAAGCTGGCACAGGGTGAAGGTCATCTCGGCCAGCACCGTATTCTGATGGTCGCAGAAGGCGAGGGTGGCTTCCCCTTCTTTATCCAGAAACGCATCGGCGCACAGGCGGACGGTAAATTGCTCTTCATCTTTACCGGTTAAGGTGAGCAGCGTGAAGCCCTTTTTCGACAGATAGCCCGAGAGCAGCGATGCCGGCATATGGCGGCTCATCGTTTGATAGTGCCAGTTAAGGGACTCAAGGGCCTGCTGGCGATCCATATTCACCGTCAGCCAGGGGCGATGCAGACGGCACGGCAGTCCTGGCTGCACCTGCAGCATTTGCATCAGGCTCGGCTGTTTTGCAAGGCTCGTCAACAGGCGAGCGGTACTTACAGGCGTCGCCAGCGAACGTAGCATGAATTTACGTCGATAGGCGGGGTTTTGCCACGCCAGCCCTGGCGTGAGCTTACCGGAAGCCAGATGACTGAAGAGCTGCCAACCCGATGCAGGCTGTGGCAGGTTTGAAAAAGGTGTATCGACGATGGAAGACATGTTAGATCCTGCTTCTTGATGAAGATCTCCATTTCAGCAGGCGAACGTTCAACGTCTCGTAAACAAATTGTGACGATTTCGGAGAACAGGGGTTTCGTTGAGGAGTCGTTTAGATAGAATCAGCATTTATCATTGCCAGAACATTTATTTGGAATATTTATGAACCTCAAGGGAAAACGCAGAACGCTGTTTCTGCTGCTGGCGGTCGTGGTGTTAGCCGGTGGGTACTGGCTATGGCAGGTGCTGAACGCGCCGGTGCCGCAGTATCAGACGCTGATTGTTCGTCCGGGCGAACTGCAACAAAACGTCCTCGCGACGGGCAAGCTTGATGCCCTGCGCAAGGTTGACGTCGGCGCGCAGGTCAGCGGTCAGCTGAAAACGCTGTCGGTTGAGATTGGCGATAAGGTAAAAAAAGGCCAGCTGCTCGGCGTGATCGATCCTGAACAGGCCGAGAACCAGATCCGCGAGGTGGAAGCCACGCTGATGGAGCTGCGCGCGCAGCGTGCGCAGGCGCAGGCAGAGCGTAACCTGGCCCAGGTGACGCTGACCCGTCAGCAGGCGCTGGCCAAAACCCAGGCGATCTCGAAGCAGGATTTAGATACGGCCACCACGGAACTGGCGGTGAAGCAGGCGCAGATTGGCACGATTGACGCGCAAATCAAACGCAACCAGGCCTCGCTGGATACGGCGAAAACCAACCTCGACTACACCAAAATCGTTGCGCCGATGGCCGGGGAAGTGACGCAAATTACCACGCTGCAGGGGCAGACGGTGATTGCCGCGCAGCAGGCGCCCAACATTCTGACGCTGGCGGACATGAGCACCATGCTGGTCAAAGCTCAGGTCTCGGAGGCGGACGTTATCCATCTCAGACCGGGGCAGAATGCCTGGTTTACGGTGCTGGGCGATCCGCAGACGCGCTACGAAGGCGTGCTGAAAGACATTCTCCCGACGCCGGAAAAGGTTAACGACGCCATCTTCTACTATGCCCGTTTTGAAGTGCCGAACCCGCAGGGCGTGCTGTGTCTCGACATGACCGCGCAGGTGCATATCCAGCTGACCGGCGTGAAGAACGTGCTGACCATTCCCCTCTCCGCGCTGGGTGAGTCCGCCGGTGATAGCCGCTATAAAGTGAAAGTGCTGCGCAACGGCGAAACGCGCGAGCGCGAAGTGGTGATTGGCGCGCGCAACGACACCGACGTGGTGGTGGTGAAAGGGCTGGAAGAGGGTGAGGAGGTTGTCATCAGCGAAAGCCTGCCCGGAGCCGCGAAATGACGGCATTGCTTGAGCTGAAAGACATTCGCCGCAGCTATCCGTCGGGCGATGGCCCGGTGGAGGTGCTAAAAGGCATCTCCCTGCGCGTGGAGGCGGGCGAGATGGTGGCGATTGTCGGGGCATCTGGCTCCGGTAAATCGACGCTGATGAACATTCTCGGCTGCCTGGATAAACCGACCAGCGGCACGTACCGCGTGGCCGGGACGGACGTCTCAACGCTGGACGGCGACGCGCTGGCGAAGCTGCGTCGGGAGCACTTCGGCTTTATCTTCCAGCGTTACCATCTGCTTTCTCACCTCAATGCCGCGCAGAACGTGGAAGTTCCGGCGGTCTATGCGGGCGTCGATCGGAAAAAACGCCTCGAGCGCGCGCAGATGCTGCTGACGCGCCTGGGGCTGGCGGAGCGGGTGGAGTATCAGCCCTCGCAGCTGTCCGGCGGCCAGCAGCAGCGCGTGAGTATTGCCCGTGCCCTGATGAACGGTGGGCAGGTGATCCTCGCGGATGAGCCAACCGGCGCGCTCGACAGCCATTCCGGCGAAGAGGTGATGGCGATCCTGCACCAGCTTCGCGATCAGGGGCATACGGTCATTATCGTAACCCACGATCCGCAGGTGGCGGCGCAGGCGGAGCGAATCATTGAGATCCACGACGGCGAGCTGGTCAGCAACCCGCCGCCGCGTGAGTCCAGGGCTGCGGCGCCGAAAGAAGTGCTTCCGGCATCAACCGGATGGGGGCAATTTTCCAGCGGCTTTCGCGAAGCATTGACCATGGCCTGGCTGGCGATGGCGGCCAATAAAATGCGTACCCATGCTGACCATGCTCGGCATTATCATCGGTATCGCCTCGGTGGTGTCGATTGTGGTGGTGGGCGATGCGGCCAAGCAGCTGGTGCTGGCCGATATCCGCGCAATCGGGACCAACACCATTGACGTCTATCCCGGCAAAGACTTCGGGGACGACGAGCCGCAGTATCAGCAGGCGCTGAAATACGACGATCTGGCGGCCATTCAGAAGCAGCCGTGGGTCAACTCCGCCACGCCTGCGGTGTCGCAAAACCTGCGCCTGCGCGTGGGCAATGTTGACGTGGCGGCCAGCGCGAACGGCGTCAGCGGGGATTATTTCAACGTCTACGGTATGACCTTCAGCGAAGGCGCCACCTTTAACGCCGAACAGCTGGCGGGCAGGGCGCAGGTGGTGGTGCTGGACGCGAACTCGCGCAGGCAGCTCTTCCCCAATAAAGCCAACGTGGTGGGCGAAGTGATCCTGGTCGGCAACATGCCTGCCACGGTCATCGGCGTGGCGGAAGAGAAGCAGTCGATGTTTGGCAGCAGCAAGATCCTGCGCGTCTGGCTGCCGTACACCACCATCTCCGGGCGGATTATGGGGCAGTCCTGGCTCAACTCCATCACCGTGCGCGTGAAGGAGGGCTACGACAGCGCCATGGCCGAA
Source organism: Enterobacter sp. EC_50 (assembly GCF_019584525.1). NCBI lineage: Bacteria > Pseudomonadati > Pseudomonadota > Gammaproteobacteria > Enterobacterales > Enterobacteriaceae > Enterobacter > Enterobacter sp. EC_50. The sequence continues at coordinate 321,855 of NZ_VDAF01000002.1, read as the reverse complement.
CAGCAGCTTGAGCGGCTGCTCACCCTGCGCCACGGGAAGAAAGATTTCTTCACGTGGAATATGGACGGCCTCTTGAAAACGGCAGAAAAGACCACACGTACTCTTCAGCTGTTCCTCACGCTGGTGGCGGTGATTTCGCTGGTCGTCGGCGGTATCGGGGTGATGAACATCATGCTGGTGTCGGTAACCGAGCGTACCCGGGAGATTGGCATCCGCATGGCGGTCGGGGCCAGAGCCAGCGACGTGCTGCAGCAGTTTTTGATTGAAGCCGTGCTGGTGTGTCTGGTCGGCGGTGCGATGGGGATTGCGCTCTCGATGATGATCGCCTTTGCGCTCCAGCTCTTTTTACCCGGCTGGGAGATTGGCTTCTCGCCGGTGGCCATTATTACCGCATTCTTGTGTTCAACCTTTACCGGCATTTTGTTTGGCTGGTTGCCCGCCCGCAACGCGGCGCGGCTGGATCCGGTGGATGCGCTGGCTCGGGAATAACCCGAAAATAAAAATGCCAGCCGATCGGGCTGGCATTTTGACTGCGGGATGTACACAATAAAACAGAGAGCTATGCAACCGTCTCTGCTTCAATGGGGACGATAAGGCTTGCATGATTGCCTTTTGGTCCCTGGTGGACATCGAACCGGACGGACTGCCCGGCTTTGAGCGTTCTGTAACCATCCATCTGAATGGTGGAATAGTGAGCGAAGATATCCTCGCCGCCGCCTTCGGGGCAGATGAAGCCAAACCCTTTGGCGTTGTTGAACCACTTAACAGTACCCATTTCCATGCTTCGACATCCTTCGTAAATCTTATAAGTTAAGATGGAATGAACCGGTGGTGGAGTGGGGGCTGTTCAAAACCTCGCCATCTCACGCTTGTACAATTTAGAGAAACGAAAGACGTCGTCAAGCGTTTGGCGCTGGAGATGGGACAATAATCAACCAAAGTTTGAAGCAGTTAACGCTATTGCAACAGTTTGTGACAGACATCGCGGATGACAGTAATAGATGATTGTTATCTAACATCTGAGGTAGATTCAAAGTGGTTATGCAAAATGGGTAAGACCAACGACTGGCTGGATTTTGACCAGCTGGCGGAAGACAAAGTGCGTGACGCGCTAAAACCGCCATCTATGTATAAAGTGATGTTAATGAACGATGATTACACGCCGATGGAATTTGTTATTGACGTGCTACAAAAGTTCTTTTCTTATGATGTAGAACGTGCAACGCAACTGATGCTTACCGTTCATTATCGTGGCAAAGCTATCTGCGGCATCTTCACAGCCGAAGTGGCGGAAACCAAAGTGGCGATGGTGAACGACTATGCGAGGGAGAACGAGCATCCGTTGCTGTGTACGCTGGAAAAGGCCTGATAAGGCATAAAATTGGGGGAGGTGCCTATGCTCAATCAAGAACTGGAACTCAGTTTAAACATGGCTTTCGCCAGAGCGCGTGAGCACCGACATGAGTTTATGACCGTCGAGCATTTACTGCTCGCACTGCTTAGCAACCCATCTGCCCGCGAAGCGCTGGAAGCCTGCTCCGTGGATCTGGTGGCGCTACGTCAGGAACTCGAAGCCTTCATCGAACAAACCACACCGGTGCTGCCTGCCAGTGAAGAAGAGCGCGACACGCAGCCGACGCTCAGCTTCCAGCGCGTGCTGCAGCGCGCGGTATTCCACGTCCAGTCTTCCGGACGTAGTGAAGTGACTGGCGCAAACGTCTTAGTCGCCATCTTCAGCGAGCAGGAGTCACAGGCTGCCTATCTGCTGCGCAAACACGAAGTCAGCCGCCTCGATGTGGTTAACTTTATCTCTCACGGAACGCGCAAAGACGAGCCTAACCAGGCCTCGGATTCCAGCAATCAGGTCAATAACAATGAAGAGCAAGCAGGCGGGGAGGATCGTATGGAAAACTTCACCACCAACCTTAATCAGCTTGCTCGCGTTGGCGGTATCGACCCGCTGATTGGTCGCGATAAAGAGCTGGAGCGCGCGATCCAGGTGCTGTGCCGTCGCCGCAAGAACAACCCGCTGCTGGTGGGGGAATCTGGCGTGGGTAAAACCGCGATTGCCGAAGGCCTTGCCTGGCGCATTGTGCAGGGCGACGTACCGGAAGTGATTGCCGACTGCACCATCTACTCGCTGGACATCGGCTCGCTGCTGGCGGGCACCAAATACCGCGGTGATTTTGAAAAACGCTTCAAGGCGCTGTTAAAACAGCTGGAGCAGGACACCAACAGCATCCTGTTTATCGATGAAATCCACACCATCATCGGCGCAGGGGCGGCCTCCGGTGGCCAGGTGGATGCGGCTAACCTGATCAAACCGCTGCTCTCCAGCGGCAAGATCCGCGTGATTGGCTCCACCACCTACCAGGAGTTCAGCAACATCTTTGAGAAAGACCGTGCGCTGGCGCGCCGCTTCCAGAAAATCGACGTGACCGAACCGTCCGTCGAGGAAACGGTGCAGATCATCAACGGCCTGAAGCCGAAGTACGAAGCGCACCACGACGTGCGTTACACCGCGAAAGCGGTGCGTGCGGCGGTGGAGCTGGCGGTGAAATACATCAACGATCGTCATCTGCCGGATAAGGCGATTGACGTGATTGATGAGGCAGGGGCGCGTGCGCGCCTGATGCCGGCCAGCAAGCGTAAGAAAACCGTTAACGTGGCGGATATTGAGTCCGTGGTGGCCCGCATCGCGCGTATCCCTGAGAAGAGCGTTTCTCAGAGCGACCGCGACACGCTGCGCACCCTCGGCAACCGCCTGAAAATGCTGGTCTTTGGTCAGGATAAAGCCATTGAGGCCTTAACCGAAGCGATCAAGATGGCCCGTGCCGGACTGGGGCATGACCACAAGCCTGTCGGTTCCTTCCTGTTCGCTGGCCCGACCGGCGTGGGGAAAACCGAGGTGACGGTTCAGCTCTCTAAAGCACTGGGCATTGAGCTGCTGCGCTTTGATATGTCCGAGTATATGGAGCGTCACACCGTCAGCCGTTTGATTGGTGCGCCTCCGGGCTACGTGGGCTTTGACCAGGGCGGCCTGCTCACCGACGCGGTGATCAAGCATCCGCACGCGGTACTGCTGCTCGATGAAATCGAGAAAGCGCACCCGGACGTGTTCAACATCCTGCTGCAGGTGATGGACAACGGGACGCTGACCGACAACAACGGGCGCAAAGCGGACTTCCGTAACGTGGTGCTGGTGATGACCACCAACGCCGGGGTGCGTGAAACCGAGCGTAAATCCATCGGTCTGATCCACCAGGATAACAGCACCGATGCGATGGAGGAGATCAAGAAGATCTTCACGCCGGAGTTCCGTAACCGTCTGGACAACATTATCTGGTTCGATCACCTTTCTACCGAGGTGATCCATCAGGTCGTGGACAAGTTCATCGTCGAGCTGCAGGTTCAGCTGGATCAGAAAGGCGTGTCGCTGGAAGTAAGCCAGGAGGCCCGCAACTGGCTGGCCGAGAAAGGCTACGACCGTGCGATGGGGGCCCGTCCGATGGCGCGCGTGATTCAGGACAACCTGAAGAAACCGCTGGCGAACGAGCTGCTGTTTGGCTCGCTGGTGGACGGCGGCCAGGTGACCGTGGCGCTGGATCAGGCGAAGAACGAACTGACGTACGATTTCCAGAGTGCAGCGAAGCACAAGCCGGAAGCGGCTCACTGATTTCCTACCTAGGTCTTAAAAACCGGGCAATAGCCCGGTTTTTTTATGCCTGCTTTTCTCCCTCTCCCTATGGGAGAGGGTTGGGGTGAGGGCAACAGACCGCAGAGGAATTTTGCGAGGCGCTTTCCAGTTTCGTACGACGTTGGTTGCTGGATAAATCCACAGTAATAAAATGGCGGCGCACCTGCAAAATCAGGTGCCGGGATTGGCGTCCTGAAAGTGTGCACAAACAATCTTACGTGCATAAAGGAACACATATGACTGATATTAATAATTTCGCCCAACTTTACAGCGAACTCTTCCTCAACCCTGATCTCCCCACCCTGACCGAGCGCTGCAACCTGCTCACCGAAATCCTGCTGGATTGCAAATCACTCCCACAAACGCAGCCCGTATGTCGTTGCCTCGGGGCTTATCTGGAAGAGGTAAAATCCGGCCTCACAGAATCCATGCGTGATTTTCAGATAGTGGAATTTGAGGACGAATCGGAACCACCGCAACAAAAGGAATGGCTGCTGGAAGATACAAAAACAAAGTGTGACTACTGTCGGGCGTTAAACCATGTACTAATGGTGTCGCAGTTTGACCGCGATATGCTGCCGCACCTGACGGGGTTGCTGCATGACATTACGCATTCAATGGCCGCGGATGTCGTTGCGCCTCAACGTGCAGAAACGATAGTTCACATTATTTCCTGAATGTAATTCGTAGTGTCGGGGAAAGACTACTGACGCCACTGGCTTGACCCTTTTTTTGATGATTACGTAACCTTTTGATTTATATAATGCGAATTTACGTTCCAGAAAAAAGGGTTTTATGCGGGAAAGTTGATTATTTTCTTTTCTAACAATAAGATGGCGTGGTTTCCTTTCAGTTCACTGCCGTACAGGCAGCTTAGAAAAGTTCACAAACCTGACCAGCGGCACCATCTACGTTCACTGCCGTACAGGCAGCTTAGAAAGTTCTGTTCAGCGCGCGGTTGTATGCCATCAGGTTCACTGCCGTACAGGCAGCTTAGAAAAAGAGCGAAGGGCTGCACTCCATGAGCTGGCCCGTTCACTGCCGTACAGGCAGCTTAGAAAACCAGCCACCGCCGTATTCTTTCGCACGCTGAAGTTCACTGCCGTACAGGCAGCTTAGAAAATGAGGGCGCACCGCATCATAAAAATGATGCTGGTTCACTGCCGTACAGGCAGCTTAGAAATCATCGAGTGTGAGGCTGTGTGATTCCATGGTGTTCACTGCCGTACAGGCAGCTTAGAAAAAAAGAGGCGCTGGACTGGCTGACGTCAAAGGGTTCACTGCCGTACAGGCAGCTTAGAAAACTACCGCCATTTACTATCACGGCTGCTGAAATGTTCACTGCCGTACAGGCAGCTTAGAAAGCCAAGCGTGGCACCACCGTCGGTTTTTGCCTCGTTCACTGCCGTACAGGCAGCTTAGAAAGGTCGGAGTAAACCAGCTTGGTGACGAAAGGAGTTCACTGCCGTACAGGCAGCTTAGAAATACCTGGGCTTTTCGCCTCAAAAAGTTATTCCGTTCACTGCCGTACAGGCAGCTTAGAAACTTATGCGGTGTACCATGAGGCGAAACCAGCCCGTTCACTGCCGTACAGGCAGCACAACTAAAAACAACTCTCTAAAACATTCAGCTTACCTATTTAAAACTTAATACGATCAAACCCACATTCTTTATTTTTCGCAATAAATAAAAAATTCATTCACATACCAATTATATTCTAATGAATATATTGTTCGTAAAAATAATGCATTAAATGGAAAAGTGATTTTTCACTTTATTATCGCGGTAATTACTCTTCATTTGATACCCGTCACATTTGTTTTCATCTTATCTTCGATAACATACCGCGCATTCAACACCTTGAAATAAAAGCCCTTGCTATGTCCGTAAACAGCATCACTCCAACAGACTTAAAAACCATCCTGCATTCAAAGCGCGCCAATATTTATTACCTGGAAAAATGTCGCATCCAGATGAATGGCGGGCGCGTTGAATATGTCACCCAGGAAGGCAAGGAGTCGTTTTACTGGAATATTCCCATCGCGAATACCACGGCAGTGATGCTGGGAATGGGAACATCCGTGACACAAATGGCAATGCGGGAGTTTGCCCGGGCGGGCGTGATGGTCGGTTTCTGTGGAACGGATGGTACGCCGCTTTATTCAGCGAACGAGGTGGATATTGACGTCTCATGGCTCAGCCCGCAAAGCGAATACCGCCCGACCGTATATTTACAAAACTGGGTCTCATTCTGGTTTGATGAAGAAAAACGTCTGCAGGCGGCAAAGCATTTTCAGCTTGTCCGTTTACAGCAAATTGAAAAACAGTGGGAGAGGCTGCGGATGCATCGGGAAACGCCTTTTCAGCCTGATAAGGTCGCGCTGGAGACTATTCTGGATCGGGCCAGAACGGGCATGGAAAACGCACAGGACCACACCTCGCTGATGCTCCAGGAAGCGCAGCTCACGAAATCGCTCTACAAACTGACCAGTCAAACGGTGGGCTATGGCAGCTTTACCCGCGCCAAACGCGGTGGTGGGGCGGATATGGCGAACCGTTTCCTCGATCAGGGCAACTATCTGGCCTACGGGCTGGCGGCTGTCGCGGCCTGGGTAACGGGCATTCCTCACGGTCTGGCGGTCATGCACGGTAAAACCCGACGCGGCGGGCTGGTTTTTGATATTGCCGATCTAATCAAAGACGCCCTCGTTATGCCGCAGGCGTTTGTTGCGGCTATGGAGGGTGAGGATAGTCAACAGTTTCGTCAGCGCTGCATCAACGCGTTTCAACAGTCTGATGCGCTGGATGTGATGATCACCACCTTGCAGGACACCTCGCAATCACTGGCTGGCGTCGCAAAATGAATGTACTGATTATCTCCCGGTGTACCAAACGCGCGCGCGAGCAAAGCTGTCAGATTATCGATCAGTTTGCTGAACGTACGGGTGATGCCGCGTGGCAGACGACGATAACGATGGAAGGCGTTAACGCGCTGCGCAAGCTGCTGCGTAAAACGGCACGCCGTAATACCGCCGTGGCCTGCCACTGGCTGAAAAAAAACGGTCAAACCGAGCTGTTGTGGATAGTCGGGAATTTGCGTCGCTTTAACGCGCAAGGGCGCGTGCCAACGAATCGCACGACGCTGCAAATTATCCGGAACGATGGTGAACACCGCTGGCAAAGTGCGGAAAGCATCGCTTTGCTGGCGGCAATCGCCGGGCTGTTTCATGATTTTGGCAAAGCGGGGATGTGCTTCCAGCAGACGCTTAAGGGGGAAAATCAGCACGTTTGTCAGCCGTATCGGCATGAGTGGATCTCGGTGCGTCTGTTCGAGGCGTTTGTAGGAGAGCGTAGTGATGAACAGTGGCTGGCATCGTTAACGCAGCTTAAGGCCGCTGATGAAAAAGCCATGCTGAAAGCGCTGAAGATGGACAGGGCAGAGTGGAGCAATAGCCCGCTCGAAAAATTGCCCCCGGTAGCGAGGGTGGTGGCGTGGCTAATGCTATCGCACCACCGTTTACCTCAACCGCATCCGGCAAAGACCTCATTACTGTACAGCGAAGGCTGGATTGAGAAACAGCTGAATGCAGACTGGAACTCGCTCAACCATAAATCTACCGATAAACATCCATGGAAAACGCGTGATTTTAAAAATGTCTGGACATTCCCGCACGGCACGCCGCTAAGAAGTCAAACCTGGCGCGAGAAGGCCCGACAGATTGGTAAACGCATCCGGAACCTGCCTGCGCTACTTCAGGCGGGATCGCTGGATAATCTTTTCACCCTCCATCTCGCCCGCCTGTCGCTGATGCTGGCCGATCACATTTACTCCTCACAACCTGCATATTTAGCCTGGCAGGATGATGCCGTCCCGTGCTGGGCCAACAGCGACCGCCAGTCCGGACAGCTTAAGCAAAAACTGGATGAGCACAATGTCGGTGTCGCACATCAGGCGCTGTTGATGGGACGTTCTCTTCCGGCGCTGCGTCGTTCATTGCCCGCCATCGCCCGGCATAAAACGTTCCGGGAAAGGGCGAAAGAATCGCGTTTTCACTGGCAAAACAAGGCGTGGGACGTAGCGTCTTCTCTACGCGAGAAGAGTACCGGGCAGGGCTTCTTCGGCATCAATATGGCCTCGACCGGATGCGGGAAAACCTTTGCTAATGCCCGGATTATGTATGCTCTTTCGGATGAGCATGAGGGGTGCCGCTTCAGCGTGGCGCTGGGGTTACGCACGCTGACGCTGCAAACGGGGCAGGCTCTGCAGTCGCGCCTGGGGCTGGATGACGACACGCTGGCCGTCGTTACCGGTGCTGCGGCAGTGAAGGAACTGTATCAGGGCAACGATGCTGAAGACACCAGCAGCGCCAGCGACGAAACGTTTTTCGCCAGCCACCATTACGTGCATTACGAAGGGGCGACCAGTAGCGGCATCGCACAGCAGTGGCTGGCGAAAGAACCGGCGCTCAATCGCCTGGTCAGTGCCCCGGTGCTGGTGACAACTATCGTTCACCTGATGCCGGCAACGGAAGGCGTACGCGGCGGCAGACAGATCCCCGCCATGCTGCGCCTGATGACCAGCGATCTGGTGCTTGATGAACCTGACGATTTTGACGTTGATGATTTGCACGCCCTGTGTCGGCTGGTGAACTGGGCGGGAATGCTCGGTTCTCGCGTGCTACTTTCCTCTGCAACGCTCCCCCCCGCGTTAACGGAAGCGCTGTTTGAAGCCTATCGGGAAGGGCGCAGAGCCTGGCAGGCCGCGTGCGGTCAGTCGGACAGACCGATGAGTATCTGCTGCGCCTGGTTTGATGAGTATGGCGCGCAGTCGCAGGATGTGGCCGACGATGCTCAATTTCGTCAGGCGCATGGCGATTTTGTCACGCGGCGTATTAAACGTCTGCCAGACCAGCCCCGGCTTCGCCTGGGTAAACTGGCCGCCGTGGAGCCGCATTCGTCCTGTAATGCTGATGTTGTCTTTGCGCTGGCGCAGACGCTGCACCAGCAAATGTTCGCACTGCACGGTCATCACCGTAGCACCCATAAAAGCGGCAAAACCGTGTCGTTTGGTCTGGTGCGGATGGCGAATATCAACCCGCTGGTTGCCGTCGCGCAGGCGCTGATGGCATTGCCTTCTCCGGACAATTACCGCATTCATTATTGCGTGTACCACAGCCAGCACCCGCTGGCTGTGCGTGCGGCGATTGAAAAACGGCTCGACGCCGCGTTCACGCGGCACGAACCGGAGCGGGTCTGGCAGTTGCCTGACGTTAAGCAGGCGCTGATGTTACCGGAACAGCATCATCTCTTTGTCGTGCTTGGCACATCCGTTCTCGAAGTCGGGCGCGATTTTGATGCCGACTGGGGGATTATCGAGCCGAGCTCGATGCGTTCACTTATTCAGTTTGCGGGCCGTATTCAGCGCCATCGTCAGATCGTGCCTGAAAATGAAAACCTGGTGATTCTGGAACGCAACGTGCGTGCGCTTCGCGGAGAAAAGATCGCCTACTGCCGACCCGGTTTTGAAACCGAGCAGCATCTGCTGCCTCACCACGATCTCCATGAACTGCTCAGCGAAGAGGGCTATCGCACGCTGAATGCGATCCCGCGCATCGTGGAAAACCTGCCCGGCAATGCGCTGGCGGCGCTGGAGCATGCCCGTTTGCGCGCCGCGCTGTTGGACGGCGGCGATAAATCAGATGCTGTAGCCGCGTCGTGGTGGCGACTGCCGCTGACGTGGAACGGTGAGTTGCAGCGGCGAACGCCGTTTCGCCGCGCTTCACCGCAGGACACTTTCTTTTTGAGTATGGAAGAGGAAGGCGATGAACCTGAGTTTTGCCTGATGCAGGAGAACGGGGTGTTAAAACCTGCGGGACGGTTTTGCGAGAAGTCCTTATCGATGGCCGAGGGTGTAGAGCCGTGGATGGCGATTGATTATGGCGAGGTATTACAGGCGCTGGCCGAGACTAAGCAGATGGAGCTGGGCGCGGTATCGCGACGGTATGGCGAAATCACATTGAGAATCAGCAGGGAGGAGGAGACAGAGCAATGGCTGTATCACCCAGTGTTGGGTGTGTTCAGGGAATATCGATAAGGAGCCAGGAGCGAGTATGTCAGTTGAAGCACTAAGCGCTTTCATCGCTGAGTACATTGCCGGACGACGGCAAACAAAGCTGGAAGCATTTGATAAAGAGGCCGCAAAACGCAGCGCTGAAGATAGCGCGACGCTTGCGGCAGAACGCCGGGAACTGGAGCTTCGCTATGAACCGAAAGCCTGGCTGACGGATGCCGCGAAGCGAGCCGGACAAATTAACCTCGTGACCCATGCGGCGAAATTTACCCACGGGGATTCAAAAAGTAGCAGTATTTACAGCGAGGCAGTGGCGCAGGAAGGGTATCTCAGCACCGCTGCGTTGTCAGGTCTGGAACCGGATGCCGTGGGAAACGCCGCGGCGCTGGACGTCGCGAAATTGCTGCAAACACGGGTTGACGGTGGTGATTCTCTACTGGCAAGCCTGAAACGCGGAGATCGCGCTGCGCTGGCCGCTTTTACCGATGACGCAAACCAACTGGATGAATGGATTGCGGGATTTTCCTGTGCGTTAACGCCCGGAGAACCCGCTTCGCACAAATTGGCTAAGCAGGGCTATTTCCCGGTAGGTGAAAGTTACCATCTGCTGAGCCCGTTATTTGCCACCTCGCTTGTTCACGCCATGCATCAGAAAATGATTGCCTTCCGTTTTGGCGACGATGTTAAAGCTATCTGGAAAGCACGCCGGGAGAAAACCTGGCATCCCACTCCGCTGACGCTTTTCCCGGATTCAGCGGAAATACACTTTGGTGGCACCAAACCGCAAAACATTTCCTATCTCAACAGCGTCCGCGGCGGGCGTAGCTGGCTTCTATCCTGTCAGCCGCCGCAGTGGAAAAAAGCAGACAAGCCGCCGACGACGTTACGTTCTATTTTCACTTTAGGTGGTCAGTTTGATCGACGTGCAAACAGCACTGTTCAACTGCTTGTGTCTTTATTGGCCAGAACCGGTGATTACACCAATGTCCGTATTCGCGAAGCGCGTGATGAATACATTGATGCGCTTATCGACCTGCTGTTTGTGGTGGCGTCGGAACTACAGCGTGATACATGGGAAAACTGGACCCTCTCGTGCGAACGATTAGTCACTCATCAACAACTCTGGCTCGATCCCTGGCGCACTAAAACCGATGAGGCTTTTCGTCTCGAGCGGGATAAAGACGACTGGCAGGTAAGCGTCGCAACAGATTTTGCCCTGTGGCTTAACGCGCGCCTGAGCAAGGCATTAAAGGATGTGGGGTATGTGGAACAGCGTGAATGGCAAACCCGTGAACGTTTACGCAGCAACCTGCGTGAGATGGAAAAAATTATCCGGGAGGCGCTGAAATGAGTTCACTGATCCTGCTTCGCCGTGTGAGAGTTGAAAACGCCAACGCGATTGCTGGCCTGACTTACGGTTTTCCCGCCATTACCCATTTCCTGGGATTTTCCCATGCGCTGTCGCGCAGGTTGACAGAAACGCACGGGCTGCGCATTGATGGCTGTGCTGTCGTCAGTCACGAGCACCAGATCCACGCGCACACGTCTGGCCGCGATTATCAGTTTGCCCTGACCCGCAATCCGCTTACACGGGACGCGAAAACGGCCTCCTTTAACGAAGAGGGGCGCATGCACATGACGGTTTCACTGCTGCTGGAGTGTCACGGGGAAATTCCAAATGGCGAATACGGTCAGCGCGATCTTTCCGAGCATCTCAGGCAGGTGTGTCCGACGCTCCGACTTGCGGGGGGAATCATCGTCGATATCCAGGACATTTCGGTTATGGCGATGCCTGCCAGCGCTCAGGAGATGGGGCGATTAAAGTGGCAACTGATGCCGGGCTTTGCCTTGCGGGATCGCAGCGGCTGGCTGGGCGAGCATCATAAGACACTGCTTGAACATAACCCGAATGCAACGCTTCTCGACGCCTGGCTGGATTTTGCCGCGCTAAAAATACAGGCAGAAACGCCAGAGGATAGCGATATCCAGAAGGTGAACCGGCCAACTGGCACGTTGTTCCTAAACCCAACCCCGGTTATCTGGTGCCGTTGATGACGGGTTATCAGCGCATCTCTGAACTCTACGCACCGGGCGTCGTGGCAAACGCGCGTGATGCAGAAACGCCCTTTGCGTTTACCGAAGCGGTGTATGGCGTGGGCGAGTGGTGCGGTCTGCACCGGATTCGGTCACTGGACGAGATTTTCTGGCGTTATCGGACAACGGAAACGGGCTACTACTGTCAGGGCGCGGGCGCGCCGGTGACATCAGAACTTATTAATTAAAAAGGACTTATCTATGGCAAAGGCTCCAACGGCCGTTAAAACGGCATCTGTACTGGCATTTGAACGTAAGCTGGCAACCTCGGATGCAGTGATGTATTCCGGAAGCTGGCAGGGCAATCAGTGGCAACCGATCCGCATCCAGGAAAAAGCGGTGCGTGGCACCATCTCTAACCGCCTGAAAAATGCCCTGACCAACGATCCGTCTAAACTGGATGCTGAGATCCAGAAAGCGAACCTGCAGCGTGTGGATGTGGCGTCGCTACCTGCCGATGCAGACACCCTGAAGGTGAAATTTACCCTGCGGGTGCTGGGAAACCTGTCGACGCCTTCCGTGTGTAACGATCGCGCGTATCAGGATGAACTTCAGCAGGTTATCGATGGCTATATCACTGAACACGGTTTTGCCGAACTGGCGCGCCGCTACGCAACTAACCTGGCGAACGGGCGTTTTTTATGGCGCAACCGCGTCGGTGCTGAAAAAATCATCGTGAACGTGACGGGCAGTAAGTCGTGGACGTTTGATGCATACAATTATGCGCTGCGAGATTTTACAGCCAGCGACGAGAGCCTAAACGCACTGGCGCAGGAAATCGAAAAAGGGCTCAGCGGTGGAGGATTTGTTCTCCTGAACGTCGAAGCGCAGGTGCTCCTCGGTGCCGGACAGGAGATTTTCCCGTCGCAGGAGCTGGTCCTGGACAGCAACAGCAGCAAGAGTCGCCTGTTGTATCAGGTAGACAGCGTTGCGGGCATGCACTCGCAGAAAATCGGGAATGCCATTCGAACTATCGATACCTGGCACCCTCAGGTAGATGCGCTGGGTGCTATCGCCGTCGAGCCCTACGGCTCAGTCACCAGCCGCGGCGTGGCCTGTCGTCAGCCGAAAGAGAAAATGGACTTCTATACCTTACTGGATAACTGGGTGACGAAAGGACTGAAACCTGAGGTTGAGCAGCAGCATTACGTCATGGCTGTTCTGATCCGCGGTGGCGTTTTCGGTGAGAAGGGCGACTAAGGAGTGGCTATGGATCACTATCTTGAGATCCGCGTTCTGCCCGATCCGGAGCTCAGCGAGGAGATGCTGATGGCTGCGCTGGTGGCCAAGCTGCACCGCGCGCTGGGACAACGAGGGCAGGGGGATATAGGGATCAGCTTCCCGGCATATGGCCTTAAGCCTGGCCCCGTCTTACGCGTGCACGGTCATCATCAGGCACTAAGCGAACTTGAAGCATTGTCCTGGCGGAAAGGGTTGAGTGACTACTGCATGTCCTCAGACATCCAGCCCGTGCCTGTCGTCAACCAGTGGCGCTGCGTGAGCCGCGTCCAGGTGAAAAGCAGTGCGCAGAGGCTCATGCGACGCTCGGTGAAAAAAGGATGGTTAACAGAGGAGGAGGCGCAACAACGTCTTCTGACGATGCAGGAAGCGAGGACGGATTTACCCTGGCTTAACCTGCGCAGTCTCTCTACCGGCCAGTCTTTTAAGCTCTTCATTCGCCATGGTGATTTGCTCTCTACACCTGTCTCCGGGATGTTTACGACCTACGGACTCAGCGCGACGGCGACGGTTCCCTGGTTCTGATACGTATAACCGCATCCGCGTTCAGGGTGCGGTTTTTTCAGCCAGGCGGGTATCAAAAATAAAGGGGAGTTGCTGAACTGAATTGAGCGCCGAGTGGAACGCCGGATGTAAGGGGTTAAGGATGGCATTGTTTTCATAAGGAATGATACAGGAAGGTAAGATAAGCGCGAGGGCACTGTTAGCCTGCAACCAACCGGTTCCCAGATCCATTGTCGATACCGGCGCCGGATTTTCCTGCCAGTCCTCGGGGAGCCACGCTTTATCCAGGTAATCTATCTGGTCATCCGGGATATCAATGCTGAAAAGCTGGTACTGATTCAGCACGGTATCTTTTCTGACATGTACCAAAATCTCCAGTGAGGCCAGCGAGATGGAGGTGGAGACATACACAGCTGGATGGCCTTTATGATTCCACCGTCCGCCATACTGGTTTGCACCACTCCCACTCCACGCCTCGCTGGCATAGCGTCCTGTCACCAGACGATAAAAAATCATGCGAACACGCCGTGTTCCAGGCGACCAATCAAATCGGTGACTTCCAGCGCACCGGTTTCCGTCGCTATTAAGTCGACGGGCGCCACGTTCCCCAGTCCGCGCACCGGTGCCTGCAGCCAGGTCCATGCTTCTTCTTTACTGCCAAAATAGTCAACGGCAGCGTCCAGCACCCGAACGAAACGTGCCACGCGTTCGCTCTCGTCGGGCGTTAACGTCCGGCCCGCGCTTTTGCGGCGGGCCACGTTACGTTCGTTGATACCCGTGACACGCAAAATGTCCGCTTTCGACATGGACGTCCACTCGTGGATGTTGTCGAGCACACTGACGGGTAATCCCTGATTGAGAAATTCAATCAACCGCATACCTCGGTTGGCGGGTAAACCGGCGTAACGCCAAAGTGCGTTATCAGCAGGTTTCTGTGCGGGGATCCATGTTCTCATGTCACCTCCTGAGTAATGTCATTTGTCATGGGTAAGTATAGCCATTTGTCAGGGTGGGTGGAATGGGTGTTTTTGTGAGGGGGAGTGATGCGAAGAAAGGTGTTTCGACCCTAATTTTTAGCGTTTGTGTAATTTATTGATTTTAAATGAGTATTCTTGGTGGGTAAAAAGAGGGTCAGAGAAGGTTTTTTAGCTTTTTTTGTATGCAAATCAGAAGGGTGTGGAGATATTATTTCAGTGCTCTGCCGTACAGGCAGCTTAGAAAGTCTGAAGCGTGGACGATTATCCAGGGGAAAAGTGCTCTGCCGTACAGGCAGCTTAGAAAGACTTTGAACAAGGAGTTTATTGAAGAGAACCGTGCTCTGCCGTACAGGCAGCTTAGAAAAGACGGAACCAAATCACCTGTAGTGAGGAAGAGTGCTCTGCCGTACAGGCAGCTTAGAAAGATACGACCCCAGAACGCATGTCAAATGAGCTGTGCTCTGCCGTACAGGCAGCTTAGAAAGGAAGCATATTCAGGTTTGGGAGTCGAGAAGGGTGCTCTGCCGTACAGGCAGCTTAGAAATCGCGTGTATAAGAAATTAGCGTAAGGAGATGGTGCTCTGCCGTACAGGCAGCTTAGAAAGTAATGAGTGGTGGTTAGACGAAGCACAGGGTGTGCTCTGCCGTACAGGCAGCTTAGAAATGCCAATCAGCGCAGGTAACTCTGTCGGTTTCGTGCTCTGCCGTACAGGCAGCTTAGAAAGTTGGCCATATGGGGCTGGATGGATTCTATACGTGCTCTGCCGTACAGGCAGCTTAGAAAGCTGCCGTTTGAATCAATGGTGATGGATGCGATGTGCTCTGCCGTACAGGCAGCTTAGAAAAGGGAACTGGCGTAAACGTCCAGACGTCGGTGGTGCTCTGCCGTACAGGCAGCTTAGAAAGATTACCTTTCCGGCTCTGTACGCCTGCCGGTGTGCTCTGCCGTACAGGCAGCTTAGAAAACTATCCAGGCACATGGCGAAGAAGTCAGCACGTGCTCTGCCGTACAGGCAGCTTAGAAAAGCCCGGCAGAACCTAACCAACCCGCACCAGCGTGCTCTGCCGTACAGGCAGCTTAGAAAGCTGGAATCAAAGTGATGGAGTGAGTATAAGGATGCACTGCCGCACACGCAGCTCAGCAAAAT
This sequence comes from Enterobacter sp. EC_50, assembly GCF_019584525.1. Lineage (NCBI taxonomy): Bacteria > Pseudomonadati > Pseudomonadota > Gammaproteobacteria > Enterobacterales > Enterobacteriaceae > Enterobacter > Enterobacter sp. EC_50. Next base: position 306,126 of record NZ_VDAF01000002.1, on the reverse strand, counting down.
AGAAAATAAGGCCTAACAGTCGTCGCACCGTGCACTGTCGAACAGACAGCCCTGAAGCTGGAACGAACGGCTAAATAATTGTTCAGATAATCGACTGCTACACAAAAAAATAAGGCCGGGAATATCCCGGCCTTATTTAATATTCATCTGCCATTACAGGCGAAAACAATTAGCGACTACGGAAGACAATGCGGCCTTTGCTCAGGTCGTACGGGGTCAGTTCAACAGTCACTTTGTCGCCCGTCAAAATGCGGATGTAGTTTTTGCGCATTTTACCGGAGATGTGCGCAGTTACCACGTGACCGTTTTCCAGCTCTACGCGAAACATGGTATTAGGTAACGTATCAAGTACGGTACCCTGCATTTCAATATTGTCTTCTTTGGCCATCTAATCCTCTGGGGTATCACTACCAAGTTTTGAACCGGCAAGATAATGCCGAAATTCATCAATTAAGTAAAGAATTGCGCGTTTGAAACGCAGCAAAACAGTTTCGGCGCATTGCCCAAGCGTCACGGTACAACCGAACGGAAAGCGCATTCGTAAAGGGGATACAACAGGATAAACGTCAGGACGTTATCTGAAGCGAAGGTCCCAAACGGCGGCGGGGCAACAGGCAGAAGCTACTCTGCGGCGTAATTATAACACCCTCACAAAAAATATGCGGAAAACATTTAGGCATTGGGCATAAAGAGCGTTCTCGGTATCCAGAAGTCGCGCGGGAGCTTTTCCTGACGGCTGGCATCCAGATGCTCGATGTACTGGCGTCGCGGTATCTCAACGGCGCCGAGGGAAGCCGTGTGCTCATTGAGCACCTGACAATCGATCAGGCGTCCGCCGCGCTGGGTAAACGCCTGGCAGAAGACCAGCAGCGCTGTTTTCGAGGCGTTAACCGCGCGGGAGAACATCGACTCACCACAAAACAGCGTCCCCTGCGCCACGCCATACATGCCGCCGACCAGTGCTCCGCCGTCCCACACCTCAATGGAGTGCGCGTAGCCAAGCTCGTGAAGCTGGTGGTAGGCGGTAATGATATCGCGGGTTATCCATGTTCCCTCAAACCGGTCTTCGGCACAGCCTTCAATGACCTGACCAAAGGCGTGGTTCAGGGTGACGCGGTACGGTGATTTTGCATGGAAACGCTTCATGCTGCGGCTCAGGTGAAACTGCTCTGGCCACAGCACGGCACGCGGATCGGGAGACCACCATAAAATCGGGTCGCCGGGAGAAAACCAGGGGAAGATGCCGCGCTGGTACGCCATCAACAGCCGCGCAGGGCTGAGGTCACCGCCAAGGGCCAGCAGCCCATTGGGCTCACGCAGCGCCCCTTCCGGAGAAGGGAACGCGATGTTATGACGAGAAAGCTGGACCAGGCGCATGACAGCAAAACTCCAGTACGCGAGTGAGGACGCTACAAATATAGTCTACAGACGCTGTTTAAACTGGAAGTAGCGACCCTGTTTCGCCAACAGCTCTGCGTGACTACCTTGCTCAATAATGTGTCCGTTGTCCATCACAATTATCCGATCAAAACTCGCCAGTCCGCGCAGGCGGTGCGTAACCATCAGGACGGTTTTACCGGTCATGACATTGGCCAGCAAATCAAGGATTTGGCTCTCGGTCGTGGCATCCAGCCCTTCGGTAGGTTCGTCAAGCAGCATCAGCGGCGCATCGTGCAGCAGCGCGCGCGCAATCGCCAGACGGCGCAGCTCTCCGCCGGAAAGCTGACGACCGCCTTCACCGAGCCAGCTGTTCAGTCCATCGCCCTCAAGCAGCTTATGCAGACCGACCTGTTCCAGCACGGCGCGAAGCGCATCATCAGAGGCCTCTGGCGCAGCCAGCAGCAGGTTATCGCGCAGGGTGGCGCTAAACAGATGCACCCGCTGCGGAACGACGCTGACGGTTTTGCGCAGGGCCTGCTCGCTGAAATCGGTCAGCAACGTATTATTAAAACGAATCTGACCGCGCTGCGGGTCCCAGGCGCGGGTCAACAGCTGCAGCAGCGTCGATTTACCGCAGCCGGTACGGCCGAGGATCGCAATCCGCTGGCCGGCATTCACAGAAAGGGTGATACCGTCCAGCGCGTTCTGCGCCTGTTTGTCATAGCTGAAGGTGACATCTTCAAGCGTCAGCGCAACCTGCTCAGGGACAGCGGTCTGCCCGGCACTGAACGTGACTTCAGGCTCCTGCTCGGCAATCTGGGTGATGCGCAGGGCAGAGGCGATGACCTGTCCCAGATGCTGGAAGGCGCCCGTCACCGGAGCCAGCGCTTCAAACGCGGCCAGCGCACAGAAGACGAAAAGGGCAATAAGCGGACCCGGCTGTGTGTTCCCCCCGATATCGCCGGAAGCCAGCCACAGCATGGCTATTACCGCCACGCCGCCGATCAGCATCATCAGCGCCTGAGAGAAGGCCGTCAGCTCCGACTGACGGCGCTGGGCCTCATGCCAGTTCAGCTCCGTACTTTCCATCCGCGCGCGGTAGCGCTTGCTGGCACCAAAAATGGTCAGCTCTGCCTGCCCCTGAAGCCAGGCGGTCAGCTGCTGGCGGTAGTCCCCGCGCAGGCGCGTCAGGTTTTCCCCGGTGGATTTCCCGGCGCGGTAAAACAGCGGCGGCAGAACGATAAGCGTCAGCAGCATGATCCCGCCCAGCGTCAGCGCAACGGGAACATCCAGAACAGACAGCCCCAGCGTGACCACCACAATCACCACAAACGCGCCCACGATAGGGGAAATCACGCGCAGGTAAAGGTGATCCAGCGTGTCAACGTCCGCCACCACGCGGTTAAGCAACTCGCCCTGACGAAAACGCGCCAGCCCGGCAGGGGAGAGGGGCAGCAGTTTGCTGAAGGTATAGATACGCAGGTGCTGCAGCACGCGGAAAGTGGCGTCGTGGCTGACCAGCCGTTCGAAATAGCGTCCGGCAGTACGGGTGATGGCGGTACCGCGAACCCCGGCAGCCGGAAGCATATAGTTGAAGCTGTATAATCCGGCGAACCCCGCGACGGCCGAGGCCGACAGGAACCAGCCGGAAAGCGTGAGCAGGCCGATGCTGGCGAGCAGCGTGACAATCGCCAGCACAATCCCCAGCGTCAGCATCCATTTGTGGCGTTTATAGAGCGCAAGATAAGGCAGCAGAGCGCGCATCAGATATCCTCCTGACGGTTTGCCAGCAGGGTCGCAAATGGCCCCTGGGCGGCAACGAGAGAGGCGTAGTCGCCTTGCTCAACAATACGGCCGTTTTCCATGACCCAGATCTGGTCCCAGTCGGCAATCCCTTCCAGCTGGTGGGTGACCATCAGGGTGGTTTGCTGCAGGGAGGCGGCGTTAAGCGCTTCCATTACGCGCTGCTCGCTGTGCGCGTCAAGGCTGGCTGCGGGCTCGTCCAGCAGCATAAGCTGGCATGGGTTAAGCAGCGCGCGGGCAACGGCCACACGCTGCGCCTGCCCGACCGACAGCCCGGCGGACTGGTCGCCGACTACGGTATCCACCCCTTGCGGCAGCAGCGGCAGAAATTCGCTGACCCAGGCGCGGTCGAGAACCGATTGCAGCTCATCTTCTCGCGCGTCCGGGCGCGCCAGAAGCACGTTTTCACGCAGCGTCGCGGCGGGAAGCTGCGGGTTTTGGCCTACCCAGCTGAGCTGTTTACGCCAGGCGTCAGGATCGAGGTTGCGCAGTTCGGTTTTGTTGATCCGCAGTGAACCCGTGTAGGCCATAAAACCGGATAGCGCGTTCAGCAGAGAACTTTTCCCGGAACCGCTGATGCCGACAAGCACCACGCGTTGTCCGGCAGGTAAGGTAAAGTTCAGCGGACCGGCGAGCACTTTGCCTTCGGGCGACAGAATGGAAAAGTCCTGTGCTTCAATGGTCACGGAGTCTTTAGCATTCAGCGTTACATCACCGCGCTCCGGGTGGGCCAGCGGCGTTTCCAGGAACGTTTTCAGGCTATCGGCGGCACCAACCGCCTGGGCTTTGGCGTGATAGAAGGTCCCCAGATCGCGAAGCGGCTGGAAAAACTCCGGCGCCAGGATCAGCGCCAGGAACCCGGCGGAAAGGGTCACCGCCGTGCCGTAATGGCCGAAATCCAGCGCGCCGAGGTAGGAGAAGCCGAAGTAGACCGCCACGAGGGCAATCGACAGCGAGGTAAAGAATTCCAGCACGCCGGAGGACAGGAAGGCGAGGCGTAACACTTCCATGGTGCGCTGACGGAAGTCCTGCGACGCCAGGCGAATATTTTCGGTTTCCGCTTCACCGCGGCCAAAAATGCGCAACGTCTCCATGCCGCGAAGGCGATCGAGGAAATGACCGCTCAAGCGACCCAATGCCAGGAAGTTTCGGCGGTTGGCATCCGCTGCCCCCATCCCGACCAGCGCCATAAAAAGCGGGATCAGCGGGGCGGTGCCCAGCAGAATCAGCGCTGCCATCCAGTTCACCGGGAAAATGGCGATCACGATCAGCAGCGGAACGAAGACGGCAAGGGCCATCTGCGGCAGATAGCGCGCGTAGTAGTCATGCATATCGTCAATCTGCTCAAGGATCAGCGTCGCCCAGCTACCGGCCGGTTTACCCTGGATCCACGCGGGCCCGGCTTCCTGAAGCCTGTCGAGCACCTGACGGCGGATCTCATAGCGGATATGCTGCCCCGCGTGGAAGCCGACGCGCTCACGCAGCCACACCACCCAGGCGCGCAGTATAAAAATCAGGATCAGGACAATAAAGGGCAGCAGGAGCGCTTCGCGGGGAATGTTCTCCATGATCATGTGATTAAGAATGCGGGCCAGCAGCCATGCCTGGGCAACAATCAACAGACCGCTGATGAAACCCAAAATACGGGAAATCGTAAGCCAGCGGCGGGAAAGAACGCTTTGCTGTTTCAGCCAGCGTGTTAACTCTTGTTGACGGGTTTTTTCCATTGCGTACTTTGCAGGTGACGTTATTAGAAGTTGGGCAGCGCAATGTTACAACGGGGAGACAATAAAGGCGACTTATCGCCGCCTTTATTTACGTTTGTTACTGACTTGTAAAGATTATTTACCTTGTTCAGCCAGTCCATCGAGGTAGCGTTCAGCGTCCAGCGCGGCCATACAGCCGGTGCCCGCAGAGGTGATCGCCTGACGGTAAATATGGTCCATCACGTCACCGGCCGCGAATACGCCCGGGATGCTGGTTTGAGTCGCATTACCGTGAATGCCGGACTGCACTTTGATGTAGCCGTTTTCCAGCTCCAGCTGGCCTTCGAAGATCGCGGTGTTCGGGCTGTGGCCGATAGCCACGAACAGACCCGCCACTTCGAGCGTTTCGACGTTATCGGTGTTCTGGGTATCACGGATACGCAGACCGGCAACGCCCATCTGGTCGCCCGTCACCTCTTCCAGGGTGCGGTTGGTGTGCAGCACGATGTTGCCGCTTGCCACTTTATCCATCAGACGTTTGATCAGGATCTTCTCCGCGCGGAAGGTCTCGCGACGGTGGATTAGGTGCACTTCAGAGGCAATGTTGGCCAGATAAAGCGCTTCTTCCACCGCGGTGTTGCCGCCGCCGATAACCGCGACTTTCTGGTTGCGATAGAAGAAACCGTCGCAGGTGGCGCAGGCAGAAACCCCGCGGCCTTTAAACGCTTCTTCGGATGGCAGACCGAGATAACGGGCAGAGGCGCCGGTAGCGATGATCAGCGCGTCACAGGTGTATTCGCCGCTGTCACCCGTCAGGCGGAACGGACGGTTCTGCAGGTCGACCTTGTTGATGTGATCGAACAGAATTTCGGTTTCGAATTTAGCGGCATGCTCGTGCATGCGCTCCATCAGCAGCGGCCCGGTCAGGTCGTTCGGGTCCCCTGGCCAGTTTTCCACTTCGGTAGTGGTGGTCAGCTGACCGCCTTTTTCCATACCGGTGATGAGTACCGGGTGCAGGTTAGCGCGTGCAGCGTAGACCGCCGCGGTATATCCCGCAGGTCCAGAACCAAGGATTAGCAGCTTACTGTGTTTGGCCGTGCCCATGAGATCCCCATTGTTGTTGGCAGACATTTGGCTGGATTGTAGGGAATTTGTTGCCGTAAAAAAAGAGCGCAGCAATTTTGATATCAATCTGTGTAATAGCCGTGGACGATGAATCGCGCGCGATAACATCACGCTTTCTTAAGAAAACCGGTCGTTTATAAGGCAATAAAATGAGGATTAATACCCTGTCGTAATGAATATCCGGCATGTTGTACTAAAAAACGATGTTTTGCTTTGACAATCCCCTGCGCTTTTGCGAAAACATTCAAGGAAGAAAAAAAACCGCGTTAACCGTATGCCGCATAGGCATGCACGTAAATGCCATTTTTACCGGGTCAGTGAAATCTACGCATGGCGTGGACAGACGCCATACGTGATGTCGGTGACAGCCTTCGGGCAACGGTCTTCTTACCAACAGAACCCGAATCCGCATCGCGTCTAATACAAAACCAGGCGATGTGATGACTAACGGGTACAGGCTCTGAACAGTGATGTGCACAGGGTCCAGGCAGGAGTAGGGAAGGAATACAGAGAGACAATAATAATGGTAGATAGCAAGAAGCGCCCTGGCAAAGATCTCGACCGTATCGATCGTAACATTCTGAATGAATTGCAAAAGGATGGGCGTATTTCCAACGTCGAGCTTTCAAAACGTGTGGGACTTTCCCCGACGCCGTGCCTTGAGCGTGTGCGCCGACTGGAAAGACAGGGTTTTATTCAGGGCTATACGGCTCTGCTGAACCCGCATTATCTGGATGCCTCACTTCTGGTATTTGTTGAGATTACTCTGAATCGTGGTGCGCCGGATGTGTTTGAGCAATTTAACGCCGCTGTACAAAAACTTGAAGAAATTCAAGAGTGCCATCTGGTGTCCGGTGATTTCGACTACCTGTTGAAAACCCGTGTGCCTGATATGTCCGCCTACCGTAAGCTGCTGGGGGAAACCCTGTTGCGTCTGCCGGGCGTGAACGACACCCGTACTTATGTGGTAATGGAAGAGGTCAAACAGAGCAATCGTCTGGTTATTAAGACGCGCTAACACGGAACAGGTGCAAAATCAGCGTAGTTTGATTACACTCCTGTTAATCCATACAGCAACAGTGCCGGGGAGTCCCGGCGCTGTTGTCCGTTTTAGCAAACAGGCAGGATATGCCTGATACCTGGAGAGCCTTTCTTGAGCCAGGAATACACTGAAGACAAAGAAGTCACACTATCAAAGCTAAGCAGCGGACGTCGTCTCCTCGAGGCTTTGCTGATTGTTATTGCCCTTTTTGCCGTCTGGCTGATGGCAGCCTTACTCAGTTTCAACCCCTCTGATCCCAGCTGGTCACAAACTGCATGGCATGAGCCTATCCATAATTTAGGCGGTGTCCCCGGTGCCTGGCTTGCGGACACGCTGTTTTTCATTTTCGGTGTGATGGCCTACACCCTTCCCGTCATTATCATTGGCGGATGCTGGTTTGCGTGGCGTCATCGTCAGAACGATGATTACATCGACTATTTCGCCGTCTCGCTGCGCCTGATTGGCGCGCTGGCGCTGATTCTCACTTCCTGCGGGCTGGCAGCGATCAATGCGGATGATATCTGGTACTTCGCCTCTGGCGGGGTAATCGGCAGCTTATTAAGTTCCGCGCTTCAGCCGATGCTGCACAGCAGCGGCGGCACGCTGGCGCTGCTGTGCATCTGGGCCGCCGGGCTGACGCTGTTTACCGGCTGGTCCTGGGTGAGCATTGCCGAGAAAATTGGCAGCTTTATCCTCACCATTCTGACCTTCGCCAGTAACCGTACCCGTCGTGACGATACGTGGGTGGATGAAGACGAATACGAAGATGAAGAGGAAGACGATGCGCCTGTGCAGCGTCGCGAGTCTCGTCGTGCCCGAATTCTGCGCGGTGCGCTGGCGCGTCGCCAGCGTGTTGCTGAGAAATTTGCCAACCCGCTGGGCCGTAAAACCGATGCGGCGCTCTTCTCCGGTAAACGCATGGATGAAGACGAGCAGGTTGAGTATCGTGCAGCAGGGACCGCCGTCGATCCTGATGATGTGCTTTTTTCCGGTAGCCGTGCCACGCCGGGTGACTTCGACGAATACGATCCACTGTTGAACGGCCACTCGGTTACCGAGCCGGTTGCGGCTGCCGCCGCCGCGACGACCGCTGCGCAGGCGTATGCCGCGCCTGTCGACGCCGTGATGCCATCCGCGCCGGTCCCGCCGCCGGAATCCGTTATTCAGCAACCTCAGGTTGACTGGCAGACTGCGCCGGGTGTTCACACGCCGGAGCCCGTTATTGCGCCTGAACCTGAAAGCTACATCCCCGTGCAGCAGGAACAGTGGCAGCAGCCTTATCATCAGCCGCCGCAGCCTGAGTATGCACCGCAGCAATATCAGCAGCCAGTGTCCCAGCCTTATCAGGAGTACGTGCCTGAACCCGTTGAACCTGTGCAGCCTTACGTTGCACCGCAGCCTGAACCTGAGCCTGAAATCGTGGAAGAGGTGAAGCCTGCGCGTCCACCGCTGTACTATTTCGAAGAAGTCGAAGAGCGCCGTGCGCGTGAACGCGAACAGCTGGCCGCCTGGTATCAGCCTGTGCCTGAACCGGTACAGGAGCCGGTTACGAAGGCGCCTTCTGTTTCCGTTCCGCCGGTCGACCCGACGCCTGCTGTAGCACCCGTAACGGAAGGCGTTAAGCAGGCTACTGCGGCCGCAGCAGCGGCGGCACCGGTCTTTAGCCTGGCAACAGGGGGCGCACCGCGTCCTCAGGTGAAAGAGGGGATTGGTCCGCAACTGCCTCGTCCTAACCGCGTCCGCGTGCCAACCCGCCGCGAGCTTGCTTCTTATGGCATCAAGCTGCCTTCCCAGCGCATGGCTGAAGAAAAAGCGCGCGAGTCTGAGTACGACGATGAGGCTGATGAAATGCAGCAGGACGAGCTGGCCCGCCAGTTCGCTGCGCAGCAAAATCAGCGCTACGGTCAAGACTATCAGCACGACGAACCTGCGCTGGAAGACGACGATGATGCGGCAGAAGCCGAATTAGCGCGCCAATTTGCGGCAACGCAGCAGCAGCGTTACTCCGGTGAACAGCCGGCAGGGGCAAATCCGTTCTCGCTGTCGGACTTCGAATTCTCGCCGATGAAAGATCTGGTGGATGATGGCCCAAGCGAGCCTTTATTTACCCCGAGCGTGATGCCGGAAGCTGAGCCTGTGCGCCAGCAGACACCATCGACCTACGCACAGCAACCTGTTCAGCAGCCGTATGTGCAACCACAGCAGCCGCAGCAACAGCAGTTCCAGCAGCCTGCGCCACAGCCGCAGGAGAGCCTGATTCACCCGCTGCTGATGCGTAACGGTGACAGCCGTCCGCTGCAGCGTCCAAGCACGCCGCTGCCGTCGCTGGACCTGCTGACGCCGCCGCCAGCTGAAGTCGAGCCGGTTGATACGTTTGCGCTGGAGCAGATGGCCCGTCTGGTTGAAGCCCGTCTGGCTGACTTCCGTATCAAGGCGGACGTCGTGAACTACTCGCCGGGTCCGGTGATCACCCGTTTTGAACTGAACCTGGCGCCGGGCGTAAAAGCCGCGCGTATTTCCAACCTGTCCCGCGACCTGGCGCGTTCTCTGTCAACCGTGGCGGTGCGCGTGGTGGAAGTGATACCGGGCAAACCGTACGTTGGTCTTGAGCTGCCGAACAAGAAACGTCAGACCGTCTACCTGCGTGAAGTGCTGGATAACACCAAGTTCCGTGATAACCCATCTCCACTGACCGTGGTGCTGGGTAAAGATATCGCTGGCGATCCGGTGGTGGCAGACCTCGCAAAAATGCCTCACCTGCTGGTCGCGGGTACCACCGGTTCCGGCAAGTCCGTCGGTGTGAACGCCATGATCCTCAGCATGCTCTATAAAGCGCAGCCGGAAGATGTGCGTTTCATCATGATCGACCCGAAAATGCTCGAATTGTCGGTCTATGAAGGTATTCCACATCTGCTGACTGAAGTGGTCACCGACATGAAGGACGCCGCCAACGCTCTGCGCTGGAGTGTGAATGAGATGGAACGCCGCTATAAGCTGATGTCTGCGCTGGGCGTGCGTAACCTGGCCGGCTATAACGAGAAAATCGCCGAAGCGGCGCGCATGGGCCGTCCGATTCCGGATCCGTACTGGAAGCCGGGTGACAGCATGGATGCCCAGCATCCGGTGCTGGAAAAACTGCCTTATATCGTGGTGCTGGTCGACGAATTCGCTGACCTGATGATGACCGTCGGTAAGAAAGTGGAAGAGCTGATTGCCCGTCTGGCGCAGAAAGCGCGTGCGGCCGGTATTCACCTTGTGCTGGCGACCCAGCGTCCTTCCGTGGACGTTATCACCGGTCTGATTAAAGCGAACATTCCGACGCGTATCGCCTTCACCGTATCAAGTAAAATTGACTCCCGTACCATTCTTGACCAGGGCGGCGCAGAGTCGCTGCTGGGAATGGGTGACATGCTCTATTCTGGACCGAACTCCACCTCTCCGGTGCGTGTTCACGGCGCGTTCGTGCGCGACCAGGAAGTGCACGCGGTCGTGCAGGACTGGAAAGCGCGCGGTCGTCCGCAATACGTTGATGGCATCACCAGCGATACGGAAAGCGAAGGCGGCGGCGGTGGCTTTGACGGCGGTGAAGAGCTGGATCCGTTATTCGATCAGGCGGTGAATTTCGTTACCGAAAAACGTAAAGCGTCTATCTCTGGCGTACAGCGTCAGTTCCGCATCGGCTATAACCGCGCTGCGCGCATCATCGAGCAGATGGAAGCGCAGGGCATTGTGAGCGAGCAGGGGCATAACGGTAACCGCGAGGTGCTGGCTCCGCCACCGTTTGATTAACCTTCCGCGATTGCAAAGAAGGGTAAATCAGCCAAAATTAAGCATTTTCTTCTGTCGCCTGCCTCCGGGCAGGTCCAGAATAGAAGTCGGAAACCCCATTTCGGGAAGACGTATTTTAAGGAATAACAATGAAAAAAATCGCCATTGCCTGTGCATTACTCACCAGTTTTGTCGCCAGCAGCGTCTGGGCTGATGCAGCCAGCGACCTTAAAAGCCGACTGGATAAAGTAAGCAGCTTCCACGCCAGCTTCACGCAGAAAGTGACGGACGGCAGCGGCAACGCGGTGCAGGAAGGTCAGGGGGACTTGTGGGTAAAACGCCCAAATCTGTTTAACTGGCACATGACCCAGCCGGATGAGAGCATCCTGGTGTCTGACGGTAAAACCTTATGGTTCTACAACCCGTTCGTTGAGCAGGCTACTGCGACCTGGCTGAAAGATGCCACCAGCAATACGCCATTTATGCTGATTGCCCGTAACCAGGCCAGCGACTGGCAGCAGTACAATATTAAACAGACGGGTGACGAGTTTGTCCTGACGCCGAAAGGCAGCAACGGCAACCTGAAGCAGTTCACCATCAATGTCAGCACCAACGGTACCATTAATCAGTTCGGCGCGGTTGAGCAGGACGATCAGCGTAGCAGCTATCAGCTCAAATCTCAGCAGAACGGCGCCGTTGATGCATCGAAGTTCACCTTTACCCCGCCGAAGGGCGTAACGGTGGACGACCAACGCAATAAATAAGAGGCGTGAGTGGGCAATCTGTCGCTCGATTTTTCAGATAACGCGTTTCAACCTCTGGCCGCCCGTATGCGGCCAGAAAATTTAGCGCAGTACATCGGTCAGCAGCACCTGCTGGCTGCCGGTAAGCCCTTGCCGCGCGCCATTGAGGCGGGGCATTTGCACTCCATGATCCTCTGGGGCCCCCCAGGCACCGGCAAGACTACGCTTGCAGAAGTGATTGCCCGTTATGCCAACGCGGACGTTGAGCGTATCTCAGCGGTGACGTCCGGCGTGAAGGAGATCCGTGAGGCTATCGAGCGTGCGCGTCAGAACCGCAACGCCGGACGCCGCACCATTCTTTTTGTCGACGAAGTCCATCGCTTCAACAAGAGCCAGCAGGATGCCTTCCTGCCGCATATTGAAGACGGCACGATCTTCTTCATTGGGGCGACCACCGAAAACCCGTCGTTTGAGCTGAACTCGGCGCTGCTTTCCCGTGCGCGCGTTTATCTGCTCAAATCGCTGACGACCGAGGATATCGAAAAGGTTCTCACTCAGGCGATGGACGACAAATCGCGCGGCTACGGCGGACAGGATATCGTTCTGCCTGACGAGACGCGTCGTGCGATTGCCGAGCTGGTCAACGGCGATGCGCGTCGGGCGCTGAACACGCTGGAGATGATGGCCGACATGGCCGAGGTCGACGACGCCGGGAAGCGGGTGCTGAAGCCGGAACTGCTCACCGAAATTGCCGGGGAACGCAGCGCGCGTTTCGATAATAAAGGTGACCGTTTTTACGATTTGATTTCGGCGCTGCATAAGTCCGTGCGCGGCAGCGCGCCGGATGCGGCACTGTACTGGTACGCGCGCATTATTACTGCGGGTGGCGATCCGCTATACGTCGCGCGCCGCTGTCTGGCGATTGCGTCAGAAGATGTCGGCAATGCCGACCCGCGTGCCATGCAGGTCGCACTGTCGGCCTGGGACTGTTTCACCCGGGTTGGACCCGCAGAAGGTGAGCGCGCCATTGCGCAGGCGATTGTCTATCTGGCCTGTGCGCCGAAAAGCAATGCGGTTTATACCGCCTTCAAGGCAGCGATGTCTGATGCGCGTGAGCGTCCGGACTACGATGTGCCGGTTCACCTGCGTAACGCGCCGACCAAACTGATGAAAGAGATGGGGTATGGGCAGGAATACCGCTACGCTCATGATGAACCCAATGCCTACGCTGCCGGGGAGGAATATTTCCCGCAGGAGATGGCACAAACGCGCTATTATCACCCCACAAACAGAGGTCTTGAAGGCAAGATTGGTGAAAAGCTCACCTGGCTCGCCGGACAGGATCAAAATAGCCCTATAAAACGCTACCGTTAGTTCAATCGTTGCGGTAATGTTGGCAATTGTATCCTTGTGACCGCAGGCTGTGGTCACATTTCCTATTTTAATTCGATAAGCACAGGATAAGCATGCTCGATCCCAATCTGCTGCGTAATGAGCCAGACGCAGTCGCTGAAAAACTGGCACGCCGGGGCTTTAAGCTGGATGTAGATAAGCTGCGCGCTCTTGAAGAGCGTCGTAAAGTACTGCAGGTACAAACTGAAAATCTGCAGGCAGAGCGTAATTCTCGATCGAAATCCATCGGCCAGGCGAAAGCGCGCGGGGAAGATATTGAGCCATTACGCCTGGAAGTGAACAAGTTGGGTGAAGAACTGGATCAGGCGAAAGCTGAACTGGATGTTCTTCAGGCCGAAATTCGTGATATTGCCCTGGCTATCCCGAATATTCCTGACGACAGCGTGCCTGTCGGTAAAGATGAAAACGACAACGTTGAAGTGAAACGCTGGGGTACGCCTCGTGAGTTTGACTTCGAGGTGCGCGACCACGTGACGCTGGGCGAAATGCACGCGGGCCTGGATTTTGCGGCAGCGGTTAAGCTGACCGGTTCTCGCTTCGTGGTGATGAAAGGCCAGATTGCCCATCTGCACCGTGCGCTGGCGCAGTTCATGCTGGATCTGCACACCGAGCAGCATGGCTACAGCGAAACCTATGTGCCGTATCTGGTCAACCACGATACGCTGTACGGTACGGGCCAGCTGCCGAAATTTGCCGGCGACCTGTTCCATACCCGTCCGCTGGACGAGGAAGCAGACAGCAGCAACTACGCGCTGATCCCAACCGCGGAAGTGCCGCTGACTAACCTCGTGCGTGATGAGATCATCGACGAAGAGGACCTGCCAATCAAACTGACGGCGCACTCTCCGTGCTTCCGTTCTGAAGCAGGCTCTTACGGGCGCGACACGCGCGGTCTGATCCGTATGCACCAGTTCGACAAAGTTGAGATGGTGCAGATCGTCCGTCCTGAAGAATCCATGGACGCGCTGGAAGAGATGACCGGCCACGCTGAAAAAGTGCTGGAGCTGCTGGGTCTGCCATACCGTCGTATGGCGCTGTGCACCGGTGATATGGGCTTTGGTGCCTGCAAAACCTTCGATCTGGAAGTGTGGGTACCTGCGCAGAATACTTACCGTGAAATCTCCTCCTGCTCTAACGTCTGGGATTTCCAGGCGCGCCGCATGCAGGCACGTTGCCGCAGCAAATCTGACAAGAAAACCCGTCTGGTGCATACCCTGAACGGCTCAGGCCTGGCTGTGGGCCGTACCCTGGTTGCCGTGCTGGAAAACTACCAGCAGGCAGACGGTCGTATCGAGATCCCTGAAGTGCTGCGTCCATACATGAAAGGCCAGCAGTACATCGGCTAATAATTTGTCTTAAAACAAAAAAGCGCCTCAGGGCGCTTTTTTTATGCCTTTGGTTTGATACGACGCAATAACCTCTCCCTCTAAAGTAGTAATACTCCTTCGAATGAAAGCCAGCATAAAAAGCTAATAACGATAATATTCGTTATATATAAAACTACATAGCGGTTTGCGCCGCCTCTCTTTTCTTTGTGAGCAACCAAAGTGAGTCTCTATGAAAATCAACGCGCCTGAAACATTAATGGCTGCCGAGGTCACTCGCCGTGGGTTGATGAAAACCACGGCAATAGGCGGCCTGGCTGTAGCCAGTAGTGCCTTCACGCTCCCTTTTACCCGACTGGCGTCGGCGGCAGATGCTCTGTCTCCGGCCACTTCGCCGGAAAAAGTGGTGTGGAGTGCCTGTACCGTTAACTGCGGTAGCCGTTGTCCGCTGCGTATGCATGTGGTGGATGGCGAAATTAAATATGTCGAAACCGACAATACCGGGGACGATAACTACGAAGGGTTACATCAGGTTCGTGCGTGTTTGCGTGGTCGCTCCATGCGTCGCCGCGTCTATAATCCGGACCGCCTGAAATATCCGATGAAGCGTGTCGGTAAGCGTGGGGAAGGGAAGTTCGAGCGGATTAGCTGGGATGAAGCCTACGATATCATCGCCACCAATATGCAGCGCCTTATTAAAGAGTACGGCAACGAATCCATCTACCTGAACTACGGTACCGGGACGCTCGGCGGCACGCTGACCCGGTCCTGGCCGCCGGGAAAAACGCTGGTGGCGCGCCTGATGAACTGCTGCGGCGGTTATCTCAATCACTATGGCGACTACTCCTCGGCGCAGATCGCGGCGGGCCTGAACTACACCTATGGCGGTTGGGCGGACGGCAACAGTCCGTCCGATATCGAAAACAGCAAGCTGGTCGTGCTGTTTGGTAACAACCCGGGGGAAACCCGCATGAGCGGTGGCGGGGTAACCTACTACCTCGAACAGGCGCGCGCCAAATCCAATGCCCGCATGATCATCATCGATCCGCGCTATACCGACACCGGTGCCGGACGTGAAGACGAGTGGATCCCAATACGTCCGGGTACCGATGCGGCCCTGGTCTCAGCGCTGGCGTGGGTGATGATCACCGAGAACCTCGTCGATCAGCCTTTCCTGGATAAATACTGCGTCGGCTATGACGAGAAAACCCTGCCAGCCAGCGCACCGGCAAACGGACATTACAAAGCTTACATTCTCGGTCAGGGTAGCGATGGCGTGGCAAAAACGCCGGAGTGGGCGTCCACCATCACCGGCATCCCGGCAGAGCGTATCGTTCAGCTGGCGCGTGAGATTGGCTCAGCCAAACCAGCTTACATTAGCCAGGGCTGGGGTCCGCAGCGTCATGCGAACGGTGAAATTGCGACCCGTGCCATTTCCATGCTCTCCATTCTGACCGGCAACGTCGGCATTCACGGCGGTAATACCGGCGCGCGTGAAGGCTCATATGAAGTGCCGTTTGAACGTATGCCAACGCTGGATAACCCGGTTCAGACCAGCATCTCCATGTTTATGTGGACCGATGCGATTGAACGCGGCCCCGAAATGACCGCCCTGCGCGACGGCGTGCGCGGTAAGGACAAGCTGGACGTGCCGATCAAGATGATCTGGAACTACGCCGGCAACTGTCTCATCAACCAGCACTCTGAAATCAACCGCACCCATGAAATCCTGCAGGACGACAAGAAGTGCGAGATGATTGTGGTGATCGACTGCCACATGACCTCCTCGGCAAAATATGCCGATATCCTGCTGCCGGACTGCACCGCCTCTGAGCAGATGGATTTCGCGCTGGACGCCTCCTGCGGCAACATGTCCTACGTGATCTTTACCGACCAGGCGATTAAACCGCGCTTCGAGTGCAAAACCATTTATGAAATGACCTCTGAGCTGGCGAAACGTCTAGGCGTTGAGCAGCAGTTCACCGAGGGGCGTACTCAGGAAGGGTGGATGCGCCATCTGCATGAACTCTCCCGTAAGGCGATTCCTGACCTCCCTGACTTTGATACCTTCCGCAAGCAGGGGATGTACAAACAGCGCGATCCGGAAGGACACCACGTGGCGTACAAAGCGTTCCGTGAAGATCCGCAGGCAAACCCGCTGACCACGCCGTCGGGCAAAATCGAAATCTATTCCGAAGCGCTGGCAAAAATCGCCTCCACCTGGGAGCTGCCGGAAGGGGATGTTATCGATCCGCTGCCGATCTACACGCCGGGCTTTGAAAACTATAACGATCCGCTGACGGCGAAATTCCCGCTGCAATTGACCGGTTTCCACTACAAAGCGCGTGTTCACTCCACCTACGGTAACGTCGACGTGCTGAAAGCCGCCTGCCGCCAGGAGATGTGGATCAACCCGATGGACGCGAAAGCGCGCGGCATCAGCAATGGCGATCGCGTGCGCATCTTCAACGGTCGCGGCGAGGTGCATATTGAAGCCAAAGTCACCCCGCGCATGATGCCCGGCGTGGTGGCGTTAGGGGAAGGGGCCTGGTACAGCCCGGATGCCAACCGCATCGACCAGGCAGGCAGTATTAACGTACTGACCACACAGCGTCCGTCGCCGCTGGCGAAGGGTAACCCATCCCACACTAACCTTGTCCAGGTTGAAAAGGTTTAAGGAGTAACCGATGACAACTCAGTATGGATTTTTTATTGATTCCAGCCGTTGTACCGGGTGCAAAACCTGCGAGCTGGCCTGCAAAGATTACAAAGACCTGACGCCGGACGTGAGCTTCCGTCGCATCTACGAATACGCCGGGGGCGACTGGCAGGAAGATAACGGCGTCTGGCATCAGAACGTCTTTGCGTATTACCTGTCAATTGCCTGTAACCACTGTGAAGATCCCGCTTGTACAAAAGTCTGCCCGAGCGGGGCGATGCACAAGCGCGAAGACGGTTTTGTGGTGGTGGATGAAGATGTCTGCATTGGCTGTCGCTACTGCCATATGGCCTGTCCGTACGGCGCGCCGCAGTACAACGCCGCTAAAGGCCACATGACCAAATGCGACGGCTGCCACACCCGCGTAGCGGATGGCAAAAAGCCGATTTGCGTCGAGTCCTGTCCGCTGCGCGCGCTGGACTTCGGCCCGATTGAAGAGCTGCGTCAGAAACACGGTCAGCTCGCCGCCGTGGCACCGCTGCCGTCTGCGCACTTCACGAAGCCGAGTATTGTGATTAAACCTAACGCCAACAGCCGTCCTACAGGTGACACCACCGGCTACCTGGCAAACCCGAAGGAGGTGTGAGATGGGAAGTGGATGGCATGAATGGCCGCTGATGATCTTCACGGTCTTTGGTCAGTGCGTAGCGGGCGGCTTCATTGTGCTCGCGCTGGCGTTGTTGAAAGGTCGTCTCAATGCTGAACAGCAGCAGCGCCTGGTGTTGAGTATGTTTGGCCTGTGGGTGCTGATGGGGATCGGCTTTATCGCCTCAACGCTGCACCTGGGCTCGCCGATGCGCGCGTTTAACTCCCTGAACCGCGTGGGTGCCTCATCCCTCAGTAACGAGATTGCCAGTGGCGCAATTTTCTTTGCCGTCGGTGGGCTGGGCTGGCTGCTGGCCGCTATGAAGAAGTTGCCTGCGGGTCTGCGCAGCCTGTGGCTGATTGTGACCATGGTGCTGGGCGTGGTGTTCGTGTGGATGATGATACGTGTCTATAACACCATCGATACCGTCCCCACCTGGTACAGCGTCTGGACGCCAATGAGCTTCTTCCTGACGATGTTTATTGGCGGGCCGTTGCTGGGCTACCTGCTGCTGCGCGTGGCGGGTGTCGACGGATGGGCAATGCGTCTGCTGCCCGCTGTTTCGCTGCTGGCGCTGGTAGTGAGTGCGATAGTCGCCCTGATTCAGGGCTCTGAACTGGCAACCATTCACAGCTCTATTCAGCAGGCCTCTGCCCTGGTGCCGGACTACGGTGCGCTGATGGCCTGGCGTATCGTTCTGCTGGTCGCCGCGCTGGTATTCTGGATTGCCCCTCAGCTCAAAGGTTATCAGCCGGCGCTGCCGCTGTTATCACTGGCTTTTGTGCTGGTACTGGCGGGTGAACTGATTGGTCGCGGCGTGTTCTACGGGTTGCATATGACCGTTGGTATGGCTGTCGCCAGTTAACGTTGCATTTGGTTATATCAAGCCGGGCCAGAGTGCCCGGCTTTTTCTTTTTTCGATCATGAAATTTTTCGACTGTCGTTTTGTTTTAATTTTGCCCATTAATAAATGAAAACAGAGACATAATTAATATCTATAGCAGGCGTGGCATTAGCAGGATAAGTTTTTTAAATCGACAGGGAACATATTGTGCGAGGCGGCTAAATCAGTGGATTGACTTTGTTTTTGCCAGTGGCATGATGCGCACGAAATCTGAACTTCCTCGCGGTTTTTAATCCATGACCACCTATACCCGGCCAGTGCTGCTGTTGCTCTGTGGCCTGCTTTTGTTGACCCTGGCGATCGCAGTGTTAAATACGCTCGTCCCGCTGTGGCTCGCCCATGAAAACTTACCGACCTGGCAGGTGGGTATGGTCAGCTCGTCCTTTTTTACCGGGAACCTGCTGGGTACGCTGGTGACCGGGAGCCTGATCAAGCGCTTTGGCTTTAACCGCAGCTATTATCTGGCCTCGCTGATTTTCGCCGCCGGATGTGCGGGGCTGGGCCTGATGGTCGGCTTCTGGAGCTGGATGGCATGGCGCTTTATCGCCGGTGTTGGCTGCGCGATGATTTGGGTGGTCGTTGAAAGTGCGCTGATGTGCAGCGGCACCTCCCGCAACCGCGGACGCCTGCTGGCTGCCTACATGATGGTTTACTATGTCGGCACCGTGCTGGGACAACTGATGGTGAGCAAGCTGCCAACCGACCTGATGAGCGTTCTGCCGTGGGTAACGGGCATGGTCCTGGCCGCAATTCTGCCGCTGCTCTTTACCCGCATTGTGAACCAGAACAGTGAACACCAGGAAGCAACCCATGTCTGGCCCATGTTGAGGCTGCGTCAGGCGCGTCTGGGCGTTAACGGCTGCATTATCTCGGGGATTGTACTGGGCTCGCTCTATGGCCTGATGCCGCTCTATCTGAACCATCAGGGCGTCAGCGACTCCGGAATTGGCTTCTGGATGGCGGTGATGGTGAGTGCGGGTATTGTTGGACAATGGCCAATAGGCCGTCTGGCTGATCGCTTTGGCCGTTTGCTGGTGCTGCGCGTTCAGGTCTTCGTGGTGATCATGGGATGCCTCGCCATGCTCAGCAATGCCGCGATGGCACCCGCGCTGTTTATTCTTGGAGCGGCAGGTTTCACGCTTTATCCGGTCGCGATGGCGTGGGCCTGTGAGAAAGTTGAGCATCACCAGCTCGTGGCAATGAACCAGGCGCTTTTACTGAGCTATACCATCGGCAGCTTATTAGGGCCGACGTTTACCGCGATGCTGATGCAAAATTATTCCGACAATTTACTGTTTATCATGATCGCCAGCGTGTCGTTTATTTATCTCTTAATGCTGCTGCGTAAAGCGGGCGAACATCCAACGCCTGTGGCACACGCCTGATTAAATAAAAGCCTGTCATCGACAGGCTTTTTTGTCCCTGTCACATATAAGACTTTTACGTATTGTTTGTTTTTCCCCCCTGGCGATAATTCAAATGAGTTCTACCACTAAAAGGCAACAATCATGTCTATACGTCGTTTTTCCACTACCGCACTTGCCGTAGTGTTGTCTTTAACGTTTGCAACGGCTCCGGTCATGGCTAATCCTGGCAACGGGAACGGCGGTGGTCACGGAAACGGTGGCGGACAAGGTAATGGCGGCAATCATGGTAACGGGAATTCTGGTAACTCCGGTAACCATGGTAATAAGCAAAATAGCGGACAGGATAACCCTGGAAAATCGGATAAGAACTTCAAAAACAGCAAAGATGTCGGTAATGACGTTGATGCTCGCGTGAGCTTCGATCATGTCCGTCATCTGGCCGTGAATTACGGCTTAACGGGCTATAAGTCACTGCCCCCGGGGATCGCAAAAAACCTGGCGCGCGGTAAACCACTGCCTCCGGGTATTGCGAAGAAGGCCGTTCCGGCCTCAATGCTGGACCAGCTTCCTTCCTATCCCGGCTACGAATGGCGCGTAGTGGGTGACGACCTGGTCTTAATTGCGCTGAGTACTGCGATTGTGACTTCCGTTATTAACGGCGTCTTTAAATAGAATAAAAAAGGCCCGGTTCTCACCGGGCCTTTTCTTTAATACATCACTTTGTGACCGTACTGTTCAAGAATACCTTTGACGCGTTCCATCGTCTCTTTTTTCGGCGGCTTCACGCCATCAAGCTTGTACTCTTCACCCATGGCCACCCATTTATGTTTACCCAGCTCGTGATAGGGCAGAAGCTCGATTTTCTCGACGTTGCCCATGTCGCGGGTAAATTCTCCCAGGCGGTGCGCGGAGTCGTCGTCATCTGACCAGCCAGGAACAACCACGTAGCGGATCCAGGTTTTGATGCCCTTGTCGGCAATGTATTTGGCAAACTCCAGCGTGCGGTGGTTGGAGACGCCCACCAGATTCTGGTGGATCTCATCATTCATCTGTTTGAGATCGAGCATCACCAGATCGGTCACTTCAAGCAGTTCATCAATCACCGGATCGTAGCGACGTACAAAGCCGTTGGTGTCGAGGCAGGTATGAATGCCTTCTTTATGGCAGGCGCGGAACCAGTCGCGGACAAACTCAGCCTGAAGAATGGCTTCACCGCCGGACGCGGTCACACCGCCGCCGGAGGCGTTCATAAAGTGGCGATAGGTCACCACCTCTTTCATCAGATCGTCGACGGTGACTTCTTTACCGCCGTGCGTGTCCCAGGTGTCGCGGTTATGGCAGTACAGGCAGCGCATCAGGCAGCCCTGGAAAAAGGTGATAAAGCGGATACCCGGGCCATCGACGGTGCCACAGGATTCAAAGGAGTGAATACGACCAATAGTTGACATTGCGGTGATATCTCCATCATCGGCCCGTCCGGGGCCTGTGTATGCACAGCTCAAAGCCGGCTGTGTTAAGTCTGTTTTGGCTGTTATCCATTCAGTATAGATAGCGGACAAAAGAGACTGAGGTGGAGAGGGTGCTAAAAAGGCCCCACTGACGTGGAGCCTTTATTGTACGCTTGTTAACGCGTGATTTCAGTCAATTCCACTTACATGGACTGAGTGAAAGTACGGGTGATAACGTCCTGCTGCTGTTCTTTCGTCAGGGAGTTAAAACGTACTGCGTAGCCAGATACGCGGATGGTCAGCTGAGGATATTTCTCAGGATGTTCCATCGCGTCGAGCAGCATTTCACGGTTCATGACGTTCACGTTCAGGTGCTGACCACCTTCGATGGACGCTTCGTGGTGGAAGTAACCATCCATCAGACCCGCGAGGTTAGTTTTACGCACTTCGTCGTCTTTACCCAGCGCATTTGGCACGATAGAGAAGGTGTAAGAGATACCATCTTTCGCGTAAGCAAACGGCAGTTTAGCGACGGAAGTCAGAGAGGCAACCGCACCTTTCTGGTCACGACCGTGCATTGGGTTTGCACCTGGGCCGAATGGCGCGCCAGCACGACGACCGTCTGGGGTGTTACCGGTTTTCTTACCATACACAACGTTAGAGGTGATGGTAAGAACAGACTGAGTCGGGATAGCGTTACGGTAGGTAGTCAGTTTCTGAATTTTCTTCATGAAACGTTCTACCAGGTCAACCGCCATGTCATCAACGCGAGAATCGTTGTTACCAAACTGCGGATATTCGCCTTCGATTTCGAAGTCGATAGCCAGACCGTCTTCGTCACGAATTGGTTTAACTTTCGCATATTTGATTGCAGACAGGGAGTCAGCAGCAACGGACAGACCTGCGATACCACACGCCATGGTGCGGATAACGTCACGGTCGTGCAGCGCCATCAGAGAGGCTTCGTAGCTGTACTTGTCGTGCATGTAGTGGATAACGTTCAGCGCAGTGACGTACTGTTTCGCCAGCCAGTCCATGAAGTGGTCCATGCGCTCCATGACTTCGTCATAGTTCAGCACATCGCCTTTGATCGGCTCAGACTTAGGACCAACCTGCATTTTCAGTTTTTCATCAACGCCGCCGTTGATTGCGTACAGCATGGTTTTCGCCAGGTTTGCACGCGCACCGAAGAACTGCATTTGCTTACCAACAACCATTGGGCTTACGCAGCAAGCGATAGCGTAATCGTCGTTGTTGAAGTCCGGACGCATCAGGTCATCGTTCTCGTACTGCAGAGAAGAGGTGTCGATGGACACTTTAGCGGCGAATTTCTTGAAGTTCAGAGGCAGTTTTTCAGACCACAGAACGGTGATGTTCGGCTCCGGAGAAGGACCCATGGTGTACAGGGTGTTCAGGAAGCGGAAGCTGTTTTTGGTCACCAGAGTACGGCCGTCAACGCCCATACCGCCGATAGATTCAGTTGCCCAGATTGGGTCACCGGAGAACAGCTCATCGTATTCAGGGGTACGCAGGAAGCGAACCATACGCAGTTTCATGACCAGGTGGTCAATCATTTCCTGAGCGTCTTGCTCGGTGATTTTGCCTGCTTTCAGGTCACGTTCGATATAGGCATCCAGGAAGGTGGATACGCGACCGAAGGACATTGCTGCGCCGTTCTGAGATTTAACTGCGGCCAGGTAGCCGAAGTAGGTCCACTGGATAGCTTCCTGAGCGTTGGTAGCAGGACCAGAGATATCGCAGCCGTATTTAGCAGCCATCTCTTTGATCTGACCCAGCGCGCGGTGCTGTTCAGCGATCTCTTCACGCAGACGGATAGTCGCTTCCAGGTTTACGCCGTTTTCCAGATCGGACTGCAGGGAAACAAACTGCGCGTACTTGTCTTTCATCAGGAAGTCGATACCGTACAGCGCAACGCGACGGTAGTCACCGATGATACGGCCACGGCCATATGCATCTGGCAGACCAGTCAGAACGCCAGATTTACGGCAGTTCAGAATGTCTTTGGTGTAAACATCGAATACGCCCTGGTTGTGGGTTTTGCGGTATTCGGTGAAGATTTTTTTCAGCATTGGGTCCAGCTCGCGGTTATACGCTTTGCAGGAACCTTCAACCATTTTAATACCACCGAACGGGATGATTGCGCGTTTCAGTGGTGCTTCAGTCTGCAGACCAACGATTTTCTCAAGGGCTTTGTTGATATAGCCAGCATCGTGAGAAGTGATGGTGGAAGCAACGGAGGTGTCAAAATCAACTGGCGCGTGAGTGCGGTTTTCCAGTTTAACGCCTTCCATTACGCTGTCCCACAGCTTGGTGGTCGCGTCAGTTGCGCCAGCCAGGAAGGATTCGTCACCTTCATACGGGGTATAGTTTTTCTGAATGAAGTCACGTACGTTTACTTCATTCTGCCAGTCACCTTTCGCAAAACCTTCCCAGGCTGTGGCTAACTTTTCATTAAGCTCGGACATGTAACACCTACCTTCTTAAGTGGATTTTTTATTTACTGCCTGAGAAAACCATCAATGATGATCGTCGCCACGCAGGTAAATGACCCAGTATGTCAACCCAACTAACAGACCCCCACCGATAATGTTCCCGATAGTGACAGGGATCAGGTTATCAGTAATGAAATTCATAATAGTCAGGTGAGAGAAACTTTCCGGGGATGAACCAACTGCGGTCCAGAACTCCGGGCTCGCAAAGTCGCGGATAACAATGCCCATTGGGATCATGAACATATTCGCGATACTGTGCTCAAAGCCGCTGGCAACGAACATCGCAACCGGCAGAACCATAATTAAGGCTTTGTCCATCAGGCTACGACCCGAGTAGCTCATCCATACAGCCAGGCAGACCATCAGGTTCGCGAGGATGCCGAGAGCAACGGCTTCGATAAATGTGTGGTGCATTTTGTGGTCGGCAGTTTGCAGGACGTTAAGGCCCCAACCACCGTTGGCGGTCATGTACTCGCCAGAAAGCCACATCAACAAAACAAAGAGCAGACAGCCAACCAGGTTACCCACGTAAACATTAAGCCAGTTACGTGCCAGCTGACCCCAGGTAATTCTTCCGCTCGCCTTTGCCACGACAATCAGCACCGTTGAGGTGAAGAGGTCGGCGCCGCAAATAACGCAAAGAATCAGACCCAGTGAGAAACAAATGCCGCCAATCAGTTTGGCCATGCCGAAAGGCATTCCGGCAGTACCGGTAGTGGCGGTGATGTAGAAGACGAAAGCGATAGAGATGAACACACCAGCCGTGATCGCCAGATAGAACGTCTTCATCGGGTGTTTCGTTGCTTTATAGACACCTGCTTCTTCGGCAACTTTGGCCATCGCAGCAGGGAGTAAAAGATCAAAAGGGTTGTCAGCTTTCACACTAACTCTCTCTTTATTAAGTCGGCGACGAGATACTAACAAAGCATTATAGAAGAGAAATTGATATAGATCATATCTCGCCTGGCTTATAGGCCCGCAATGTGTATGGATTTACAGCAAATGCGGAGTAAGTATTTGATTATCCGTATAAAAATAAATTTTAAAAGTTATGAAAAGAGTTGAATTTTTTCGTTCAGCCACCTCTTTATCAGTTAATTAATATGGAGTATTAACCATAAAAAGTAACAGTAAAGCCCAGATCAATATTATTATATTTACCCGTGTTTAACTTTATTATTACAATCAACAATCATTGCCGAAGGAAATAAAAAAAGGGGCAATGAAATTGCCCCGTAATATAGCCCAGACGATTGAATACGCCTACTGCTGGTAATGTTATGTGCGCTTATTTTGACCAGTAAGCGGCTTTTGCTTTCTGCAGCTTTTCGTAGGCCTTCAGCAGCGACTGATGCGCCGGGAAGGCTTTCAGATCGCTATCAACAGCCTGCAGGCCATAGAACGGCGCTTCGCCGCTCAGGGCTGCGCTGGCTGCTTCAACGGCCTCAGCGCCGTACATTCGCACGAAAGCATTCAGATATTGCAGCGGTTCGCGATCCTCTTCCTGTGCAAGCAGCAGCAGGGTTTGCAGGCAGCGGTAATAGTTGGTGCGCTCGGCAGAGAAGACCGACTGGTTGAACTCCATGGTCCACTCGGTCCAGGCCAGGGCCTGATCCAGATCGCCGCCCGCCAGGGCCAGCATCGCTTTCAACTCACCGATGCGCAGGGTGTACCAGCCGTTGTCTTTACCGGTCGCCAGGCCCAGGAGTTCGCGTACGCGGGTGAAATCATCGTGGCCTTCTTCGTCCAGCTGGGCGATCAGGTTCAGATAATCTTCTTTCTCCCATTCGCTGCCCGGCAGAGCCAGCAGCGTTTCACGCAGATGCGCGCCCATGCTGTTGTTCGCCAGCCACAGATCTTCCGCCGGATAGATATCAGACATGCCAGGCACGATGATGCGGCACGCGTAAACGCCCAGGTGCTCGTAATCGGCAATGTACACTTCCTGGTCTTCCGCGTTAAAGATCGCCATCAGCGTCGCGAACTCTTCTTCCGTGGTACCGGCAAAGCTCCAGTCCACGAACGGATAGTCCGCGTCCTTCTTGAACATATCCCAGGAAATTAAGCCGCTGGAATCGATGAAGTGGGTTTCGAGGTTGGTATGCTCGGCCACTTCTTCATCGTCAAACGTTGGCGGCGTAAACACGTCGAGATCTTTCAGGCTACGGCCCTGGAGCAGCTCGGTAACGGTACGCTCCAGCGCCACGCCGAAGTCCGGGTGCGCGCCGAAGGAGGCGAAGCAGGTGCCGTTGGTCGGGTTAAACAGCACGACGCAGATCACTGGATACTTGCCGCCCAGCGAGCCGTCATACGCAAAGATTGGGAAACCTTCTGCTTCCAGCTTGGCGATGGATTCCACCACGCCCGGGTAGCGCGCCAGCACCTCTGCCGGAATTTCAGGCAGGCTGATGGATTCGGCAATAATGCGGTTTTTGATATGACGCTCGAAGACTTCAGACAGCCCCTGCACGCGCGCTTCATTGCGGGTGTTACCGGCGGACATGCCGTTAGACACATACAGGTTGCCGACGATGTTCATCGGGATATAGACGGTCTGCTCGTCAGACTGACGGGTAAACGGCAGGGCACAAATACCGCGATCGTCGTTGCCAGACTGCAGATCGATCAGCATGCTGGCGGTCAGTTCGTTTTCCGGATCGTAGAAGGCACGCAGGCGCGCGTCGAGAATTCCTTCCGGCAGTTCATCGTCTTCGGTCAGCGGGAACCATTTTTCGTTCGGATAGTGAACGAACGGGCCGTTGGCGATGGTTTCGCCCAGCCAGAAGTCAGCGAAGAAATAGTTGGTGGACAGACGCTCAAAATACTCACCCAGCGCGGAGGCCAGTGCCGCTTTTTTTGTCGCGCCTTTACCGTTGGTAAAGCACAGGGCACAGTCTTTATCGCGAATATGCACAGACCAGACATGCGGCACCGGATTGAGCCAGGAGGCTTCTTCGATGTTAAAACCCAGGTCGGTCAGTTTCTGCTGGAAGCGAGCGATGGAATCTTCCAGAGCGGCGTCTTTGCCGGGGATAAACGTTTGAGTCATGGCGTTCACTTTTATCGTACGTAAAGCGCGCAATGATACGGGTTTTGTGTGACGGGTGCTATCTCCGGCGAAAATAAAAGACTGGGCTATGCTTATTGTCAGTAACTCACTGTTAAGGCATAGAAAAATGAAAGCATTCGATCTCCAGCGGATGGCGTTTGATAAAGTCCCCCCTGAATTTTTAGGCGAAGTGGCGCTGCGTAGTCTGTATACCTTCGTTCTGGTCTTCCTGTTTCTTAAAATCACCGGTCGTCGCGGCGTGCGGCAGATGTCGCTTTTTGAAGTATTGATCATCCTGACGCTGGGTTCCGCGGCGGGGGATGTCGCCTTCTATGATGATGTGCCGATGGTGCCGGTATTTATCGTTTTTGTCACACTGGCGCTGCTTTACCGCCTTGTCATGTGGCTGATGTCGAAAAGTGAAAAGCTGGAAGATCTGCTTGAAGGGAAGCCGGTCGTTATCGTCGAGGACGGTCAGCTGGCCTGGGAAAATGTGCAAAGCGCCAATATGACCGAGTTTGAGTTTTTTATGGAGCTACGCCTCAACAGCGTGGAACAGCTCGGGCAGGTGCGTCTGGCGATCATGGAGACCAACGGGCAGATCAGCGTCTATTACTATTCTGACGATGAGGTGAGGCCGGGACTGTGCATCCTGCCGGATATGCTGGTCGAGCGTTTCAGAACCGTACCTGAGTCAGGCGAGTATGCCTGCGTGAGATGTAGCCATGTCGTCGCGATGCAGCCAGGGGATCGTCAATTATGCCCCCGCTGTGCAAATCCGGAATGGACGAAGGTTAGCCGGGCTAAACGCATCACCTGACAGCCATTTTGTCGGTTTTGTCCTGGCGAGGCGGCAGATTGTTTTGTGTGACGTGGGGCACATTTCACGGGTCATAAGTTTTAGACATTGCGGCGCGTGTCACTGAATGATAAAACCGATATCCACAGTTATAACTTATGGCTTTTAGCGTGGTGAGGGGAAATGGCTCAAGTCTTTAATTTCAGTTCAGGTCCGGCAATGTTACCGGCAGACGTGCTTAAACAGGCTCAACAGGAACTTTGTGACTGGAACGGTCTGGGAACGTCGGTGATGGAAATCAGCCACCGGGGTAAAGAGTTTATTCAGGTGGCGGAAGAGGCAGAAAAGGATTTTCGCGATCTGCTGAATATTCCCTCGAACTACAAAGTATTGTTCTGTCACGGCGGCGGACGCGGCCAGTTTGCAGGCGTACCGCTAAACATCCTGGGCGATAAAACGACGGCAGACTACGTTGACGCAGGCTACTGGGCGGCCAGTGCGGTGAAAGAAGCGCACAAATACTGCACGCCGAATGTGATTGACGCCAAAGTGACCGTTGACGGCCTGCGCGCCGTGAAGCCAATGAGCGAATGGCAGCTTTCTGATAACGCAGCGTATCTGCACTATTGCCCGAACGAAACCATTGATGGGATTGCCATCGACGAGACGCCGAACTTCGGTAAAGACGTCGTGGTTGCCGCTGACTTCTCCTCCACCATTCTGTCTGCGCCAATTGACGTCAGCCGTTATGGCGTAATCTACGCGGGCGCGCAGAAAAATATCGGCCCTGCAGGCCTGACGATTGTTATCGTGCGTGAAGACCTGCTGGGTAAAGCGCATACATCGTGCCCGTCCATTCTTGATTACACCGTGCTGAACGACAACGATTCTATGTTCAACACCCCACCGACGTTTGCCTGGTACCTCTCCGGCCTGGTCTTCAAATGGCTGAAGCAAAACGGCGGCGTGGCGCAGATGGACAAAGTGAATCAGCAGAAAGCCGAACTGCTGTATGGCGTGATCGACAAGAGCGATTTCTACCGCAACGACGTGGCGAAAGCTAACCGTTCCCGCATGAACGTGCCGTTCCAGCTGGCGGACAGCAACCTGGATAAAGTGTTCCTGGAAGAGTCCTTCGCGGCCGGCCTGCACGCGCTGAAAGGTCACCGTGTCGTGGGCGGCATGCGTGCCTCCATCTATAACGCGATGCCGCTGGAAGGCGTTAAAGCGCTGACCGATTTCATGATCGACTTCGAACGTCGCCACGGTTAATCGCGCTGTTTTCACCCCCGTAGCCCTGCTGCGGGGTTTTTATTATGTTGAGTTGAGAGTTAAGTTTTCATGGAATCCCTGACGTTACAACCTATCGCGCGGGTAGATGGCACCATTAATCTGCCTGGTTCAAAAAGTGTCTCGAACCGCGCTCTGCTGCTGGCAGCACTGGCAAACGGCACCACCGTCCTTACAAACCTGCTGGACAGCGATGACGTGCGCCATATGCTCAATGCGCTGAAAGCGTTGGGCGTTCATTACACTTTCTCCGACGATCGTACCCGCTGCGAAGTGACCGGCAACGGCGGCGCGCTACAGACGGGTGAAGAGCTTGAGCTGTTTCTGGGCAACGCGGGTACCGCGATGCGTCCGCTGGCGGCGGCCCTGTGTCTGGGGCGCAACAACATTGTGCTGACCGGCGAGCCGCGCATGAAAGAGCGTCCGATTGGCCATCTGGTGGATGCCCTGCGTCAGGGCGGCGCGCAGATCGAGTATCTGGAGCAGGAAAATTATCCGCCACTGCGTCTGCGCGGGGGCTTTACCGGTGGTCACGTTGAGGTTGACGGCAGCGTCTCCAGCCAGTTCTTGACCGCACTGCTGATGACCGCGCCGCTGGCGCCGCAGGATACGGTTATCACGATTAAAGGCGAGCTGGTCTCCAAACCGTATATTGATATCACGCTGCACCTGATGAAAACCTTCGGCGTTGAGGTGGAAAACCAGTCTTATCAGCGTTTTGTCGTGCGTGGGGCGCAGCAGTACCAGTCTCCGGGCAGCTATCTTGTTGAAGGCGACGCCTCGTCGGCATCTTACTTCCTGGCTGCAGGCGCGATCAAAGGCGGTACCGTGAAGGTGACCGGTATTGGCCGCAACAGCGTGCAGGGTGACATTCGTTTTGCGGACGTGCTGGAAAAAATGGGCGCGGTTGTGACCTGGGGTGATGACTTCATTTCCTGTACCCACGGCGAGCTGAAGGCCATCGACATGGACATGAACCATATTCCGGATGCGGCGATGACCATTGCCACGGCGGCGCTGTTTGCAAAAGGCACCACCACGCTGCGTAACATCTACAACTGGCGCGTAAAAGAGACTGACCGTCTGTTTGCGATGGCGACTGAGCTGCGTAAGGTCGGAGCAGAGGTGGAAGAGGGCGAAGACTACATTCGCGTCACGCCTCCTGCAAAACTGCAGGTTGCCGAGATCGGCACCTACAACGATCACCGTATGGCGATGTGCTTCTCGCTGGTGGCACTGTCCGACACGCCTGTGACCATTCTCGATCCGAAATGTACGGCGAAAACGTTCCCGGACTACTTTGAACAGCTGGCACGCATTAGCACGCTGGCCTGATGACTTTTGCCGCATCACCTGATGCGGCATTTCCTTACGCTTCCTGACGAACACTTCCGTTCATTTCTTCTACACTCTGCTTCAATCAATCCGTAATTTGCACGCAAAGGTAACAGTTGCGCACGTTGACGCGTATAATGCGCGGCGTTCATGTAAACGGTATGCCTTATTTAAGGAGAAAAAGATGACGGCAATTGCCCCGGTAATCACCATTGACGGGCCGAGTGGCGCAGGGAAAGGGACTCTGTGCAAAGCGATGGCGGAAGCATTGCAATGGCATCTTTTAGATTCGGGAGCAATCTATCGCGTGCTGGCCCTGGCTGCGCTGCATCATCATGTGGACGTGGCGTCAGAAGAAGCGCTGGTTCCGCTGGCTGCGCATCTTGATGTGCGTTTCGTGTCGACCAATGGCAACCTGGAAGTCATCCTTGAAGGGGAAGACGTGAGCGGGGAAATCCGTACTCAGGAAGTGGCGAATGCGGCCTCTCAGGTAGCGGCCTTCCCGCGCGTTCGTGAGGCGCTGTTACGTCGTCAGCGCGCGTTCCGTGAAGCACCGGGTTTGATCGCGGACGGACGCGATATGGGAACCGTGGTATTCCCTGATGCACCTGTGAAAATTTTCCTTGACGCCTCTTCGGAAGAACGCGCTCAACGCCGCATGCTTCAGTTGCAGGAAAAGGGGTTTAGTGTTAACTTTGATCGCCTTTTATCCGAGATAAAAGAGCGCGATGGCCGCGATCGTAACCGCGCCGTCGCCCCACTTGTTCCAGCAGAAGATGCATTAGTTCTGGATTCAACCAGTTTAACTATTGAGCAAGTGATTGAAAAAGCGCTACAATATGCGCGCCAAAAACTGGCACTCGCGTAATCGCGACCGATTTAGCAGTACCCCCGCTGCAATGGATTGACGGCGGGTATGTGAAACAACCCCATCCGGCATGGAGCCAGGTGGACGTTAATATTAACCTGAAGATTAAACATGACTGAATCTTTTGCTCAACTGTTTGAAGAATCCTTAAAAGAAATCGAAACCCGCCCGGGTTCCATCGTTCGCGGTGTTGTTGTTGCTATCGACAAAGACGTAGTACTGGTTGACGCCGGTCTGAAATCTGAGTCCGCCATTCCGGCAGAGCAGTTCAAAAACGCCCAGGGCGAGCTGGAAATCCAGGTTGGCGACGAAGTTGACGTTGCTCTGGACGCAGTAGAAGACGGCTTCGGTGAAACCCTGCTTTCTCGTGAGAAAGCGAAACGTCACGAAGCATGGATCACGCTGGAAAAAGCTTACGAAGAAGCTGAAACTGTGGTCGGTGTTATCAACGGCAAAGTTAAAGGTGGCTTCACTGTTGAGCTGAATGGTATTCGTGCGTTCCTGCCAGGTTCTCTGGTAGACGTTCGTCCAGTTCGTGACACCCTGCACCTGGAAGGCAAAGAGCTTGAGTTCAAAGTAATCAAGCTGGACCAGAAGCGTAACAACGTTGTTGTTTCCCGTCGTGCCGTTATCGAATCCGAAAACAGCGCAGAACGCGATCAGCTGCTGGAAAACCTGCAGGAAGGCATGGAAGTCAAAGGTATCGTTAAGAACCTCACTGACTACGGCGCATTCGTTGACCTGGGCGGCGTTGATGGCCTGCTGCACATCACCGACATGGCGTGGAAACGCGTTAAGCACCCAAGCGAAATCGTGAACGTGGGCGACGAAATCACTGTTAAAGTGCTGAAGTTCGACCGCGAGCGTACTCGTGTATCCCTCGGCCTGAAACAGCTGGGCGAAGATCCATGGGTAGCTATCGCTAAGCGTTACCCAGAAGGGACTAAACTGACTGGTCGCGTAACCAACCTGACTGACTACGGCTGCTTCGTTGAAATCGAAGAAGGCGTTGAAGGTCTGGTGCACGTTTCCGAAATGGACTGGACCAACAAAAACATCCACCCATCCAAAGTTGTTAACGTTGGTGATGTAGTGGAAGTGATGGTTCTGGATATCGACGAAGAACGTCGTCGTATCTCCCTGGGCCTGAAGCAGTGCAAAAACAACCCATGGCAGCAGTTCGCGGAAACCCACAACAAGGGCGACCGTGTTGAAGGTAAAATCAAGTCTATCACTGACTTCGGTATCTTCATTGGCCTGGACGGCGGCATCGATGGCCTGGTTCACCTGTCTGACATCTCCTGGAACGTTGCAGGCGAAGAAGCAGTTCGTGAATACAAAAAAGGCGACGAAATCGCTGCAGTTGTTCTGCAGGTTGACGCAGAGCGTGAGCGTATCTCCCTGGGCGTTAAACAGCTCGCAGAAGATCCGTTCAACAACTGGGTTGCACTGAACAAGAAAGGCGCAATCGTAAACGGTAAAGTGACTGCAGTTGACGCTAAAGGCGCAACCGTAGAACTGGCTGACGGCGTTGAAGGTTACCTGCGCGCTTCTGAAGCTTCCCGTGACCGCGTTGAAGATGCCACTCTGGTTCTGAACGTAGGCGACGACGTTGAAGCTAAGTTCACCGGTGTTGACCGTAAGAACCGTGCAATCAGCCTGTCTGTTCGTGCTAAAGACGAAGCTGATGAGAAAGATGCAATCGCAACTGTTAACAAACAGGAAGATGCAAACTTCTCTAACAACGCAATGGCTGAAGCTTTCAAAGCAGCTAAAGGCGAGTAATATCAGGTTCTCAGCATCATTTGCGCTGTAACGCATTTACAGCGCGAAGGATGAGGAGCAAACTTGACAGATTACAGGATTCGTCCTGTAATCAATAACAAAGGGCGGCTACGGCCGCCCTTGTTTAATGAGCTGTTCAGCTAATTGGTTTGAAAGGAACCGGAGGAATCATGACCAAGTCAGAATTGATTGAAAGACTTGCCAGTCAGCAACCGCATATCCCTGCCAAGGCAGTGGAAGATGCCGTAAAAGAGATGCTGGAGCATATGGCCTCCACTCTTGCCCAGGGCGAGCGCATTGAAATCCGCGGTTTCGGTAGTTTTTCTCTGCACTATCGTGCTCCACGTACCGGGCGTAACCCGAAAACTGGCGATAAAGTCGAGCTGGAAGGTAAGTACGTTCCACACTTTAAGCCGGGTAAAGAACTGCGCGATCGCGCCAATATTTACGGCAACTGAGTTTAGCCAGCCGGTTAAACTGGGTTCGAAAGAAAGCACCTGCGGGTGCTTTTTTTGTCGCTGTCGCTTTCTTTCTCAAGGTGCCCCGCATTTTCCGTTTCGTTTTCTGCAACCCGTTAAATACCTTGCTGCGCTTGCCGTAAATCGTATTCTTCACACCTGACGACCGCTCAGCCTGCTTGCATACTGCCACCCTGAAACAGGGAGGTAGCAATGGGAATTCCCGCGCTTAGCATCTGCGCCATTCTGGCGATAGTTCCGTTACTCTGGTTACCTGAACTGCCTTCCCCCAACACCGTTTGGGTAATGATGGCTGGCGGGCTAGCGCTTGCTGCATGGCAAAACAGTCGACTGAAGTATGCGGGTATGACGCTGTTATTTTGTGCCTGGGGCATTTTTGCCGCGCAGGAGAGCATCTGGCCGATGCAGCATTTAACAACGGGGGCCGTGCAGGCTGAGATAGAGCTCACCGCGACCGACGGCGCCACTCAACATCAGGGAAGCATTCTAAGCGTCAATGGCAAGCGCTGGTGGGCCTCTACCGGCGTAACGCTGTATGGCAATTATCTGCCGCAAAAGGCGTGTGCAGGGCAGCGCTGGAGCGTGACGCTCAGGCTCAGGCCTGCACACGGCGAACTCAACGACGGCGGTTATGATTCTCAGCGCAGCGCTTTTGCCCGACATCAAACGCTGAGCGGGCGCTTCACCCGTGCGGAGATCGTCGACGGGCGCTGCAGCCTGCGAGCGCAATATCTGATGTCGCTGCAAAACCGACTTTCAGCTTACCGATGGGGAGCGGTTATCCTGGGGCTTGGGATGGGAGAACGCTTGGAAGTACCCCGTGAAATAAAAGACCTGATGCGGGAAACCGGCACGCTGCATCTGATGGCGATTTCGGGTCTGCATATCGCGCTGGCAGCCTCTCTCGTCTGGTTACTTGCACGTGGATTCCAGTTTTTATTACCCAGCCACCGCGTCCACTGGCAAATGCCTCTCCTTGCCGGGTTGTTCTTTGCTGCTTTCTACGCCTGGCTTACCGGTCTGCAACCGCCTGCGCTGAGGATGATCATCGCCCTTGCGGTGCTTGCTCTGTTGCGGATTACTGGCCGTCAATGGTCTCCCTGGCAGGTTTGGAGCTGCTGCATCGCGGCGATACTGATTAACGATCCCCTGGCCGTACTTTCGCAGAGTCTGGCTCTGTCAGCCTTTGCCGTCGCCGCGCTGATTTTCTGGTTTCAGTGGCTGCCTCTTCCCGACTGGAATTGGACACGACGGATGCGGCCGCTACTGAACCTGATTTATCTGCAGGTCGGGATGTTGCTGCTGCTCATGCCGTTACAGGTTCTGATTTTCCATGGCTTCAGCCTCTCATCCCTGGTCGCGAATCTCTTTGCCGTGCCCCTGGTAACGTTTGTCTCCGTCCCGCTGATCCTGCTCGGTATGCTGCTCCATTTGCTACCGCTGGCTGCGGTAGAAAGTGCCATCTGGTTTGCCGCCGATAAGTCGCTTGCGGGACTCTTCTGGCTACTGATGCGCCTGCCTAATGGCTGGCAGAATGTCGACCAGCGCTGGCAAATCATGGCATTACTGCCGTGGTTGAGTATTATTGCCTGGCGTTTTCGTGCCTGGAAAACCGTTCCTGCCATTTGTCTTGCAGGCAGTGTCCTGCTGACATTTCCCCTCTGGCGAGCGGCAAAAAGCGAGAGCTGGACGCTGCATATGCTGGATGTGGGGCAGGGGCTGGCCATGGTCATTGAAAGGCAGGGAAAAGCCATTCTTTATGATACCGGGCTCGCCTGGCCGGACGGAGACAGCGCGCAGCGGTTAATTATTCCCTGGCTTCGCTGGCATCACCTACGGCCAGAAGGAGTGATTCTCAGTCATGAACACCTCGACCATGCAGGAGGCCTCGCGTCGTTGCAAAAAGCATGGCCGGATATATGGGTAAGAAGCCCGTTACGCAGGACGGGGCACCGCCCTTGTTTTCGTGGGCAGAAATGGGAATGGCAGGGGTTAACCTTCACCGTCCACTGGCCTCCTGAAAATTACCCGGCCCAGGGGAATAACCATTCCTGTGTGGTAAAGGTGGACGACGGGGAGCAAAGCGTTCTGCTAACAGGGGACATTGAAGTGCAGGCGGAACAGGCTATGCTTAGCCATTACTGGCGTCATCTGAGGGCCACGCTCATACAGGTCCCCCATCATGGCAGCAATACCTCGTCTTCATTGCCGCTGGTACAGCGGGTGGAAGGACAGATCGCCCTGGATTCTGCGGCCCGCTATAACGCATGGCACTTCCCGTCGGCAAAAGTCGTTCGACGTTATCGAAAAGAGGGGTATATCTGGCACGATACCCCTCATTCAGGACAAATATCGGTGACATTCTCGCAACATCACTGGCAAATCCGGCGCTTGCGAGAGCAAATTTTACCACGTTGGTATCATCAGTGGTTTGGCGCGCCCGTCGATAACGGGTAGAATATGCGGCTATTTCAACAATGCTGGTTTTTTGAATGCATAACGACAAAGATCTCTCCACGTGGCAAACGTTCCGCCGACTCTGGCCGATGATTGCCCCTTTTAAAGCAGGCTTGATCGTGGCGGGTGTAGCGTTAATCCTCAACGCAGCCAGCGATACCTTTATGCTATCGCTTCTCAAACCGTTACTGGACGACGGTTTTGGTAAAACGGATCGCTCAGTGCTGCTATGGATGCCTCTGGTGGTTATCGGACTGATGATCTTACGCGGTATCACCAGCTATATCTCCAGCTACTGCATTTCCTGGGTATCCGGGAAAGTAGTGATGACTATGCGTCGTCGACTGTTCAGTCACATGATGGGCATGCCGGTTGCGTTCTTTGACAAGCAGTCAACCGGGACGCTGCTGTCGCGGATCACCTACGACTCCGAGCAGGTTGCCTCTTCCTCTTCCAGCGCGCTGATTACCGTTGTGCGCGAGGGCGCGTCGATTATCGGCCTGTTCGTGATGATGTTCTACTACAGCTGGCAGCTGTCGCTCATCCTTATCGTTCTGGCACCTGTGGTTTCTATTGCTATCCGCGTCGTCTCAAAACGCTTCCGTAATATCAGCAAGAATATGCAGAATACGATGGGGCAGGTGACTACCAGCGCAGAGCAGATGCTGAAAGGGCATAAAGAAGTGCTGATTTTTGGTGGTCAGGACGTTGAAACCAAACGTTTTGATAAAGTGAGCAACAAAATGCGTCTGCAGGGGATGAAAATGGTCTCGGCCTCTTCTATCTCCGACCCGATTATTCAGCTGATTGCCTCACTGGCGCTGGCGTTCGTTCTGTATGCGGCAAGCTTCCCGAGCGTCATGGAGACGCTGACGGCGGGTACCATCACCGTGGTCTTCTCCTCAATGATCGCCCTGATGCGTCCGCTGAAATCACTGACAAACGTCAACGCCCAGTTCCAGCGTGGGATGGCGGCCTGTCAGACCCTGTTCAGCATTCTGGATTCCGAGCAGGAAAAAGATGAAGGCAAACGCGTCATTGAGCGCGCGAACGGCGACGTTGAGTTCCGCAATGTGACCTTTACTTATCCTGGCCGCGAAACACCGGCTCTGCGCAATATCAACCTGACCATTCCGGCGGGGAAAACCGTTGCGCTGGTAGGCCGTTCCGGCTCGGGTAAATCGACCATTGCCAGCCTGATCACCCGTTTCTACGACATTGACGAAGGTGAAATTCTGTTAGACGGTCACGATCTGCGGGAGTATACCCTGCAGTCGCTCCGTAACCAGGTGGCGCTGGTCTCCCAGAACGTGCACCTGTTCAACGATACCGTGGCAAACAATATTGCTTATGCACGCACTGAAGAGTACAGCCGCGAGCAGATTGAGAACGCCGCACGTATGGCCTACGCCATGGACTTTATCAACAAGATGGATAACGGTCTGGATACCATCATCGGCGAGAACGGTGTACTGCTCTCCGGTGGGCAGCGTCAGCGTATCGCCATTGCCCGAGCGCTGCTGCGCGACAGCCCGATACTGATCCTGGACGAAGCGACCTCTGCGCTGGATACGGAATCTGAACGCGCGATTCAGTCGGCGCTGGATGAGCTGCAAAAGAACCGCACCTCGCTGGTGATTGCGCACCGTCTGTCGACTATCGAGCAGGCTGATGAAATCGTCGTGGTTGAGGATGGGGTCATTGTTGAACGCGGAAGCCATGCTGATCTGCTGGAACACCGCGGCGTTTACGCTCAGCTTCATAAGATGCAGTTCGGCGAATGATTGCACGCATCTGGTCCGGTGAATCCCCGCTGTGGCTGCTGCTTTTGCCGCTCTCCTGGCTCTACGGCCTGGTGAGCGGCATTATCCGTCTGCTTTATCGTCTTGGGGTGAAGCGGGCCTGGCGCGCGCCGGTGCCCGTTGTGGTTGTCGGTAATCTTACGGCGGGCGGCAACGGCAAAACGCCGGTGGTGATCTGGCTGGTGGAGCAGTTGCAAAAGCGCGGTATACGCCCGGGCGTGGTATCGCGGGGATATGGTGGTAAAGCGGCGCATTACCCGCTGCTGCTGACGGCGGAAACCACGACGGCTGAAGCGGGTGATGAACCGGTATTGATTTTCCAGCGTACTGGCGCCCCTGTTGCGGTCTCCCCGGTGCGCAGCGATGCCGTCCGGGCCCTGCTTGCCGAACATGCGGTACAGATCATTATCACTGACGATGGTCTGCAGCATTATGCCCTGGCGCGAGATAAAGAGATTGTGGTCATCGACGGGGTTCGCCGTTTTGGGAACGGCTGGTGGTTACCTGCCGGACCCATGCGCGAACGCGCTTCGCGTCTGACGTCCGTGGATGCGGTGATCGTGAACGGTGGTGAGGCGAAAACGGGTGAAATCCCGATGCACCTGCAGCCGGGTCTGGCAATCAACCTGGTGACGGGTGAACGCCGGTCGGTTTCAGAGTTGCCTTCACTGGTAGCGATGGCGGGCATTGGTCATCCGCCGCGCTTCTTCGCGACGCTGGAACAGTGTGGTGCCCGGCTGGAAAAACGCGTTCCGCTGGCCGACCACCAGGCGCTGTTGGAAGTGCAGGTCGCTGCCCTGACCGTACCCGGGCAGTCGCTGATCATGACCGAAAAAGATGCGGTGAAATGCCGCGCCTTTGCGAAAGATAACTGGTGGTATCTGCCGGTTGACGCCGAACTCAGCGGTGAGCAGCCGGAACATTTGCTCAAGGAACTGATTGCGTTGGTGCACTAAAGGCTTACGCGGTTCTGGTGGCGCTTTGACTGACAGGAAAACGCATGTCTTTACCGCAACTCTCGCTCTCAGCCGCACGTAATCTCCACCTTGCCGCGCAGGGGCTGCTCAAAAAGCCCCGCCGCCGCGCGCAGCCTGCCGATATTCTCTCTACCGTACAGCGCATGTCGCTACTCCAGATCGACACCATTAATATTGTGGCACGTAGCCCTTACCTGGTGCTGTTCAGCCGCCTGGGGAGCTATCCTTCTCAGTGGCTGGATGAGGCGCTCAGCAAGGGGGAGCTGATGGAGTACTGGGCGCACGAAGCCTGCTTTCTTCCCCGCAGCGATTTTGCTCTTGTGCGTCACCGTATGCTTGCGCCGGAAAAGATGGGCTGGAAATACCGACAGGCCTGGATGCTGGAACATGCGGCTGAAATAGAGCAGCTCATCGCGCATATTCAGGAAAACGGTCCTGTACGCTCTGCCGATTTTGAACACCCGCGCAAAGGTACAAGCGGCTGGTGGGAGTGGAAGCCGCACAAGCGTCATCTCGAAGGGTTGTTTACCTCTGGCAAAGTCATGGTGATTGAGCGGCGTAATTTTCAACGCGTCTACGACCTGACGCATCGCGTGATGCTCCACTGGGACGACGAGCGCGACCTGCTTACCCAGGAGGCGGCCGAGGCCATTATGCTGGAGAACAGCGCCCGTAGTCTGGGAATTTTTCGCACGCAATGGCTGGCAGATTACTATCGCCTGCGCCAGCCCGCGCTGAAACCGCTGCTGGACATGTGGCAACGCGAACAGCGCGTCATTCCCGTTACCGTGGAAACGCTGGGCGAAATGTGGCTACATGCGGATCTCCTCCCGCTATTGCCTCAGGCCCTGGAGGGGAAACTGCAGGCGACCCACAGCGCGGTATTGTCGCCTTTCGACCCGGTCGTCTGGGACAGAAAACGCGCCGAGCAGCTCTTTGATTTCAGCTACCGGCTGGAATGTTATACCCCGGCCCCAAAGCGCCAGTATGGCTACTTTGTTTTACCGCTCCTGCATAAGGGGCAGCTGGTCGGGCGCATGGATGCCAAAATGCACCGCAAGACCGGCACGCTTGAAATCATTGCGCTTTATTTGCAAGAGGGCGTCAGGGTGATGGCGAGCCTGGAAAAAGGGTTAACGTCCGCCATTAGCGAATTCGCGCGCTGGCAGGGGGCCGACG
The DNA here is from genome assembly GCF_019584525.1 of Enterobacter sp. EC_50. NCBI lineage: Bacteria > Pseudomonadati > Pseudomonadota > Gammaproteobacteria > Enterobacterales > Enterobacteriaceae > Enterobacter > Enterobacter sp. EC_50. Next base: position 266,264 of record NZ_VDAF01000002.1, on the reverse strand, counting down.
ACGTGACGCTGGGCCGGGTACCTGATGGATTGTTTACATCCTGTCGAAGTGGCTGGGAAACAGGCACGCCCTGAAAAGGAATGTGTTAAGCTTTAGCGATTACCCATACGGAGGAACTATGGATCACCGTTTACTTGAAATTATTGCCTGCCCGGTATGCAACGGCAAACTCTACTACAGCCAGGACAAACAAGAGCTCATTTGCAAGCTGGACAGCCTGGCTTTCCCGCTGCGCGACGGTATTCCGGTATTGCTGGAAAACGAAGCCCGTTCCCTGGTGGCAGAAGAGAGCAAACCATGAGTTTTGTTGTCATTATTCCTGCGCGTTACGCTTCAACCCGTCTGCCGGGTAAACCGCTGGTGGATATCAATGGCAAGCCGATGATCGTGCATGTCCTTGAGCGGGCGCGTGAATCCGGTGCTGACCGTGTGATTGTTGCCACCGATCATCCGGATGTCGCTCGTGCGGTTGAGGCGGCAGGCGGCGAGGTATGCATGACCCGCGCAGATCACCAGTCCGGCACCGAGCGTCTGGCGGAAGTGGTTGAGAAATGCGGTTTCAGTGATGATACGGTTATCGTAAACGTGCAGGGTGACGAGCCGATGATCCCCGCTGTCATTATCCGTCAGGTGGCCGAAAACCTGGCGCAGCGTCAGGTTGGAATGGCCACGCTGGCGGTACCCATTCATCATGCAGAAGAAGCTTTCAACCCGAATGCGGTGAAGGTCGTCATGGATGCGGAAGGCTATGCGCTCTATTTCTCCCGTGCCACGATCCCGTGGGATCGCGATCGCTTTGCGCTTTCTAAAGAGACCATCGGTGATACCTTCCTGCGTCATATTGGGATCTACGGCTATCGCGCCGGCTTTATTCGCCGTTATGTGGCCTGGGCCCCGAGTCCGCTGGAGCATATCGAAATGCTGGAGCAACTCCGCGTGCTCTGGTACGGCGAGAAAATTCACGTTGCCGTTGCTGAGGAAGTCCCCGGCACGGGCGTAGACACCCCTGAAGATCTTGAGCGCGTTCGCGCTGAATTGCGTTAATCTTACCGGCATCTCTCCGTTGGGAGAGATGCACTCTCCGGTTTATTTTTCACTTTCTTTTTCCTGATTGATCTCTTCCGGGTGACATCTTCATTAAGGACGCTCATTATAAAAGCAGTAGTCTTAATGGGGGTAATCTCATATGGAACAGCTGCGTGCCGAACTTAGCCATCTGCTGGGTGAAAAGTTAAGCCGGGTCGAATGCGTGAGTGAAAAAGCCGATACCGCGCTCTGGTCGTTGTACGACAGTGAGGGTAACCCAATGCCGCTGATGGCACGAAGTTTCACGTCACCCGGCGTTGCCAGGCAGCTTGCATGGAAAATGTCGATGCTGGCGCGGGAGGGAACCGTGCGTATGCCGACGGTGTACGGCGTGATGACCCATGAGGAACACCCCGGCCCGGACGTACTGCTGATTGAACGTTTACGTGGTGTACCCGTTGAAGCGCCCGCGCGAACGCCGGAACGCTGGGAACAGCTAAAAGACCAGATTGTCGAGGCGCTGCTGGCGTGGCACCGTCAGGATAGCCGCGGACTTGTTGGGCCGGTCGACAGCACTCAGGAAAATCTCTGGCCGCTGTGGTATCGCCAGCGGGTTGAAGTGCTGTGGGGAACGCTTAACCAGTTCAACAATACCGGTTTAACCATGCAGGACAAACGTATTCTCTTTCGCACCCGGGAGTGTTTACCGGCGCTGTTCGAAGGTTTTAACGATAACTGTGTGCTGATCCACGGTAACTTCACCCTGCGGAGTATGCTAAAAGACCCCCGCAGCGATCAGCTTCTGGCGATGGTGGGGCCGGGGATCATGCTCTGGGCTCCGCGCGAATATGAGCTGTTCAGGCTCAGCGACAGCGGGGCGGCGGAAGGTTTACTGTGGCATTACCTTCAACGCGCCCCCGTTGCGGAAGCGTTTCTCTGGCGGCGCTGGCTCTACCTGCTCTGGGACGAAGTTGCGCAGCTGGTTAACACCGGACGCTTTAATCGCGCAAACTTCGATCTGGCGACTAAATCACTCTTGCCCTGGCTCGCCTGAGGAACCTTTCAGCCACTGCCAGAGGCGTCCGAGCGTCTCATAACCGACGCGATCGCTATGCATCAGCCACACCGGGGAGGGGATTACCCGCTCCCACGGATTAAGCGGCGCGTCGATGGCCATCTGGTTCGCCGGTGCGGGAAGCGGGTGCAGGCCCTGTTTTTCAAAGAAAATCATCGCGCGCGGCAGGTGCGAGGCGGAGGTCACCAGTAAGAACGGGGCATCGCCAATCGCCTGCTTCACTGCGGCAGCTTCTTCTTCAGTATCTTTCGGGCTGTCCAGCGTGATGATTGAGGAGCGCGGTACGCCGAGTGATTCCGCGACCCGGGCGCCCGCTTCCGCCGTACTCACCGGGTTCGTTTTGGCCGCCGCGCCGGTGAAGATCATTTTTGATCCCGGATTCGCCAGCCAGAGGCGAATGCCTTCGTTTAGCCGCGGCAGGCTGTTGTTGATCAGGTTTGAGCTGGGGGCCCAGTCAGGATCCCAGGTATATCCGCCGCCCAGCACCACGATGTACGCCGCTTTCTGATTTCCCTGCCATGTCGGGTACCTGTTTTCGATGGGGCGTAACAGACCATCAGCCACCGGCTGCAGGCTCAGCAGCAGCAGGACCAACCAGCCGAACGTGATCAGCGTTTTGCCACTCTTCTGAAAGCGACTGAACCACACCAGCGCCAGCCCCAGCGCGATGATGATGAGCAGCAGCGGAAGGGGAAGCATCATCCCTCCAATGTATTTCTTAAGGGTAAAAAGCATCCTTTTTGGTTCCTTTTTTGACCATATAGCAGGTGATTGACGGTGATATTACACCAGAGAGGTTCATTCTCCGCGCGGGTGTGACAAAATAGCGGTTTTGCAGTTAGCGAGTGGAACTCTCCCAATGCGGGATCGCAATTTTGATGACATCGCGGAAAAGTTTTCGCGCAACATTTATGGCACCACGAAAGGGCAGCTCCGTCAGACGATCCTCTGGCAGGATTTGGACACCATTCTGGCTACCTTTGGTGGTCAAACGTTGCGCGTGCTGGATGCCGGAGGCGGTGAAGGGCAGACGGCCATAAAAATGGCGGAACGCGGTCATCACGTCACGCTTTGCGATCTTTCTGCTGAAATGGTCGCCCGCGCGACGCGTGCGGCTGAAGAGAAAGGTGTGAGCGACAACATGCATTTTATACAATGCGCCGCTCAGGACATCGCACAGCATTTGGAAACCCAGGTTGATCTGATATTGTTTCATGCGGTGCTGGAGTGGGTTGCCGATCCGCTAAGCGTGTTACAAACCCTGTGGTCGATGTTGCGCCCGGGCGGCACGCTGTCGTTGATGTTCTACAATGCTAACGGCTTCCTGATGCACAACATGGTTGCGGGAAACTTCGACTATGTTCAGGTCGGGATGCCCAAAAAGAAAAAACGCACGCTTTCCCCGGACTATCCGCGCGATCCACAGCAGGTCTATGGCTGGCTGGAAGCGATTGGCTGGCAGATTGTCGGGAAGACGGGCGTCAGGGTGTTTCATGATTATCTGCGTGAAAAACACAAACAGCGTGACTGTTTTGACACCTTAACAGAATTGGAAACGCGGTATTGCCGCCAGGAGCCTTTTGTCAGCCTTGGCCGCTATATTCACGTCACCGCGCACAAGCCGCAGATGCAAGGATAACCTATGAGTGAATTTTCCCAGACAGTCCCCGAACTGGTTGCCTGGGCCAGGAAAAACGATTTCTCCATCTCGCTGCCGGTAGACAGACTCTCTTTCCTGCTGGCGGTCGCCACGCTGAACGGCGAGCGGCTGGATGGGGAAATGAGCGAGGGTGAACTGGTGGATGCGTTCCGCCATGTCAGTGATGCGTTTGAGCAAACCAGCGAAACCATTAGCGTGCGTGCCAACAACGCAATTAACGATATGGTGCGTCAACGTCTGCTGAACCGCTTTACCAGCGAGCAGGCGGAAGGAAACGCCATCTATCGCCTGACGCCACTGGGCATCGGCATCACCGATTACTACATTCGCCAACGCGAATTTTCCACGCTGCGTCTGTCCATGCAGCTGTCGATCGTGGCCGGTGAGCTTAAGCGCGCCGCCGATGCGGCAGATGAAGACGGTGACGAATTCCACTGGCACCGAAACGTCTATGCACCGCTGAAATACTCGGTGGCGGAAATCTTCGACAGTATCGATCTGACCCAGCGTCTGATGGACGAACAGCAGCAGCAGGTGAAAGACGATATCGCACAGCTGCTGAATAAAGACTGGCGTGCAGCCATCTCCAGCTGTGAACTTCTGCTGTCAGAAACCTCCGGTACGCTGCGTGAGCTGCAGGATACGCTGGAAGCCGCAGGGGATAAGCTGCAGGCGAACCTGCTGCGCATCCAGGACGCGACGCTGGCACACGACGATCTGCACTTTATCGACCGTCTGGTGTTCGACCTGCAGAGTAAACTGGACCGCATCATCAGCTGGGGCCAGCAGTCGATCGACCTGTGGATCGGCTACGACCGACACGTGCATAAATTTATTCGTACCGCGATCGATATGGATAAAAACCGCGTCTTTGCCCAGCGTCTGCGCCAGTCGGTGCAGACCTATTTCGATGCGCCGTGGGCGCTGACCTACGCCAATGCCGATCGTCTGCTGGATATGCGCGACGAAGAGATGGCATTGCGTGATGAAGAGGTAACCGGTGAACTGCCGCCGGATCTGGAATACGAAGAATTTAACGAAATTCGCGAGCAGCTTGCGGCGATGATCGAAGAACAGCTCGCGGTCTACAAAACCAGACAAGCTCCACTGGATCTGGGGCTCGTGGTGCGCGACTATCTGGCGCAATATCCTCGCGCGCGCCACTTCGACGTTGCCCGCATTGTGGTAGACCAGGCTGTTCGCCTGGGTATCGCGCAAGCCGATTTCACCGGACTGCCGCCGAAGTGGCAGCCAATTAACGATTACGGAGCCAAGGTACAGGCGCATGTCATTGACAAATATTGAACAAGTGATGCCGGTTAAGCTGGCACAGGCGCTGGCGAATCCGTTATTTCCGGCGCTGGACAGCCAGCTGCGTGCCGGTCGTCACATTGGCTTAGACGAGCTGGATAATCACGCCTTTTTGATGGACTTCCAGGAGTACCTGGAAGAGTTTTACGCCCGCTACAACGTGGAGCTTATCCGTGCGCCGGAAGGGTTTTTCTACCTGCGCCCGCGCTCCACGACGCTGATTCCGCGTTCCGTGCTCTCCGAGCTGGACATGATGGTCGGCAAAATTCTCTGCTACCTCTACCTCAGCCCGGAACGTCTGGCGAATGAAGGGATCTTCACCCAGCAGGAACTTTACGACGAGCTGTTGACGCTGGCAGATGAGGGCAAGCTGCTTAAGCTGGTGAACAACCGCTCCACGGGGTCGGATCTCGACCGTCAGAAATTACAGGAAAAAGTCCGCTCTTCCCTGAACCGTCTGCGTCGTCTGGGGATGGTCTGGTTTATGGGTCACGACAGCAGCAAATTCCGCATTACGGAATCTGTCTTCCGCTTCGGCGCCGACGTGCGTGCGGGCGATGACGCGCGTGAAGCGCAGCTTCGCATGATCCGCGACGGTGAAGCGATGCCGGTGGAAAACCATTTGCAGCTCAATGATGAGCATGAAGAGAATCTGCCGGATAGCGGGGAGGAAGAGTAATGATTGAACGCGGTAAATTTCGCTCACTGACGCTGATTAACTGGAACGGCTTCTTTGCCCGAACGTTCGATCTGGATGAGCTGGTCACGACGCTCTCCGGCGGTAACGGGGCGGGTAAATCCACCACCATGGCGGCCTTTGTCACGGCGCTGATCCCTGACCTGACGCTGCTTCACTTCCGTAACACCACCGAAGCGGGGGCCACAAGCGGTTCCCGTGATAAAGGTCTGCACGGTAAGTTGAAAGCGGGCGTCTGTTATTCGGTTCTGGACGTCATTAACTCCCGCCATCAGCGCGTGGTGGTGGGCGTGCGCCTGCAGCAGGTTGCCGGTCGCGACCGTAAAGTCGACATTAAACCGTTCGCCATCCAGGGGCTGCCAACGTCTGTACAGCCGACGGCGCTGCTGACGGAAACCCTGAACGAGCGCCAGGCGCGCGTACTGACGCTGCAGGAGCTGAAAGATAAGCTCGAAGCGATCGAAGGCGTGCAGTTCAAACAGTTCAACTCGATTACAGACTACCACTCGCTGATGTTCGATCTCGGCGTGGTGGCGCGTCGTCTGCGTACCGCATCAGACCGTAGCAAATACTACCGCCTGATCGAAGCGTCCCTGTACGGCGGTATCTCCAGCGCCATTACCCGCTCCCTGCGCGACTACCTCCTGCCGGAAAACAGCGGGGTGCGTAAGGCCTTCCAGGACATGGAGGCGGCGCTGCGTGAAAACCGCATGACGCTGGAAGCGATTCGCGTGACCCAGTCTGACCGCGATCTGTTTAAACACCTGATCAGCGAAGCCACTAACTACGTGGCGGCGGACTACATGCGCCACGCCAACGAGCGCCGCGTCCACCTCGATCAGGCATTAGAATACCGCCGCGAGCTGTTTACCTCCCGCAAACAGCTGGTGGCCGAGCAGTACAAGCACGTCGAAATGGCGCGCGAGCTCGGCGAGCACAACGGTGCTGAAGGTGACCTGGAAGCCGATTACCAGGCCGCCAGCGATCACCTGAACCTGGTGCAGACCGCGCTCCGTCAGCAGGAAAAAATCGAGCGCTATGAAGCGGACCTCGACGAGCTGCAAATTCGTCTTGAAGAGCAAAATGAAGTGGTGGCCGAAGCCGCCGAGATGCAGGAAGAGAACGAAGCCCGCGCCGAAGCGGCCGAGCTGGAAGTGGATGAGCTGAAAAGCCAGCTTGCCGATTACCAGCAGGCGCTGGACGTGCAGCAGACGCGTGCGATCCAGTACACCCAGGCACTACAGGCCTTACAGCGCGCGAAAGAGCTGTGCCATCTGCCAGACCTGACGCCGGAAAGCGCCGACGAGTGGCTGGATACCTTCCAGGCCAAAGAGCAGGAAGCCACTGAGAAACTGCTCTCCCTCGAACAAAAAATGAGTGTTGCGCAAACGGCGCACAGCCAGTTTGAGCAGGCCTATCAGCTGGTTGTGGCGATTAACGGCCCGCTGGCGCGTAACGAAGCCTGGGACGTTGCCCGCGAGCTGCTGCGCGACGGCGTGAACCAGCGCCATCTGGCCGAGCAGGTTCAGCCGCTGCGTATGCGTCTGAACGAGCTGGAACAGCGCCTGCGCGAGCAGCAGGAAGCCGAGCGTCTGCTGGCCGAATTCTGCAAGCGTCAGGGCAAACATTACGATTTTGACGAGCTTGAGGCCCTGCATCAGGAACTCGAGGAGCGTATCGCTGCGCTTTCAGACACGGTCTCCAGCGCCAGCGAACAGCGTATGACCCTGCGTCAGGAGCTGGAACAGCTTCAGTCCCGTTCGCAAGCGCTTCTGCAGCGTGCCCCGGTCTGGCTGGCGGCCCAGAGCAGCCTTAACCAGCTCAGTGAGCAGTGCGGCGAGCAGTTCGAATCCAGCCAGGAAGTCACTGAATACCTGCAGCAGCTGCTGGAGCGCGAGCGCGAGGCGATTGTTGAGCGTGATGAAGTGGGCGCGCGCAAGCGTGACGTCGACGAAGAAATTGAGCGCTTAAGCCAGCCGGGCGGTGCGGAAGACCCGCGCCTCAATGCCCTGGCAGAGCGTTTTGGCGGCGTACTGCTGTCTGAGATTTACGACGATGTCGGCCTGGACGATGCGCCATACTTCTCGGCACTGTATGGCCCGTCGCGTAACGCGATCGTGGTGCCGGATCTGTCGCTGATTTCTGAGCAGCTTGCCGGTCTGGAAGATTGTCCGGAAGATCTCTACCTGATCGAAGGGGATCCGCAGTCGTTCGATGACAGCGTATTCAGCGTCGACGAGCTGGAAAAAGCGGTGGTGGTGAAAATTGCCGACCGTCAGTGGCGCTATTCCCGCTTCCCGGAACTGCCGCTGTTTGGCCGCGCCGCGCGCGAAAGCCGCATCGAAAGCCTGCACGCCGAGCGTGAAACGCTGTCTGAACGCTTTGCGACGCTGTCGTTTGACGTGCAGAAAACCCAGCGTCTGCATCAGGCGTTTAGCCGCTTTATCGGCAGCCATCTGGCCGTGGCCTTCGAAGCCGACCCGGAAGCGGAAATTCGCAAACTCAATACCCGCCGTGGCGAACTGGAACGGGCGATTGCCAGTCATGAAAGCGACAACCAGCAGAGTCGCGTCCAGTTCGAGCAGGCGAAAGAGGGCGTTGCGGCCCTTAACCGTATTCTGCCGCGCCTGAATCTGCTGGCAGACGACACGCTGGCCGACCGCGTGGATGAGATCCAGGAGCGTCTGGATGAAGCGCAGGAAGCCGCGCGCTTCGTGCAGCAGCACGGCAATCAACTGGCGAAGCTGGAGCCGGTTGTCTCTGTCCTGCAGAGCGACCCGGAACAGTTCGAGCAGTTAAAAGAAGATTATGCCTGGTCACAGCAGGTGCAGCGCGAAGCGCGTCAGCAGGCGTTTGCCCTGACGGAAGTGGTGCAGCGTCGCGCCCATTTCGGCTACTCCGATTCGGCGGAAATGCTGAGCGGTAACAGCGATCTGAATGAAAAGCTGCGTCAGCGCCTTGAGCAGGCGGAAGCGGAGCGTACCCGCGCCCGCGAAGCGATGCGCAGCCACTCCGCTCAGCTGAACCAGTACAACCAGGTGCTGGCCTCGCTGAAAAGCTCCTTCGACACCAAGAAAGAGCTGTTAAACGACCTGCAGAAAGAGCTTCAGGATATCGGCGTCCGTGCCGACAGCGGGGCGGAAGAGCGCGCGCGCATTCGTCGTGACGAGCTGCATGCTCAGCTCAGCAACAACCGCGCGCGTCGCAATCAGCTGGAAAAAGCGCTGACCTTCTGTGAAGCGGAGATGGATAACCTGACCCGTCGCCTGCGCAAGCTGGAGCGCGACTACTTTGAGATGCGCGAGCAGGTCGTGACCGCTAAGGCGGGCTGGTGCGCGGTAATGCGCATGGTGAAAGACAATAACGTTGAGCGTCGTCTGCACCGTCGCGAGCTGGCGTACCTCTCTGCCGATGAGCTGCGCTCCATGTCGGATAAGGCGCTGGGTGCGCTGCGTCTGGCGGTGGCGGATAACGAACACCTGCGCGATGTCCTGCGTATGTCAGAAGATCCGAAACGTCCTGAACGTAAAATCCAGTTCTTCGTGGCGGTTTACCAGCACCTGCGCGAGCGTATTCGTCAGGACATTATCCGTACCGACGATCCGGTCGAAGCCATTGAGCAGATGGAAATCGAGCTGGGGCGTCTGACGGAAGAGCTGACCTCTCGCGAGCAGAAGCTGGCGATCAGCTCCCGCAGCGTGGCGAATATCATCCGCAAAACTATTCAGCGCGAGCAGAACCGCATTCGCCAGCTGAACCAGGGTCTGCAGAGCGTGTCGTTTGGCCAGGTGAACAGCGTGCGCCTCAACGTCAACGTGCGTGAAGCCCACGCGACGCTGCTGGAAGTGCTGTCTGAGCAGCACGAGCAGCACCAGGATCTGTTCAACAGCAACCGTCTGACCTTCTCCGAAGCGCTGGCGAAGCTGTATCAGCGCCTGAATCCGCAGATTGATATGGGACAGCGTACGCCGCAAACCATCGGGGAAGAGCTGCTGGATTACCGTAACTACCTGGAAATGGAGGTAGAGGTAAACCGTGGCTCCGACGGCTGGCTGCGCGCGGAATCCGGGGCGCTCTCTACCGGTGAAGCGATCGGTACCGGGATGTCGATTCTGGTGATGGTGGTACAGAGCTGGGAAGACGAAGCGCGCCGCCTGCGCGGCAAAGACATCTCCCCATGCCGACTGCTGTTCCTGGATGAGGCGGCGCGTCTTGATGCGCGCTCCATTGCCACGCTGTTTGAGCTTTGCGAACGTCTCGATATGCAGCTCATCATTGCCGCACCGGAGAACATCAGCCCTGAAAAAGGGACAACCTACAAGCTGGTGCGTAAAGTGTTCCAGAACAGCGAACACGTCCACGTTGTGGGGCTGCGTGGCTTTGCGCCGCAGCCGCCGGAGTCACTGCCGGAAACCACGGCGGACGCTTCCTGAAGTGTCTTCTGACCCGAAGCGGCGCTCTGGCGCCGCTTTTTTTTAAACTTAACTTGTGCTTAGGGCTGCGTTATCTTTAAACTTCTTTACATAAGGTAAGGCAACAGCTTAGCCGTCTACCTATAATGAAAGAAAGCCCCAACGTGATGGGCATGTCGTGAAAACAGGGGGCAAGGGATGTTGCTTAAGAAAAAATGTGGTCGTCAGCTGTCGGCGCTAAGTTTATGTCTGGCAGTGATGTTTGCTCCACTGTTAACCGCCCAGGCCGATGAGCCTGAAATTGTGCCGACTGACAGCTCGGCAACGACGGGCGCGCAGCCTACGTCGTTGTCCCAGCCGCTGGAGCAATCTCCGGCGACGGCGATAATGGCCGGTATTAAGCCGCTGCCGGAAGGCATCGACGCCGAATCGCTCAGCCAGCAGCTGCAGTCGGGGCTGCCGTCAGGCTACACGCCTGTCTATCTCAATCAGCTCACGCTGCTTTATGCCGCCCGCGATATGAAACCGATGTGGGAAAACCGCGATGCCGTGCGTGCCTTTCAGCAACAGCTGGCGGAGGTCGCAATTGCAGGGTTTCAGCCGCAGTTTACAAAGTGGGTTGAGCTGTTAACCGATCCTGCCGTAACAGGGCAGGCGAGAGATGTGGTGCTTTCCGATGCCATGATGGGTTACCTGCAGTTCGTGGCGGGTATTCCGGTCAATGGCAACCGCTGGCTGTACAGCGATAAGCCGTACAAGCTCGTGACGCCAGCGCTGTCGGTGATTAACCAGTGGCAGTTAGCCCTCGATAATGGCGAACTGCCGCGCTTTATTGCCAGCCTCGCACCGGCGCATCCACAATACGCCACGCTTCACCAGTCTCTCCTCGCGCTGGTGGGCGACTCGCGCTCATGGCCGCAGATGCGCGGCACCGCGACGTTGCGTCCGGGGCAGTGGAGCAGCGATGTGCCTGCTCTGCGCGAGATCCTGACGCGCTCGGGTCTTCTTGAAGGCGGGCCACATATCGCCCTGCCAGGCGACGATCCGCAAAACGCGGCGGTCAGCCCGTCAGCGCCCGTGAAAGAGAAAAAAGCGATTGCCGTCAGCAATAAACCCGCAGCATACGATCGCGAGCTGGTTGCGGCAGTGAAGCAATTCCAGGCCGCTCAGGGACTGGGAGCCGATGGCGTCATTGGCCAGACGACGCGAGACTGGCTGAACGTATCGCCTGCGCAGCGGGCAGGGGTGCTGGCGCTCAATATCCAGCGTTTGCGCCTGCTGCCGGGAACCCTTTCTACCGGTATTATGGTTAACATTCCGGCGTATTCCCTGGTCTATTACCAGGACGGTAGCGAAAAACTGGCGTCGCGCGTGATTGTCGGGCGTCCGGATCGCAAAACACCGATGATGAGCAGCGCGCTCAATAACGTAGTCGTTAACCCGCCGTGGAACGTGCCACCGACGCTGGCGCGGAAAGACATTCTGCCGAAGGTCTGGAACGATCCGGGTTATCTGGAACGTCATGGCTATACGGTGATGCGTGGATGGAACAGTAAAGAGGCTATCGATCCTTATATGGTCGACTGGTCGACAATCACGGCGTCAAACCTGCCGTTCCGTTTCCAGCAGGCACCGGGGGCGCATAACTCTTTAGGGCGTTACAAATTCAATATGCCGAGTTCTGACGCTATCTATCTGCACGATACGCCGAACCACAACCTGTTCCAGAAAGATACGCGCGCGCTGAGTTCTGGCTGCGTGCGTGTGAACAAAGCCTCGGAGCTGGCCAATATGCTGCTGCAGGATGCGGGCTGGAACGATACGCGCATTTCGGATGCCCTGAAACAAGGGGATACGCGTTACGTTAATATTCGACACAATATTCCGGTCAATCTTTACTATCTGACGGCGTTTGTTGGCGAAGACGGGCGGACTCAGTACCGTACAGATATTTACAATTATGATCTCACCGCGCGATCCGGCGCACAAATTTTGCCAAAAGCGGAACAATTAATCAGGTAAATGAAGCAGTTCGGGAAAAATGATTGTCGTAAGTTAGGGTGAATAAGGGGCTATATCGCTGCAAGCCGCGTATTCACTGGGGTTGGGCGCCTTGACGTACCCGGTTTTGCCAGTTAAGGTGCCCTTCGTGCGCTATGCATATTACGATTTCTTTTACCTGTAGACCTGATTATCATGGACAAATTTGACGCTAATCGCCGCAAACTGCTGGCGTTAGGTGGTGTTGCGCTTGGCGCAGCGGCCATCTTGCCGACGCCAGCATTTGCCACCCTCTCGACACCTCGTCCGCGAGTTTTAACGCTCAACAATCTTCATACCGGTGAGTCGCTAAAAGCGGAGTTCTTCGATGGCAGAGGCTATATTCAGGATGAATTAGCAAGACTTAACCATTTTTTCCGTGATTTCCGCGCGAATAAAATAAAAGCCATCGATCCAGGACTGTTTGATCAGCTTTACCGCCTTCAGGGCCTGCTGGGCACCAGCAAGCCGGTGCAGCTTATTTCTGGTTATCGCTCTGTTGATACCAATAATGAACTGCGCGCCCACAGTCGCGGGGTAGCGAAAAAAAGCTATCACACGAAGGGACAGGCAATGGATTTCCATATTGAGGGCGTTTCGTTAGCCAATATTCGCAAAGCTGCGTTATCTATGCGCGCAGGTGGTGTAGGATATTACCCCAGCAGCAACTTTGTGCATATTGATACCGGTCCGGTTCGGCACTGGTAATAACGAAACACAGGAGCAGTATGAACTATCGTATTATTCCGGTTACCGCGTTCTCCCAGAATTGCTCACTCATCTGGTGCGAACAGACTAAACTGGCCGCGCTTGTCGATCCCGGCGGTGACGCTGAGAAGATCAAGCAGGAAGTCGCCGACAGCGGCGTGACGCTTATGCAGATTTTACTGACGCATGGTCACCTCGACCATGTGGGCGCAGCGGCTGAACTGGCTGAACACTACGGCGTGCCGATTGTCGGTCCGGAAAAAGAAGATGAGTTCTGGCTACAGGGGTTACCCGCCCAAAGCCGCATGTTTGGCCTGGATGAGTGTCAGCCCCTGACGCCCGATCGCTGGCTGAACGAAGGAGAGCGCGTTAGCATAGGGAATGTGACTTTACAGGTGTTGCATTGTCCTGGGCATACGCCAGGCCATATCGTCTTCTTTGATGACCAGTCTCGTCTGCTGATTTCCGGCGATGTGATTTTCAAAGGTGGCGTAGGACGCAGCGATTTTCCGCGCGGCGATCACGGGCAGCTGATTCAGTCGATTAAACAGAAGTTATTGCCGCTGGGTGATGATGTGACGTTTATCCCTGGGCACGGTCCGATGTCGACGCTGGGCTATGAACGGCTCCATAATCCGTTCCTTCAGGATGAAATGCCTGTCTGGTAACCCGCATAAAAAAAGCCTGCATAACGCAGGCTTTTTTGTGGGCGCAAATTACAGTACGGCGACAATCGCTTCGCACAGCGGCGCCATGTTGTCAGGCGTCATGCCTGCAACGTTCACGCGGCCAGACGCCACGGCGTACACGCCGAACTCTTCACGCAGACGCAGAACCTGCTCTTTGGTCAGGCCGCTGAAAGAGAACATGCCGTTCTGTTTGATGATAAAGCTGAAGTCGCGGTCCGCGCCTTTCTCCGCCAGGGTGTTCACAAACAGCAGGCGCATGCGCTGAATACGCTGACGCATATCGTTCAGCTCTTGTTCCCAGATGGCGCGCAGCGCATCGTTGCTCAGGATAGTCGCAACAACAGAGGCACCGTGTGCCGGCGGGTTAGAGTAGTTAGCGCGGATAACGGATTTCATCTGGCTGAACGCGCGATCGACGGTTTCATCGTTAGCCGCAACCAGCGTACAGGCACCTACACGCTCATTGTACAGACCAAAGTTCTTGGAGTAGGAGCTTGCAACGATCAGCTCCTGATGCACGGCGGCGAACGCGCGCAGGCCTTCGGCATCTTCTTCCAGGCCACGGGCGAAGCCCTGGTAGGCAAAGTCAAACAGCGGCAGCCAGCCTTTTTCTACGGACAGCTTCGCCAGATGTTCCCACTGCTCAAGCGTTGGATCGATACCGGTTGGGTTGTGACAGCAGCCGTGGAACAGCACCACGTCACCCGCCTGCGCTTCGCTCAGGCTTGCCAGCAGGCCGTCAAAGTTCAGAGAGTGGTTTGCCGCGTCGTAGTAGGCGTATTCACGCACTTCCAGACCCGCAGAATTAAATACGCTCTTGTGGTTCGGCCAGCTTGGATTGCTTACCCAGACACGCTTTACAGAGGTGTTTTTCGCAAGGAAATCCGCCGCCACGCGCAGCGCGCCGGTACCGCCCGGGGTCTGTGCCGTACGGGCACGTTTGTCACTCACAATTGCACTGCCTTTACCGAACAGCAGCTCCTGGGTGCAGCGACCAAATTCAGGGATACCATCAATACCGAGGTAGTTTTTGGTGGTTTCGTTTTCCAGCAGATACTGCTCAGCTTTCTTAACGCTGGTCAGTACCGGAGTTTTGCCGGTTTCATCTTTATATACACCAATACCCAGGTTGATTTTGCCAGGGCGGTCGTCGGCACGAAACAGATCGGCCAGGCCCAGAATCGGGTCGGCAGGAGCGGCGGTAATGTTCTCAAACATGACGAAGTTCCATTGTGATTACAGAAGTGAAATCCGCTATCAGGTTAACGGTAGATTTACAAAATGCCAACCGTTTGCGACGAAAAGCGTGCGGCTTTTCAAAAGTCGCCATTATTTTCTGTCAGGCATAAAAAAACAGGGCCGAAGCCCTGTTCATTAAGCATATAACAAAGTGGTGTTCTGATTAGAACTGGTAAGTCACACCCACAGCTGCCATATCGTCGTTGCCGTTCAGGCCGCCAACGGTTTGCGCGTAGTCTGTGTCTTTGTCCAGCAGGTTGATGTAGTAGTCAGCCCACACGTTGAAGTTTTTGTTGAAGTAGTAAGTTGCGCCAACCTGGATGAATTTAGCCAGATCTGCATCGCCACCTTTGAAGGTGCCTTTAGAGTTGGTCACGCCAGCCAGGTCTTTACCTTTGGTCTGCACGTAGGAGATTGCTGGACGCAGGCCAAAATCGAACTGGTACTGAGCAACAACTTCGAAGTTCTGCGTTTTGTTAGCAAAACCAGCATCGCCATCAGACCCGGTACGGGTGGTGTTACGGGTTTCAGCATAGGTGGTTGCCAGGTAGATGTTGTTGGCATCGTATTTCAGACCCAGACCCCATGCTTCAGCTTTGTCGCCTTCGCCGTCAGCTTTCTGATTCAGAGTACGGTTAGCGTTGCTATAAGATGCGATTGCACCGAAGCCTTCGCCGAAATCGTAACCCAGAGAGTAGCCTACGCCGTCACCGTTAGAGGTTTTAACGTCAGCACGGTCGTTTTTGCCCTGGTACTGAACGCCCAGGCTCAGGCCGTCAACCAGACCGAAGAAGTTGCTGTTACGGTAGGTCAGCAGACCGGTGCTGCGGCTGGTCATAAAGTTATCAACATAGTTACCGCCCCAGGTCATACCAGAGAAGGACGGCGCCATATCGGTGTAAGATTCTACGTCGTAAACGATACCGTAGTTACGACCGTAGTCGATGCTGCCAGCGTCACCCGCTTTCAGACCAGCGAAAGCCAGACGGTTTTTGTTTTTCTGTGCAGAGTTTTCTGCATCGCTAGCCACGAAACGGTATTCCCACTGGCCATAACCTGTCAGTTGGTCGTTGATCTGAGTTTCGCCTTTGAAACCGATCTGCGCGTAAGTAGCGTCGCTATTGTTTGTGCTATCACCGGAAGTCACGAAGTCGTGCTCGGCGTTAACTTTACCGTAGAAGTCCAGCTTGTTGCCGTTCTTGTTATAGATTTCTGCAGCGTTGGCTGCACCGGCTACCAGCAGGGCAGGGATTACCACTGCCAGAATATTGCGCTTCATCATTATTTATTACCCTCATTGGTTTTTTTATGACACTCGCCACTGCCGTCAATAAATTCTGTCAATAAATATTTCCGGAACTATTGATGAGAGTTTGGTGTCTTTATGTATCTGACAGGCATCTTTCCATTCGCCGAAGCGTTTCGCTAGCCTGAAAGTGCTACAATTCTCAAGATTGAGTAACCAAAAGAAAATATATGTAACTAAATGTGTATTTTTGGGAACTTTGTGAACCACCTCAAACTTCAGAACGCCCTGGTGAATTAAGCGACAGCATCTATCCTATATATATGAATTCCTTATGATTAATTTGGATAAAGGCAATTCATATAAACAGACGATAAACGACTCGTTTTTTCTTATGACGCCGAAAAGCCTTCTGGATGGCTGTAAAATTGGTTGAAATTTGTGCTATTGCTTGAGGATGTAATAATCGCAATAAGAGTGGGGTTTATTTTTTGTGGCTGGATATTTCGCGGAAACAAAACGTAACAGGTAGTGGTTGTGACGGGGTGAAGGTTTGAAGATGCTGACTTTGCGCTGACGAAAACTGACAATACAGGATAAAATAATGGCCAGCACAGGCTGGCCATTTTAGTCTTATACCGATTAGAAGCTGGCGTTACGTGGCGTACGTGGGAACGGAATCACGTCACGAACGTTCTGCACACCGGTCACGTAGGCAATCAGACGCTCAAAGCCCAGACCAAAACCGGCGTGCGGTACGGTACCGTAACGACGCAGATCGCGGTACCAGCTGTAGTCCGCAGGGTTAAGACCCATCTCTTCCATACGCGCGTCCAGCACGTCCAGACGCTCTTCACGCTGAGAGCCACCGATGATTTCACCGATGCCCGGCGCCAGGACGTCCATCGCTGCCACGGTTTTACCGTCTTCGTTAAGGCGCATATAGAAGGCCTTAATGTCTTTCGGGTAGTTTTTAACGACAACCGGCGCTTTGAAATGCTTCTCGGCCAGATAGCGCTCGTGCTCAGACGCCAGGTCTACGCCCCAGTAAACCGGGTTCTCGAACTTCTCACCGCATTTCTCGAGGATCGCCACCGCGTCGGTGTAGTCCACCTGCGCAAAATCGGCAGAGACGAAGCGCTCCAGACGGGCTACCGCGTCGCTGTCTACGCGCTCGGCGAAGAATTTCATGTCGTCCGGACGCTCTTCCAGCACCGCTTTGAAGACATATTTCAGCATCGCTTCCGCCAGACCCGCGACATCGTCCAGGTTGGCGAACGCCACTTCAGGCTCCAGCATCCAGAATTCCGCCAGGTGACGGCTGGTGTTGGAGTTTTCGGCGCGGAAGGTAGGGCCAAAGGTGTAGATTTTAGACAGCGCGCAGGCGTACGTTTCGCCGTTGAGCTGACCGGATACGGTCAGGAAGGCCTCTTTACCAAAGAAGTCTTTGTCATAGTCCACTTTGCCTTCCGGGGTGCGCGGCAGGTTTTCGAGATCCAGCGTTGAGACGCGGAACATCTCACCGGCGCCTTCCGTATCGGACGCGGTGATCAGCGGGGTAGACACCCAGAAATAACCCTGCTCATCGAAGAAACGATGCAGCGCCTGCGCCAGCGTATGACGTACGCGAGCAACCGCACCAATCAGGTTGGTACGTGGACGAAGGTGCGCCACTTCACGCAGATATTCAATGCTGTGACGTTTAGCCGCCATCGGATAGGTATCCGGATCTTCAACCCAGCCGGTGACTTCAATGGCAGAAGCCTGAATTTCGAAACTCTGACCCTGGCCCGGGGATGCCACGACCACGCCGGTGACGATAACGGAACAGCCCGTCGTCAGGTGCAGAACGTCATCATTGTAATTGGGCAGAGAATTATTAATGACGGCCTGTACAGGATCAAAGCAGGAACCGTCATAGACGGCAAGGAAGGAGATGCCAGCTTTAGAATCTCGGCGGGTACGCACCCATCCGCGCACGGTGACTTCTGAGTCAACGGCGACACGGCCCTGGAGTACGTCGGCTACAGGCACAACGCTCATAATATTCTCTCTGTTAATAGTCGGAAAAAATAAACACTTGTCCACCCTTATGGGGGGATATCTATGTTACCTGCCATCCGCTATCAGACAAGTAAATTTCGCGGTCAAAAGGGAAGAATTGAGAAATAAATAAGAAGAGGGGAGCCATGAAGGCTCCCTTAAGCGCTTAACTGGCTTTTTTGATCTGGGGAAGATCGAAGGCTTTGCGCAACGCGCGGACAAACGCCTTGTCATGGCAGATGGTTTTGCCCGGGCTGTCGGAGAGTTTCGCCACCGGTTTGCCGTTACATTCCACCAGCTTTATCACGATATTCAGAGGTTTTACCTGAGGAATGTCGCAGGTTAACCGGGTACCGATCCCGAAGCTCAGGTTCACTCTGGCGTTGAAATGGCGATAGAGTTCGACGGCTTTCGCCAGATCGAGATTATCGGAGAAGACCAGCACCTTGCTCATCGGGTCAATGCCCAGTTTCTCGTAATGGGCAATCGCCTTCTCACCCCACTCAACCGGATCTCCGGAATCGTGGCGCAACCCCTGATAACGCTCCGCAAATTCAGGTCCAAAGTCGCGCAGGAAGGCATCCATCGTAATACAGTCCGTGAGGGCAATTCCGAGTTGATTCGGGTACTCCGCAAGCCATGCGGCCAGCGCTGCGCGCTGGCTGTTGGCGAGGTCAGGGCTGATCTGCTGATGCGCCTGGAACCACTCGTGCGCCTGGGTGCCCATTGGCGTCAGGCTGAGGCGACGGGCCAGATCGTAGTTACTGGTGCCCACGAACCACGGCTCCTGCTGCAGACGTTTAACGATGGCCTCCTGTACGTCACGCGAAAAACGGCGGCGGGTGCCAAAGTCCATCAGGCGGAAGCGGGACATGTCCAGCCCTGCGGTCAGCGTGGAGAAGTCAGCGAGTTTCTTTTCCAGCGAGGCCACCGCCTGCGCTACGCCCGTTTCCGGGGAACGGTAGCGGTGAGCCAGTTCACTGATTACCGCCAGAAGCGGCACTTCCCACATGATCACTTCCCGCCACGGACCTGCAAGGCGAATATCCA
The DNA here is from genome assembly GCF_019584525.1 of Enterobacter sp. EC_50. NCBI lineage: Bacteria > Pseudomonadati > Pseudomonadota > Gammaproteobacteria > Enterobacterales > Enterobacteriaceae > Enterobacter > Enterobacter sp. EC_50. The sequence goes on along the minus strand of NZ_VDAF01000002.1, from coordinate 247,068 downwards.
GCTTGCCGTTATCGTTAACCACGGTGACCTGCTCCGGCTTATAGCGGAAGTCGCGCAGCCAGTTCAGGTAGTCGGCTTTGAAGAAAGGCAGGCCAGAAAGCCACTGATATTCCTCGTCCTGCAGCGTCAGATGCTGCATAGCATTGACCTGTTCACGAATGGCGTCTGCGTAGATACCGAGCAAGTCGTCGCCACGGCAGCGGAATTCCGCCGCGACATGAACGTCATAGTAATGGTGGAAAACGGCTTGCTGCATGTGCAGTTTATACGCGTCGGTATCCAGCAACGTATGCAGAACTGGAGAAGCGAATTGAGTCATAGGTGCGCAGTAGCATCCTCTCACAGGAGCGTTTAGTACAATAAACAACTCCGGAGTATACCTTGTTTAGTGATTTATTGAACCCCGATCACAACATAAGCGCGTTTTATGGTCGAGGGCATTTTGTGCCCCGTGTTATACAAATGTAGCAAAAAAAGGTATTGACCCTGAAAAGATGAACATTCTGCATAGCGCGTTTTGCGCAACAGGAATATATTGAAACGTTACTCGACAAACGATGCATAAGGTTTTCTATGACACAACAGCCACAAGCCAAATACCGCCACGACTACCGTGCGCCGGATTATCTGATTAGCGAAATCGATCTGACTTTTGACCTGGATGCCACTAAAACCGTTGTCACGGCGGTGAGTCAGGTGACGCGCCACAGCGCAACTGCTGTGCCGCTGCGTCTGGATGGCGAAGACCTGACGCTGGTCTCCCTGCATATTAATGATGAAGCCTGGTCAGACTATAAAGAAGAAAACAACCAGCTGGTCATCGACAACCTGCCGGAACAGTTTACGCTGCGCATCGTGAATGAAATCAGCCCGGCCGCCAACACCGCGCTGGAAGGGCTTTACCAGTCAGGCGTGGCGCTGTGTACCCAGTGTGAAGCGGAAGGGTTCCGCCACATTACCTGGTATCTCGACCGCCCGGACGTCCTCGCGCGCTTCACCACCAAAATCATCGCCGATAAAACCCTGTATCCCTTCCTGCTCTCCAACGGCAACCGCGTAGGCGAAGGCGAGCTGGAGAATGGCCGTCACTGGGTTCAGTGGCAGGATCCGTTCCCGAAACCGTGCTACCTGTTTGCGCTGGTGGCGGGGGACTTCGACGTGCTGCGCGACACCTTCAAAACGCGCTCAGGCCGCGAAGTGGCGCTGGAGCTGTTTGTTGACCGTGGTAACCTGGACCGCGCGCCGTGGGCGATGACCTCGCTCATCAACTCCATGAAGTGGGACGAAGAGCGCTTTGGCCTCGAATATGACCTCGACATCTATATGATCGTTGCCGTTGATTTCTTCAACATGGGCGCAATGGAGAACAAAGGCCTGAACGTCTTTAACTCTAAATACGTGCTTGCGCGCACCGATACCGCCACCGATAAAGATTATCTCGATATCGAACGCGTCATCGGCCACGAATATTTCCACAACTGGACCGGTAACCGCGTCACATGCCGCGACTGGTTCCAGCTGAGCCTGAAAGAGGGCCTGACCGTCTTCCGTGACCAGGAGTTCAGCTCCGATCTGGGGTCACGCGCGGTGAACCGCATCAATAACGTGCGTACCATGCGCGGCCTGCAGTTTGCGGAAGATGCCAGCCCAATGGCGCACCCGATCCGTCCGGATAAAGTCATCGAAATGAACAACTTCTACACCCTGACGGTGTATGAGAAAGGCGCTGAAATTATCCGCATGATCCACACCCTGCTGGGTGAAGAGAACTTCCAGAAAGGGATGCAGCTCTACTTCGAGCGTCATGACGGCAGCGCGGCCACCTGCGACGATTTTGTGCAGGCGATGGAAGATGCTTCTAATGTCGATCTTTCCCACTTCCGCCGCTGGTACAGCCAGGCCGGTACGCCAGTTGTTACCGTCAAAGACGACTACAATCCGGAAACCGAGCAGTACACGCTGACCATCAGCCAGCGCACGCCGCCGACGGCAGAGCAGGAAGAGAAATATCCGCTGCATATTCCGTTCAGCATTGAGCTGTACGATAACGAGGGCAAAGTCATTCCATTGCAGAAGGGCGGCCACCCGGTACACCACGTGCTGAACGTGACCCAGGCCGAGCAGACCTTTATCTTCGATAACGTCTACTTCCAGCCGGTGCCTGCGCTGCTGTGTGAGTTCTCCGCGCCGGTGAAGCTGGAGTACAAGTGGAGCGATCAGCAACTGACGTTCCTGATGCGTCACGCCCGCAACGACTTCTCCCGCTGGGATGCGGCGCAAAGCCTGCTGGCGACCTACATCAAGATCAACGTAAACCGTCACCAGCAGGGTCAGCCGCTGTCGCTGCCTGTTCACGTGGCTGACGCGTTCCGCGCGATCCTGCTGGATGAGAAGATTGACCCGGCGCTGGCCGCTGAAATTCTGACCCTGCCGTCAGCAACGGAAATCGCGGAGTTGTTCGAGATTATCGATCCGATCGCGATCGTGGCGGTGCGTGAAGCGCTGACCCGTACGCTGGCTGCTGAACTGGCGGACGAGTTCCTCGCCATTTATAACGCCAACAAGCTTGACGCTTATCGCGTTGAGCACGCGGACATTGGTAAACGTTCTCTGCGTAACACCTGCCTGCGCTATCTGGCGTTTGGTGAAACCGAGCTGGCGAACACCCTGGTGAGCAAGCAGTATCACGAGGCGGATAACATGACCGATGCGCTGGCCGCGCTGGGCGCAAGCGTTGCCGCCGAACTGCCGTGCCGCGATGCGCTGATGCAGGAGTATGACGACAAGTGGCATCAGGATGGTCTGGTAATGGATAAATGGTTCATCCTGCAGGCGACCAGCCCGGCGGCCGATGCGCTCAGCAAGGTGCGCAGCCTGCTGAAGCATCGTTCCTTTACCCTGAGCAATCCAAACCGCGTGCGCTCGCTGATTGGCGCGTTTGCCAGCAGCAACCCCGCCGCGTTCCACGCCGAAGACGGCAGCGGTTATCAGTTCATGGTGGAAATGCTGACCGAGCTGAACAGCCGTAACCCGCAGGTGGCGTCGCGCCTGATTGAGCCGCTGATCCGTCTGAAACGCTACGATGAGAAGCGTCAGGCGAAGATGCGTGCCGCGCTTGAGCAGCTGAAAGGGCTGGAAAACCTGTCTGGCGATCTGTACGAGAAGATTGCTAAAGCGTTAGCGTAATAAAAGTTTACCCTCCCTCTCCCTGTGGGAGAGGGCCGGGGGTGAGGGCATCAGGCATTAGCCTTAGCTCGCTGTAACTCCGTACCTCCGCGCTTCATCACCCGATCCAGCACTTCTGCCTCCAGCTCCGCCAGTCTTGCCGAGCCCACGCGACGAGGCCGGGGAAGATCCACCGTCAGATCCAGACCGATTTTTCCTTCCTCTATTAACAGCACCCGGTCGGCCATTGCGACGGCTTCGCTCACGTCATGCGTCACCAGCAGTACCGTAAAGCCGTGCGTCTGCCAGAGGGAACCAATCAAATCCTGCATTTCGATTCGCGTCAGGGCGTCTAGCGCGCCCAGTGGTTCATCGAGCAAGAGCAGGCCCGGACGGTGAATCAACGCCCGCGCCAGCGCAACGCGCTGCTTCTGCCCACCCGAAAGGGCAGCAGGCCATTCATCGGCGCGATTTTCCAGCCCAACGGCGGCCAGCGCCTGGCGGGCTTCATCCCGCCAGTTACCCTTAAGACCGAGCCCGACATTGTCGATAACCGATTTCCACGGCAGCAGGCGTGCATCCTGGAACATCATGCGGGTATCGCCCTGAATATTCGAAAGCGGCGTCGTTCCTGCCAGAATGTCGCCGCCGTTGGGGGCTTCCAGTCCGGCCAGCAGCCGTAGCAGCGTACTCTTGCCGCCGCCGCTGCGCCCGACTACGGCCACAAACTGTCCGGCGGGAATATGCAGATCCAGCCCGTTAAGAATGGTGTTATCGCCGTAACGTTTGGTGACACCGTTCAGCAGTAACGGGGTCCCCTGATTCAGTCGTGCAGTATTCATGCTTTCGCCTCCTGAAGGGTATAGGCCGGATTCCAGCGCAGCCAGCTGCGCTCCAGCCACTGGGCGCTGACGTCAGCGAGTTTGCCGAGCAGGGCATAAAGGATAATGGCTACTACCACCACGTCCGTTTGCAGGAATTCGCGGGCGTTCATCGCCAGATAACCAATCCCGGAGTTGGCTGAGATGGTTTCCGCCACAATCAGCGTCAGCCACATCAGGCCGAGCGCGAAACGCACCCCGACCATAATGGAGGGCAGGGCGCCCGGCAGAATCACGTGAACAAAGAGGGAAAAACCCGATAAGCCGTAGCTGCGCGCCATCTCCACCAGACCACGATCGATATTGCGGATGCCGTGCCAGGTGTTGATGTAAATCGGGAACAGCGTGCCCAGCGCCACGAGGAAGATCTTGGCGCTCTCATCAATCCCAAACCACAGAATGACCAGCGGGATCAGCGCCAGATGCGGCACGTTTCGCAGCATCTGGATGGAGGTATCCAGCAGCCGCTCGCCCCAGCGTGAAAGGCCGCTCACCAGCCCCAGAACCAGCCCTATACTGCCGCCGATGGAAAACCCGATCGCGGCGCGCCAGGAGCTGATCGCCAGATGCTGCCACAGCTCTCCGCTGACGCTCAGCGACCAGAACGCTTCTACAACGCCCTCCGGAGAGGGCAGAATGCGGCTCGACAGCCAGCCGGTGGACGATGCGAGCTGCCAGAGCGCCACAATGCCGACGGGTAAAAACCACGGCGCGGCGCGCAGCAGCCATTTTTGTGAGGTGGCAGACATGGTCACTCCTTAGCTCTGTGCGGCTTTGCGTGGAATAAATTCGTTTGCCACGGCTTCGCCCTGCAGCTGGAGCGGCTGCAGCTGCGGAACCTCCGGAATGGCGACATCAAGATGCGGGAACAGCAGCTCGCCGACTTTGTACGCCTCTTCCAGGTGCGGATAACCGGAGAGAATAAAGCTGTCTATACCCAGTTCGGCGTATTCATTGATGCGCGCGGCCACGGTCGGGCCGTCGCCGACCAGCGCCGTGCCCGCACCGCCGCGCACCAGGCCGACGCCCGCCCACAGGTTCGGGCTGATCTCCAGATTCTCGCGCTTGCCGTTGTGCAGGGACGCCATCCGGTGCTGCCCGACGGAGTCGGTTTTGGCAAACGCGGCCTGCGCTTTGGCGATGGTCTCATCGTCCAGATGAGAAATCAGACGGTCCGCCGCCCGCCAGGCCTCATCATTGGTTTCACGCACAATCACGTGCAGGCGAATACCGAAGCGCACCTTGCGGCCATGGGCGGCCGCTTTCGCGCGGACTTGAGCGATTTTTTCTTTCACCAGCTCAGGCGGTTCGCCCCAGGTCAGATAGAGGTCGACCTGCTCCGCCGCCAGATCCTGGGCTACATCCGACGACCCGCCAAAATAGAGCGGCGGGCGCGGCTGCTGCACCGGCGGGAAGTAGAGCTTCGCGTCGCGAACGTGAATATGCTTGCCTTCAAAGGTGACGGTTTCCCCTTCCAGCAGGCGTCGCCAGACGCGGGTGAACTCGGCGGAGGCCTCATAGCGTTCGGTATGGTCGAGGAACACGCCGTCGCCCGCCAGCTCCTGTGGATCGCTGCCCGTTACCAGGTTAAACAGGGCGCGGCCGTTGGATAGCCTGTCCAGCGTGGCCGCCTGACGTGCCGCCACGGTAGGGGAGACGACGCTCGGGCGTAACGCGACAAGGAACTTCAGACGCTGGGTGACCGGGATCATCGACGCGGCGACCAGCCAGGCATCTTCACATGATCTTCCGGTTGGGATCAGCACCCCGGTGAAACCGATTCGGTCCGCCGCCTGTGCAATCTGCTGCAGGTAGCCATGGTCAACCGGGCGTGAACCCTCTTCTGTGCCAAGATAGTGTCCATCACCGTGGGTGGGTAAAAACCAGAAAAGATTCAGACTCATGATTTAGCTCCTTCTTTGCCTGCGGGTTGCCAGATGCGTTCGCGAATAGTGACCTGTTTTGGAACCAGGTGGTTTTGATAGAAGAGGTCAGCCGTTTGTTGCTGAAGTGCGGCGACGTGTGCGTCCACCGGCGTAATGATGGTCGGCGGACGGTGGTTGAGATAGCTCGCGATCACCGGCTCAGGTAAGCCCATGGTTTTCGCCAGCAGGGCAATGCTCTCCTGACGCTGGCTCTGGGTCAAAGCATCGGCCTGGGTAAAGGTATCCAGCACGCCCTGAATAAATGCGCCGTTCTTTTCAGCGTAAGGGCGCGCGGCAAGATAAAATGAACCGGTCTGCTTCAGCGTGGTACCGTCTTTCAGCACGCGAACGCCACCCTGCAGCAATGCGGCGGAGTAGTACGGGTCCCAGATGGCCCAGGCATCAACGTTCTTCTGCTGGAACGCGGCGCGCGCGTCAGCGGGAGTCAGGTAGACGGGCTGAATGTCGGTGAACTTAAGCCCGGCCTCTTGCAGAGCGCGTAGCAAAAGGTTGTGTGAGCTGGAACCTTTCTGGAAAGCGACCTTATGGCCTTTAAGATCGGCGACGCTTTTAATGTCGCTGTTTTCAGGCACCAGAATGACTTCGGCCTTAGGCTTTGGCGGCTCAACGCCAACGTAGAGGAGGTCCGCTCCCGCGGCCTGGGCGAATATAGGTGGGATATCGCCCGTGCTGCCGAGATCGATACTGCCCACGTTCAGGGCCTCCAGCATCTGCGGGCCGGCCGGGAACTCCACCCAGGAGAATTTGGTGTCCGGGAAGCGTTTTTCCAGGAGCTGGTGGCTTTTTGCCAGCACCATGCTGACGCTGCCTTTCTGATACCCGATGCGTAAACTTTCCGGAGCCGTTTCTGCGGCATGGGCCAGCGAGGTAAGCGCCATCAAACCGGCCAGTCCGATGCGGGTTAACGTTTTAAACATGTGCGACTCCTTGAGGCTGACTAAACGCCGGGGCCTGGATATCCCGGCGATGCAGGGCATGCCAGAATGTTTCCAGAGCGTTATCGAGGCGGGTTTGCAGGTTAGGCGTAAAGTGGGGTTTGTGTTGATAGTCGATGACCTGCGAGTCATCGGCGAAAACGCCGTGGAGGATCTCCTGCGCTTTCAACGCGTTCAGCACCGGCTTCAGGGCATAATCCACGGCCAGTAAATGGGCAACCGTACCGCCCGTTGCCAGCGGCAGCACCACCTTGCCGTCCAGCGCACGTTCCGGAAGCAGATCGAGCAGGGTTTTCAGTGCCCCGGAAAAGGAGGCCTTATAGATGGGCGTTGCGACGATCAGGCCGTCCGCGCCGTTAAGTTGCTCAATGAGGGTTTTCAGCGCGGGGCTGTCGAAACGGGCGTAGAGCAAATCTTCAGGTTCGAAGTTATGCAGGTTCCAGTGGCACACTTCCACATCCAGAGCATTCAGTTTTTCACGGGCATATTCCAGCAGGGCGCTGGAGCGCGAAGGGAATCGTGGACTTCCGGCCAGGGTAATGACGCGCATACTTCCTCCTTATAACTAATTGTTTGCTTTTATCTAACATTCATAACAATTTTAAGGAGTGTGACACCGCGCGTTTATTCCACTAAATGATTTATCTGCAATTAAAATGCAAAAAAGTGCATAAGAAATGGACGGGGAAGTAAACGATTGCGTTTTACGCGGGTTTTTTGCCGCAGGTCAATTCCCTTTCGCGACGGGATCGCCCATAATCCCCTCCCGGTTTGCACACCGGGAATCCAGGAGAGTTCATGTACTACCCCTTCGTTCGTAAAGCCCTTTTCCAGCTCGACCCTGAGCGCGCTCATGAATTTACATTCCAGCAATTACGTCGTATTACCGGCACGCCTCTGGCCGCGCTGGCGCGCCAGCATGTGCCGGTAAAACCTGTGCAGTGCATGGGGCTGACTTTTAAAAATCCGCTGGGTCTGGCGGCCGGTCTGGACAAAAATGGCGAGTGCATTGATGCCCTGGGCGCGATGGGCTTTGGCTCCATTGAAATCGGTACCGTCACCCCGCGCCCGCAGCCGGGAAATGACAAACCGCGCCTGTTCCGACTGGTGGAAGCCGAAGGGCTGATCAACCGCATGGGCTTCAACAACCACGGTGTTGATCACCTGGTCGAGAACGTAAAAAAAGCCCACTTTGACGGAATACTGGGCATCAATATCGGCAAAAATAAAGACACGCCGGTCGAGCAGGGTAAAGATGACTATCTGATTTGTATGGAAAAAGTCTACGCCTATGCCGGTTATATTGCGGTGAATATTTCGTCACCCAATACCCCGGGCCTGCGATCCTTACAATATGGTGAAGCGCTGGACGATCTTCTGAGTGCCATTAAAAATAAGCAAAATGAACTCCAGGCGATCCACCACAAATATGTTCCGGTCGCGGTTAAGATCGCCCCGGATCTTTCTGCCGAAGAATTGATCCAGGTTGCCGACAGTTTGGTTCGCCATAATATTGATGGTGTAATTGCGACCAATACCACTCTCGATCGTTCCCTCGTGCAGGGAATGAAAAACTGTGACGAAGCGGGTGGGTTAAGTGGCCGTCCGGTGCAATTAAAAAGCACCGAAATTATTCGTGCCCTGTCTGCGGAATTAAATGGCCGCCTGCCGATTATTGGCGTCGGCGGCATTGACTCCGTGATTGCTGCGCGTGAGAAGATGGCGGCGGGTGCGTCACTGGTGCAAATCTATTCCGGCTTTATTTTTAAAGGGCCGCCGCTGATTAAAGAAATCGTTACGCATATCTAATCTTTTCTCGTAATCAGACAACCGGGGCTTTATTTCCAGCCCTGGTTGTTTTATATTCCGTCACTGTTGCTTATTTAGACATTATAGTCTTTTATTAATGGTGTTATAAACGAAGCGGCAAACAGGACATTTTTAGTACAGGACGTTTCGGGGACGGGAGAGAAGCATGCGAATTAAACCTGACGATAACTGGCGCTGGTATTTTTGCGACGAGCATGACCGAATGATGCTCGACTTAGCCAATGGCATGTTGTTTCGCTCTCGTTTTGCCCGCCGAATGTTAACCCCGGACGCTTTTTCCCCGTCAGGCTTTTGCGTTGACGACGCTGCGCTTTATTTCTCCTTTGAGGAAAAATGTCGCGATCTGATGCTCTCGAAAGAGCAGCGCGCCGAGCTGGTATTAAATGCGCTGGTGGCTATCCGTTTCCTGAAGCCGCAAATGCCAAAGAGCTGGCATTTCCTGCCGCACGGCATGAACTGGACCCCGGCAACGGGCGATGCGGCCAGCGTCAACCTGAGCGATACCGCAGAAGAGGTGAGCCTGCTGGTGGTGGAGCCAGGCGAAAATGCCGCGCTCTGCCTGCTGGCCCAGCCTGGCGTGACGATTGCCGGGCGGACGATGCAGCTCGGGGATGCCATTAAGGTCATGAACGACAGGCTGAAGCCCCAGCTTCGCGTGGATGCCTTCAGCCTCGAGCAGGCGGTTTAAGCTTCCAGCTGTACGGACGTTTTCGGTACGCAGCTACAGCACAGAATTGTGCCGTCATTTCCAATTGCCGACTTTTTCAACGCACTCACTTCGCCATCCACCAGTCTGATACGACAGCATCCGCAAATGCCCGCGCGGCAGGAATAGGGTATGCGGATCCCCGCTTGTTCCAGCTGCTCAAGCAGTACCTGCTGGTTGTTACCCCGGATGACGTTGCCCTGCCAGTGAATATCTACCGCAGAGGCGACGTTCGTCTCAACGTCGACAAACTCCTCCTCCTGACCCGAGCCGTACACTCTCGCTGGCCCACGAGCAAGAATTTCGACCTCATCGCCGACGCGGATCGCACCGCTGGAGCGAGGAATCAGGTTCTGGCCGAAATCGACATCGCCATTATCCTGCGCGGTGCGGAATGATTGCAGGGTTTTCAACGGTTCGCCGGAAGGATGCTTCTGGCCTTTCTCCGGGCTCACCGTGGTGAAAATGCAGCGGCTGCAGGGCTTCACCACGTCAAAAATGACGCTGCCAATGCGGATCACTTTCCAGGTATCTTCGTCCCAGGCCTCGGCACCCGTCACCACCAGGTTCGGACGGAACTGTTCCATCTGAACGCTGGCTTTGCAGCGGCCTTGTAGATCACGCAGCGAGGCTTCGTTGGTCAGCAGGAACGGGAAGCCATCGGCGAAGGAGAGGGGAACGGCGTCGTGGCGCTTCACGCGACGCGTCAGTTCAGGTCCAACCCAGCGCAGCTGCACGTCGCGGGAGAAGAAGCCGCTTAACCAGCGGTTAATTTCATCCGGGGCGATTCGCGCGGTAAAGTGGTTCCCCCACACTTCCGTTGGCGCATCGACGGGCGCAAAATCAGCAAAGCGAATCACCGCGCTGGAACCGTCCGGCGCGGTAAGATGCAAACCGTCGTGAAGCGGGGAAGGGGTAAAGCGAACCATCTGAGGGAACTGGCGTGCGGTAATAAACGTACCGTCAGGCTCGGTGACCATAAAAATTCGATCGAAGGCGAATCCGCTCATGTCGGCCAGCGCGTGAGAGACGCCGATGCCGCGCATGGATTTCACCGGATGAATAAAAAGCCTGGATAACGTCGCCACTGCACACTCCCTCGAATGAAAATAAGCCTTCAACTTTATGACATACACGCCATATTAGCTATAATGCGCGACAATTTTCTAAGAGTAAAAGTGACGATATGAATTCTCTGTTTGCCAGTACGGCCCGTGGGCTGGAAGAGCTGTTAAAAACTGAACTGGAAAGCCTGGGCGCACAAGAGTGTCAGGTGGTTCAGGGTGGTGTCCATTTTGAGGGCGACACGCGGCTTATTTACCAGAGCCTGATGTGGAGCCGCCTGGCGTCGCGCATCATGCTGCCGATGAAGGAGTGCAAGGTTTATAGCGACCTTGACCTCTACACCGGCGTACAGATGATCGACTGGACAGAGATCTTCACCCCGAATGCCACCTTTGCGGTCCATTTCAACGGCGTGAACGACGAGATCCGCAACAGCCAGTACGGTGCCCTGCGCGTAAAAGACGCCATTGTGGACTGCTTTACGCGTAAAAATAAGGAACGTCCGAACGTCGATCGTGAAAACCCGGATCTGCGTATTAACGTCTGGCTGAACGGCGACACGGCGAGTATCTCTCTCGATCTGAGCGGTGCGGGCCTGCACCTGCGCGGCTACCGCGATCGTACCGGCATGGCACCCATCAAAGAGACCCTGGCGGCCGCCATTGTGATGCGCTCCGGCTGGCAGCCGGGCACGCCGCTGCTCGACCCGATGTGCGGTTCCGGTACCCTGCTGATTGAAGCGGCCATGCTGGCCACCGACCGCGCCCCGGGGTTGCATCGCGGCCAGTGGGGCTTCAAAGGCTGGGCGCAGCACGATGAAGCGCTCTGGAAAGAAGTCAAAGATGACGCGCAGACCCGCGCACGTAAGGGGCTGGCGGAATATACCTCTCATTTCTACGGCTCCGATAGCGATCCTCGCGTCATTGAGCGCGCGCGCAGCAACGCCCGCCGTGCCGGTATCGGCGAGCTGGTCACCTTCGAAGTAAAAGACGTGGCAAACCTGACCAACCCGCTGCCAAAAGGCCCGTACGGTACCGTGATCAGCAACCCGCCATACGGCGAACGTCTCGACAGCGAACCGGCGCTGATTGCCCTGCACAGCCTGCTGGGCCGCAACATGAAGGACCACTTCGGCGGCTGGAACCTGTCTCTGTTCAGCGCCTCGCCGGAACTGTTGAGCTGCCTGCAGCTGCGCGCCGACCGCCAGTTTAAGGCGAAAAACGGCCCGCTGGACTGCGTGCAGAAAAACTACCATCTGGCGGAGAAGGCGGCCGACAGCAAGCCGTCCGGCGTGGCGGAAGATTACGCTAACCGTCTGCGCAAGAACCTGAAGAAATTTGAGAAGTGGGCGAAGCAGGAGGGCATTGAATGCTACCGCCTGTATGATGCCGACCTGCCGGAGTACAACGTGGCGGTTGACCGCTACGCGGATTGGGTGGTGATTCAGGAATATGCGCCGCCGAAAACCATTGATGCGCAAAAAGCGCGTCAGCGCATGCTGGACGTTATTGCCGCCACCATCGCCGTGCTGGGTATTGCGCCAAACAAGCTGGTGCTGAAAACCCGCGAGCGTCAGAAAGGGAAAAATCAGTACCAGAAGATGGGCGAGAAGGGCGACTTTATCGAAGTGGGCGAATATAACGCCCGCCTGTGGGTCAACCTGACCGACTATCTGGATACCGGCCTGTTCCTCGACCACCGTATCGCCCGCCGCATGCTGGGCCAGATGAGCAAGGGCAAGGACTTCCTGAATCTCTTCTCCTATACCGGCAGCGCCAGCGTGCATGCGGGTCTGGGCGGCGCGCGCAGCACCACCACGGTGGATATGTCCCGCACCTATCTGGAGTGGGCGGAGCGCAACCTGCGTCTTAACGGCTTAACCGGGCGTCAGCATCGCCTGATGCAGGCTGACGTGCTGGGCTGGCTGCGCGACACCGACGAGCAGTTCGACCTGATCTTTATCGATCCGCCGACCTTCTCCAACTCCAAGCGTATGGAAGATAGCTTTGACGTTCAACGCGATCACCTGCGCCTGATGACCGACCTGAAGCGCCTGCTGCGTAAAGGCGGCACCATTATGTTCTCGAACAACAAACGCGGCTTCCGTATGGATCATGACGGCTTAGCAGCCCTGGGACTGAAAGCACAAGAAATCAGCCAAAAAACGCTGTCTCAGGACTTTGCCCGTAACCGTCAAATCCATAACTGCTGGTTGATTACCGCGGTCTGAAAGGAAAAATAAATGTCTTTAATTAGTATGCACGGCGCGTGGCTCTCTTTCAGCGACTCACCGCTTCTCGACAATGCAGAGCTGCACATCGAAGATAACGAGCGCGTCTGTCTGGTGGGCCGTAACGGCGCGGGTAAATCCACGCTGATGAAAATCCTTAACCGCGAACAGGGCCTGGATGACGGGCGCATTGTTTACGAACAGGATCTGATTGTCTCCCGCCTGCAGCAGGATCCACCGCGTCACGTGACCGGCAGCGTGTACGATTTCGTGGCGGAAGGGATCTCCGAGCAGGCTGAATACCTGAAGCGCTATCACGAGATTTCGCATCTGGTGATGACCGATCCGAGCGACAAAAACCTCAACGAACTGGCAAAAGTGCAGGAGATGCTCGATCACCACGGTCTGTGGCAGCTTGAAAACCGCATTAATGAAGTGCTGGCGCAGCTCGGGCTGGAACCCGACATGGAGCTGTCGGCGCTCTCCGGCGGCTGGCTGCGTAAAGCCGCCCTGGGTCGTGCGCTGGTCAGCGGGCCGAAGGTGCTGCTGCTGGACGAACCGACGAACCACCTGGATATCGAAGCGATCGACTGGCTGGAAGGCTTCCTGAAAACCTTCAGCGGCACCATCATCTTTATCTCGCACGACCGTTCGTTTATTCGCAATATGGCGACGCGCATTGTCGATCTCGACCGCGGCAAGCTGGTGACCTATCCCGGCGATTACGATACGTATCTGCTGGAAAAAGAAGAAAACCTGCGCGTGGAAGAGCTGCAGAATGCGGAGTTTGACCGCAAGCTGGCGCAGGAAGAGGTCTGGATCCGCCAGGGCATCAAAGCCCGCCGTACCCGTAACGAAGGCCGCGTGCGCGCCCTGAAGGCGATGCGTCGCGAGCGCAGCGAACGCCGTGAAGTGATGGGCAGCGCTAAAATGCAGGTGGAAGAGGCGTCCCGTTCCGGCAAGATTGTCTTTGAAATGGAAAACGTTAACTATCAGGTTGACGGTAAAGTGCTGGTGAAAGACTTCTCGGCACAGGTTCAGCGCGGCGACAAAATCGCCCTGATTGGCCCGAACGGCTGCGGTAAAACCACGCTGCTGAAACTGATGCTCGGCCAGCTGCAGGCCGACAGCGGCCGCATTCACTGCGGGACCAAGCTGGAGGTCGCCTACTTCGACCAGCACCGCGCGGAGCTGGATCCGGACCGTACGGTGATGGACAACCTCGCCGAAGGCAAGCAGGAAGTGATGGTGAACGGCAAGCCGCGCCACGTGCTGGGCTACCTGCAGGACTTTCTGTTCCATCCGAAGCGTGCCATGACGCCGGTGCGCGCGCTGTCAGGCGGTGAGCGCAACCGTCTTCTGCTGGCGCGCCTGTTCCTGAAGCCAAGCAACCTGCTGATCCTCGATGAACCGACCAACGATCTGGATGTCGAAACGCTGGAACTGCTGGAAGAACTGATTGACGGTTATCAGGGCACCGTGATGCTGGTCAGCCACGATCGTCAGTTCGTTGACAACACCGTGACCGAGTGCTGGATCTTCGAAGGTGAAGGGCGAATTGGTCAATATGTCGGCGGTTATCACGATGCAAAAGGGCAGCAGGCACAGTCGCTGGCGACGAAACAGTCAAAGTCCAAAATAAGTTCTGAACCTGCTGTAACAAAAGCAGAAACTGTCAAGAAAACCTCGGCTAAACTAAGCTATAACCTGCAGCGCGAACTGGAGGGGCTACCGCAGCGTCTTGAAGAGCTGGAGGCTGCGCTTGAGGATCTGCAAAAACAGGTTGCTGATGCGTCATTCTTTACCCAATCGCATGACTATACTCAGAAAGTATTGGCTGAAATGTCCGCGGCTGAAAAAGCCCTGGAAGACGCCTTTGAGCGCTGGGAGTACCTTGAGTCTCTGAAAAACGGCGCATAAACAGGGATAACATATGTGTGACCAGCACCATGCCGACAGGCATATTTTATGCTCGCAATGCGATATGCTCGTGGCGTTGCCAGAGCTTGGTCACGGACATAAAGCCCTGTGTCCACGCTGTGGCGCGACGTTGACAACCGAGTGGGACGCGCCGCGGCAGCGTCCTACTGCTTACGCGCTGGCAGCACTGTTCATGCTGCTGCTCTCTAATCTCTTCCCCTTCATCTATATGAAGGTGGGGGGGATCACCAGTCAGGTGGATCTGCTTGAAATCCCGGGCGTGATGTTCTCGGAAGATTACGCCAGCCTGGGGACCTTCTTTCTCCTGTTTGTCCAGATAGTCCCGGCTTTTTGCCTGGTCGTCATCCTTTTGCTGGTGAACCGCGTCAGGATGCCGGCACCGCTGAAAATCCGACTTGCGCGTATTCTGTTTCAGCTCAAAAGCTGGGGGATGGCCGAGATCTTTCTGGCGGGGATCCTGGTCAGTTTCGTGAAGCTGATGGCCTACGGCGACGTGGGGATTGGCAGCAGCTTTATTCCCTGGTGTCTGTACTGCGTTCTGCAGCTGCGCGCTTTCCAGTGCGTGGACAGACGCTGGGCGTGGGATGATATCGCCCCGGCACCAACGCTTGCGCAGACGGTGAAGGTCGGCGTGCCCGGCATTCGTCAGGGGCTTCGCTCGTGCCCGTGCTGTACCGCCGTGCTGCCCGCCGATCTCGACGTTTGTCCGCGCTGCGAAACGAAAGGGCACGTGCGCCGTAAAAATAGCCTGCAGTGGACGATGGCGCTGCTGGTCACGTCCGTCATGCTGTATCTGCCAGCCAATATTCTGCCAATCATGATCACCGATTTGCTCGGCGACAAAATGCCCTCGACGATCCTGGCCGGGGTGATACTGCTCTGGGGCGAAGGTTCCTATCCGGTCGCTGGCGTCATTTTTATCGCCAGTATTATGGTGCCTACCTTAAAAATGATCGCCATCGCCTGGCTCTGTTGGGATGCGAAAGGTCATGGGAAACGCGACAGCGAACGCATGCACCTGATTTATGAAGTGGTCGAGTTTGTCGGACGCTGGTCAATGATTGACGTGTTTGTCATCGCCGTTCTCTCTGCGCTGGTGCGGATGGGCGGTTTGATGAGTATTTATCCTGCGATGGGGGCTTTAATGTTTGCACTGGTCGTGATCATGACCATGTTTGCGGCCATGACCTTCGACCCTCGTTTATCGTGGGATCGTGAGCCTGAATCAAGCCATGAGGAAGAGTAAGAGCATGGAAAATAAGAGTGGAGAGGCGAAAGTGCAGAAGGTCAAAAACTGGTCTCCGGTGTGGATTTTTCCCATCGTGACTGCGCTGATCGGTGCCTGGATCCTGTTTTATCATTACAGCCATCAGGGGCCGGAAGTGACGCTGATAACCACCAATGCCGAGGGGATTGAGGGCGGTAAAACGACCATCAAAAGCCGTAGCGTGGATGTGGGCGTGGTGGAAAGCGCAACCCTGACCGACGATTTAACCCATGTGGAAATTAAGGCGCGCCTGAATGCCGGCATGGAAAAACTGCTGCACGGCGATTCCGTTTTCTGGGTCGTTAAGCCGCAGGTGGGGCGTGAAGGGATCAGCGGCCTGGGGACGCTGCTCTCGGGTGCCTACATTGAGCTGCAGCCGGGCGCTAAGGGTAACCAGCCGGCCCAATACCAGCTTCTGGATTCACCGCCGCTTGCACCGCCTGATGCCAAGGGCATCCGCGTGATCCTCGACAGCAAAAAAGCCGGTCAGCTCACGGCGGGCGACCCGGTTCTGTTTCGCGGCTACCGCGTCGGGTCGGTTGAGAAAAGCACGTTCGATCCGCAGAAACGCGCGATCAGCTATCAGCTCTTCATTAATGCGCCAAACGATCGCCTAGTTACCAGCAACGTCCGCTTCTGGAAAGACAGCGGGATCGCGGTGGATCTGACTTCGGCAGGCATGCGCGTTGAAATGGGTTCGCTGACCACGCTGTTTGGTGGCGGCGTGAGTTTTGACGTGCCGGAGGGCCTGGATTTAGGGCAGCCGGTCGCAGAGAACACCGCTTTCCGTCTCTTTGACGATCAAAAAAGCATTCAGGATGCGCTCTATACCGATCACGTTGACTTCCTGATGTTCTTTAAAGACTCCGTTCGCGGCCTGCAGCCGGGGGCGCCTGTTGAATTCCGGGGCATTCGTCTCGGTACGGTTGGGCAAGTGCCGTTCTTCGTCCCGGGCCTTCAGCAGGTGCTGGATGATGATTACCGCATTCCGGTACTGATCCGCATTGAACCGGAGCGTCTGCTTAATCAGATTGGTGAAAATCAGGATATCGCGACTCATATCACCCAGCTGATGGAACGCGGTCTGCGCGGGTCGCTGAAAACCGGCAACCTGGTCACCGGTGCGCTGTATGTGGATATGGACTTCTACCCGAAAGCACCGCCGATTACCGGTATCCGTGAATTCGGTGGCTACAAGATCATCCCAACGGTAAGCAGCGGTCTGGCGCAGATCCAGCAGCGTCTGATGGAGACGCTGGATAAGATCAACAATCTGCCACTGAATCCGATGATTGAAGCGGCAACAAACTCGCTGAGCGAAAGCCAGGCAACGATGCGCCGTCTGCAAACCACGCTGGATAACATCAACAAGATTACGGCGAGCCAGAGCATGCAGCAGCTGCCGCAGGACATGCAGAAAACGCTGCGTGAGCTGAACCGCAGTATGCAGGGCTTCCAGCCGGGATCAGCGGCCTATAACAAGATGGTGGCAGATATGCAGCGTCTTGATCAGGTCCTGCGTGAACTGCAGCCGGTGCTGAAAACGCTCAACGAGAAGAGTAATGCGCTGGTGTTCGAAGCGAAAGATAAAAAGGATCCTGAGCCGAAGAGGGCAAAAGAATGAAAAAATGGCTATTGATGATTGGCGCTCTGCTGTTAACGGCGTGCAGTTCAGGGGGAGATAATAAAAGCTATTATCAGCTGCCTGTGGCAACCCACAGCGGTGGGCAAAGCACGGCCAGTCAGGGAAACCGCCAGCTGTGGGTTGAGCAGGTCGCCGTGCCGGATTATCTGGCAGGAAACGGCGTGGTCTATCAGACCAGCGACGTGAAATACGTGATTGCGGCCAACAACCTGTGGGCCAGCCCGCTGGATCAGCAGCTGCGCAACACGCTGGTGGCCAATCTGGGCAGCCAGCTTCCGGGGTGGGTAGTCGCGTCGCAGCCGCTGGGTAACGATCAGGATACGCTGAACGTCAACGTAACGGGCTTCCACGGCCGTTATGACGGAGCGGTGGTCATCAGCGGGGAGTGGTTGCTGAACCATCAGGGGCAGCTGATTAAGCGTCCTTTCCATCTGGAGCTGAAGCAGCAGAAAGATGGCTATGACGAAATGGTGAAAGTCCTGGCTCAGGGATGGGCGCAGGAGTCGGCCAGTATCGCAAGAGAGATTTCCCGGCTGCCATAAGTAAAATTCATCATCAGAAACCGCAATCGGTCTGTCGCTGATTGCGGTTTTTTTTCGTTTTCAACTCAGGTTGTTACTTGTGCCACGTCACAATTTTTGTACAAATGAACTTCCAGCTAGCTCACAAATATGACACCCGTATGAATTTTGAACATTGACGATGCGACTAATTCGGGGTATTCGTTATCTGTGCCTGTGCAGATAGTGCAGACACTGTTTTCTTTCCACCAGACAAAAGAATGAGGGAAACGAGGCATGAAGAGACAGAAACGAGATCGCCTGGAACGGGCTCATCAACGTGGTTATCAGGCCGGCATCGCTGGACGTTCTAAAGAAATGTGTCCTTATCAGACGATAAATCAAAGGTCACAATGGCTTGGAGGCTGGCGAGAAGCCATCGGCGACAGGGCACTCATAGCCTGATAACGTCTCTTTCAAAAAAGAAACCTCCGCAATGCGGAGGTTTCGCCTTTCTGGAGGTGCGAAAGCACGATCAGAACGCGGACGTGTCCTGGAACAGGCCAACCTTCAGGTCGCTTGCGCTATAGATCAGACGACCGTCTACCAGCACTTCGCCATCTGCCAGGCCCATAATCAGGCGGCGGTTAACGATGCGCTTGAAGTGAATACGATAGGTCACTTTCTTCGCCGTAGGCAGAACCTGGCCGGTGAATTTTACTTCGCCTACGCCCAGCGCGCGGCCTTTACCTTCACCACCCAGCCAGCCCAGATAGAAGCCAACCAGCTGCCACATGGCATCCAGACCCAGACAGCCAGGCATTACCGGATCGCCAATAAAGTGGCAGCCGAAGAACCACAGGTCCGGGTTGATATCGAGTTCTGCTTCTACGTAACCCTTATCGAAGTTGCCGCCGGTTTCGGTCATTTTCACGACACGGTCCATCATCAGCATGTTCGGGGCCGGTAACTGTGGGCCTTTCGCGCCAAACAGTTCACCGCGACCAGAGGCAAGAAGATCTTCTTTTGTATAGGATTCGCGTTTATCTACCATGTTCTCAGTAAGCCTTATTTTAGTGAAGGACGCAGGATAGCTAACACGTGTACGCTGAACAAGTCCGATCAGTTCGAACTAAACCAGCCCAGCCAGCGTAACGGCCATGGATAACGGTGACGAGCATCCTGCTGTGTTGCCTGAGCAATGCGCTCCTGGATAGTCTGCATCAGGGTGGTTTGCCCTTCGCCATCCCATACCAGGTTTGTCAGTAAGGGTAGTGCATCCTCAATCCCTTCGATGGCCCAGATAGCGAACTGCTCTTGTTCAACCGCATCCAGAATCTCCTGGCTGAGGCTTAAATGGCGTGCGTTGGGAGCCGGAATAATCACACCCTGCTTGCCGTTTAAACCGCGCTGCTGACAGATAGAGAAGAAGCCTTCAATTTTTTCGTTGAGGCCACCCACAGGCTGCGCACGACCGAATTGATCCACCGAACCGGTGATCGCGATGTTCTGATTGATGGGCACTTCCGCCAGGGCGCTGATTAAGGCACACAGTTCAGCCATAGAGGCGCTATCGCCATCCACTTCGCTGTAGGACTGCTCAAACGTCAGCGAGGCGGAGAAGGGGATCTGCTGCTCAAGCTGCAGTTCAGACATCAAAAACGCCTGCATGATCATCATGCCTTTGGCGTGAATGTTTCCGCCCAGCTCGGCTTTGCGTTCGATGTCGGTAAACTCGCCATCGCCAATATGCACAACGCAGCTAATACGGGACGGCTCCCCGAACGCGCGCGGATGGCCAGGGAATTCAATCACCGACAGGGCGTTGATCTGTCCGACGCGTTCGCCTTCGGTTTCCACCAGAATTTGTTCCAGCAGAATTTCATCCTGCATACGGTCAGCAAGATAGCCTTCCCGCCACTCACGCTGAGCCAGCATCTGGGTGAGCTGCTCCCCGGTGAACGCACCGCTACCGCTCACCACGCCCACTTCACGCAGCTGTTTGCCGATCCAGAGCGGGCAGAGTGGCAGCGTTTCCTGGTCACCGGTATAACGCACCGCTTCGCGGATCAGGCCTGGCCATGCGTCAGCCGCAGGCGTTGGCAGTGCAAAACGTTCAGCAACGGCCATCACCCACTGGCACCACTGCGCCATATCGTCGGCATCGGCAATCTGGATATTGTCTTCGTATTCGCTATACACCGCCTGTTCAGCCAGTTCAGGATCCATTTCCTGGAAGTCTGCCAGCGATTCACGGTCGCCCGTCAGCACGACGGTTAATGACAGCGGCATAGACGGAACCGAGACAGGCAGAGGACGAGACTCATCGTAGCCAACCCAGTCGAAACGCTGCTGATGCACGATGGTTTTCAGACGCATCCACAGCAGCGGCTGCGAGAGCAGGGTACGCAGCGAGATGATCAGGACACCGCCATTTGCGCGATGTACCAGCCCCGGCTGCAGCGAAAGCTCGCCGTTAAACTGGCGCAGACAACCAAAGAGTTGTTCAGCCTCGACCCAGTTCGCGGTAATCACCTCGCCCTTAGCGGCAAAAAGGCCGTCAGCCTGCGCCGCCGGTTCGAAAGTTACATCATGTCCAGCGATACGATACTGGCCGCCAAAAACGGCGTTCGCTTCCGGCTTTAGCTGACGCACGGCATCCCCGAACAACGTCAGGTATTCCGCTTCTTCCGGGGCTTTGAGCAGCATGAAAGGCGCAGTTGCCCAGGGGCTTAATACCTGCTCCAGCGCATAATGCAAACGGGGCTGCGTATCGCTAAGGATGAATTCGTGTTCTTTTGCGAGATCTGGCTGTGCAAACAGTTCCTGATAACTTTCGGTATCCGGAACAAGGTCACGCCATGCAAGTTTCGTAATGGTCAAAGTTGATGTTTTTTAGTCAGATGTAAAAGCGTGGAGTATACCGTAAGCGGGGGGCTCTACCCAAGCAGGATTGGGGATTTCGACAGGGTGATTGGCTGCATTCACTCACAGGATATGATTTCTTTTCAGCAGATTGCTAAAAAACTGATATTCTGAACAGAGTTACGTGGTAACACTGAGATCGCAATGAAATATCAACAACTGGAAAATCTCGAAAGCGGCTGGAAATGGAAGTACCTGGTCAAAAAGCACCGTGAAGGGGAGCTGATCACCTGCTACATCGAAGCCAGCGCTGCGCAAGAAGCCGTGGATATTTTGCTGACCCTCGAAAACGAACCGGTACAGGTCAACGGCTGGATTGAGAAACACATTAATCCTGCGTTGTTAAACCGGATGAAGCAAACTATCCGCGCGCGACGCAAACGGCATTTTAATGCTGAGCACCAGCACACTCGCAAAAAATCAATCGACCTGGAATTTGTTGTCTGGCAGCGCCTGGCCGGGCTGGCACAACGACGGGGTAAAACGCTGTCGGAAACCATCGTGCAGTTGATTGAGGATGCAGAACATAAAGAGAAGTACGCCAACCAGATGTCGACACTGAAGAACGACCTTCAGGCGCTGTTGGGTAAAAAGTAGATTTTTTTACTTTTCTTCAGACAATAAAAAACCCCGCATTGCGGGGTTTTTTTATAAGACGATAACTTATGCCGCTGGCTGAGTTACAACGTCTTTGATGCCTTTAACTTCGATCTCTACGCGACGATCTGGAGCCAGGCAGTCGATCAGTGCAGCGCGAGCTTTCACGTTGTCACAGGTGTTGCCAGTAACTGGGTTAGATTCGCCCATACCACGTGGGGAGATCTTGTTAGCTGGGATACCTTTAGAGATCAGGTAATCAACAACAGACTGAG
The DNA here is from genome assembly GCF_019584525.1 of Enterobacter sp. EC_50. Lineage (NCBI taxonomy): Bacteria > Pseudomonadati > Pseudomonadota > Gammaproteobacteria > Enterobacterales > Enterobacteriaceae > Enterobacter > Enterobacter sp. EC_50. The sequence continues at coordinate 225,160 of NZ_VDAF01000002.1, read as the reverse complement.
CACGTTTCTCAGACAGTTTCTGGTTGTAAGCGTCAGAACCGATACGGTCGGTGAAGCCCAGAACCACTACAGAACCGTCTTTAGGATCCAGGTTGCTCAACTGGGTGTACAGCTGATCCAGTGCCTGCTGGCCTTCTGGTTTCAGAGTCGCTTTGTTGAAGTTGAACAGAACGTCAGACTTCAGAGTGAAGTGCTTGGTCTGTACTTCTGGAGCTGGAGCCGGCGCTGGAGCAACAACTGGTGCTGCTTCTTCCTGCTGGCCGAAACGGTAGGAAACACCTACGCTCAGCATTCCGTTGTCTGGACGAACACCAACGGTGTTGCCGTCGCCGATGTTGTTAACCCACTGGTATTCCAGACGGGTAGCGATGTCACGGGTCATAGCCCACTCAACGCCACCAGCGAATACTGGGGAAACACCGGTGTCATGGTCGTCGCCAGCGATGCTGTTGCTGGAGTCAGCGCGCCATACCATGCCGCCCAGACGGGTGTACACGTCCAGATCGTCAGTTACTGGGTAACCCAGTTTAGCGGTCAGCTGAACGCCCTGTGCTTTGAAAGCGCCGTTTACGGTGTCGCCTTTGTATGGCATACGACCTAACCAGTCGTAACCCATTTCAAAACCAACATACGGGTTAACCTGATAGCCACCGAACGCACCTGCACCAAGCTGGCTCTCGTGAGTTGGGCCATCATTGTTCAGGCTGCTGTTGTACCAGCCGGTGTCGTGGAACTGAGACCAGCCCAGTTTACCACCTGCATACCAGGTATTATCTTTCGGAGCGGCCTGCGCTACGGTAGCGAAGCCAGCCAGTGCCACTGCAATCGCGATAGCTGTCTTTTTCATTTTTTGCGCCTCGTTATCATCCAAAATTCGCCATGAAAGTCTCAAGAGAGAATCACGGTTAAATCCTTCACCGGGGGGCGTGGTCAAATATAAATCTACCGATATCTTCGGCTTAGGCCGAGCACCCCTGGCGATGTAAAGTCTACAACGTAGCTGAAAACTTACAAGTGTGAAGTCCGTCAGGCATATGAAAAAAAAAGTTCCGTATACCGATTATTTAACATTTTTTGAACGAATTTTGTGCAATAAAATTAAGGAGAACCGCACCAGACAAGCCTTGCCGCAATTTTAAGGCCGGGAACTAAAATCCCATCTAGCGGTCAAAAAAAATTCCAGGAAAAATCTTAATTTCACTCAATGATACAAATTTGAGTGAATTTTTAGCCCAGAAAGTTGTCCTCTGCGGTAAGAATCCGATCGAACCGGACGCATAATGAACCCGATCGCATTCCCTTCTTCAGCGGCTTCAGTCAGGCGGAAATGTTCCTCTTCCGTCAATTCTTCTGGTAACCAACCAATCACCACGCTGTAATTTCCTGTGCGTAACGCGCGGATCATCGACTCAACGGTATCGCAAGGCGAGAGCTGATTAATCTGCATGACCTTGGTCAGCGGCAGGCCAGCGGACTGAACCCACTCGCGACTCAGCTTTTGCTGTGGCGTGAGCCAAAGCTGCCAGCGCGATTGCTGACCGAGCTGTTGTAATAACGGCAGTAACAGAAGTTGCGTTAACAAGGGCTGGTCTTCACGATAAACCACTTCACTGATAAGCCCTGTGGAAACACGCTCGACGGAATTCTGCGCGACATTGCCTGCGGCAGAAGAGAGAGAGATTGCGCGATTTGCATAGCCTGAAGTGTGCATATTCATTCCAGCCCTGTAGTTACTGTATGGATATACAGTAACCCCTGTATACCCAAAGATCAACCTCATTTTCGGAAAGCGACTCGCAAAATTCATTCAATCTTGATGCCCCTCGAAAAATCATCTTGCTCAACGACGATAAGTTGCCTATTTTCCTGCTAACGGATCCGCTAGTAAGAAATTTCGTTGTTAGCCTATGATTTTGAAGGGAAATATCATGAAAAAGATATCTTATGAACGGATTTATAAATCCCAGGAATACCTCTCTCCGTTGGGCGAGATTCATCATCGCGCGCTGTTTGGCGGTTACACCCTGGCGGTCGATGATGCGGTCTTTGCCATGGTGTCCGATGGCGAACTTTACCTTCGCGCGTGTGAAGAGAGTGCAAAATACTGTGTAAAAAATGCTTCCTCCTTCTTGACGTTGATGAAGCGAGGCCGCCCGGTGCTGCTCAACTATTATCGTGTGGATGACGGATTATGGCAGGACAGGGAGCGGTTGCTTCAGCTCTCCTCGTTTGCACTCAGTGCGGCAAGGAAAGAGCGCTACCAGCGTCATCAACGAAACCGTCTTAAGGATCTGCCGAACCTGACCTTTCAGCTTGAAGTCTTGCTCTATGAAGCCGGTATCACCAATGAAGAAACGCTGCGGGCGCTGGGCGCCAGAGCGAGCTGGCTGAAGATGCGGGCAAAGAATAAAGCACTCAGTATAAAAGTGCTCTTTGCGCTGGAAGGGGCAATCGAAGGGCTGCATGAGGCGGCACTCCCGGCAGGTATCCGCCGGGAGCTGACGGAGTGGTTTAATGCGCTGCCTGAGCCGCAGGAGAGTCGTTCCTCCAGGTAGCGATGTGCTGTTGCAGCCGGCAAATTTCAGGCAGCAGAGCGATCAGCAGGCCTATCTGCTGAAGAACCAGCGGCGCTTTGCTGTCGTTTCCCGGGTCAAGATGCGCAATGCGTTGAGCCAGTTCATCCAGAGCCTGTCGAACGCGCGGTTCATCGGCCGGGCGGTGATGAAGCGCATCATCGACATAGCAGACGGCGTCATCGAGGAGGTTGAGAACCGCTGGGTTAGTGAGCTTCTCGCGGTGGGCCCCCAGCGTCGAAATATAGCTGGTGAAGGTATGGTTCAGGCAGAGCAGGCGGAACGCTGTCTCACGAATCTCAGCCGTGGCGCGCGGCTCCGTTGACATGTTAGAGACAACGGAGGCCAGTTCAGCATCACTGTTATGCGCGTCGCGACGTGCTATCCGGTAAGCCAGACGGTTATCGCGGCCCTGGTGGTACTGCTCCAGAATTGCGTCAAGGTAACGACAGTTGGCATTCATCGCCCTGTCTACCACGCGCGGCAAATTGCGAAAACGCCAGTCCGGCCAGATAAAGCTGACCGCGGCCCAGGCAATCGCGCAGCCAATCAGCGTATCAATCACGCGTGGCAGGGCGACTTCAAACCCTTCACCCAGCAGATTAAAGCAGAGCAGCACCAGCAGCGTGATGAACATGGTGGCATGGGCGTACTGCACGTTGCGAAACGCGAAAAACAGCACGCCGGTGATCACGATCAGAATCAGCTGCCCTTCGACGGAAGGCACGAAATAAAGCACCGGCAGGCCGATTGCGACGCCGACCAGCGTGCCGATAATGCGCAGCGCAAGACGGTGTCGGGTGGCGTTATAGTTCGGCTGGCAGACGAACAGGCTGGTCAGCAGGATCCAGTAGCCATGATGCAGCCCGGTTATCTGGATAAAGGCATAACCCACGCACAGCACCAGCGACATTCTCACCGCGTGGCGGAAGAGAGCCGACTCCGGGGTAAAGTTGCGGCTCAGGCGTAGCCACATATCGCTAAAACTGTGCACGCTGTCATCAGCAAGCTGATTGTCGACTTCACTGCCCGGAAGCGCCATCGCCTGCTCGGACTCGATGGTCGCCAGCTGTGCGTCAATCGCCCGCAGGTTGTTCAGCAGAAAGCCCAGCGCTTTAATGTGTTCCGGTGACGTTCCGCTGGCCTGAACGCGGTCGAGTGCCGCATCAAGATGGCTAAATACGCGTTCAAAACGTGGGTCATGCTGATAGGGCGTGCGCAGCAGAATGGAGCGCGAGAGCTGCTGACACGCCTGGGACTGCATGGAGAGCAGGCGCTGGAAGCGGAACATCACGTCACTGTAGCGGAACTTCTCTCGCAGGGCGGCATACTGGACGTGCGAGGAGCTGGCGCGTTCATGAATGTCCTGGGCGGCAAAATAGTAGTGTAAGGTTCTTCGCGTTCCGCGCTGACCGCGATCGCCGCGCAGACGGGTCAGCAGAGAGGCTTTTGTCTGGTTAAGGGTGGCGACCAGTTGACCATTTGCCAGCGCCAGATCGTAGAGCGGCGCCTGGCTTTCTTCCTCGATATCCGGGTCGAACAGCCGGGATTTCAGTTCCAGATAGTGGGCTAGCTGCTCAAAGCTGCGGGCAAGGTTGTCCTGCAGAGGACGAACAGGGAAGATCAGATGACCGGTTAAGGTCAGCAGGTTATACCAGATGGCGCCAAGCAGCAGCAGAACCGGCTGCTGGTACCACTGGTCGTAGAGGGATGCGCCCAGCATGGTATAGATGGCGATCAGCAGGGCGCCAAACGCGATAGTGGCATAGCGCTGCCCGAGGCCGCCCAGCAAAATAAACCCGCTGGTTGAGAGCGTCAGACCCAGGGCAAACAGCCAGGGCCAGGGGAAAAGTAACTCAACGGACGCTGACGCAATAAAAAAGCAGACGAGCGTGATGACCAGGTTGCGTAAACGCCCGGCCAGACGATCGTCCAGGTCCGCCAGCGCCCCGGCCACGACGCCCAGCGTGAGCGGGATGGTGAGCTTGACGTCATTCAGCCACCAGGGCAGGGCAACCGTGCCGCAGAGTGCGATAAATATCCTGACGTTATAAAGCCAGGTGCTGTTCCAGGTATAACGGCGAAGCAGTGGGCTTAGCATAAACGCGGCCAGTCCTTAGTTACTGAAAACGACGACGCGCATTGGCTTCACGCGCCGCCTGGGCCACTTCGACCGGAACAACCCTGCGCCCGACGGGCCAAAGAGCGATAGCGGCGATCTTAAAGTTCGCGATCCCCACCGGAATACCAATAATCGTGATGCACTGCGCAATACCCGCAAAAATATGCATGATGCAGAGCCACCAGCCGAAGAAAATCAGCCACAGAATGTTAAGTAGGGTACCCCCCGTATTCATCAGGGCGTTTTTGCTCTCCGGATTCAGCTCGTCAACGTGGATGGCTTCATTCCCGTAGGGGACGAAGGAGAGTTTTGTGATTTCCCAGCAGGAGCGAGTCAGGGGGAGCGTAAAAATCAGGACGATGCTCACCAGCGTGGCAAAAAGCCAGGAAAGGGTGGTGGCAAAACCGCCCAGCACAAAATTCAACACATTCAGAACGGTACGCATAAACCCTCACTTCCTTTCGATAAAATTAACGCCCAATGATTGTAACGTTTTTTTAGGCTGGAGCACCTTAAAACTGGCAGTTACACTGTCAGGTAAATTATCTCTTCGTGGATTTGGCGGAACATGGAACTGAAAGCAACGTCGTTAGGCAAACGTCTGGCGCAACACCCTTACGACCGGGTGGTTCTCCTTAATGCCGGGGTAAAAGTCTCTGGAGAACGCCACGAATACCTTATTCCGTTTAATCAGCTTCTGGCTATCCACTGCAAACGCGGGCTGGTGTGGGGCGAACTCGAGTTCGTACTGCCTGACGATAAAGTCGTGCGTCTTCACGGCACCGAGTGGGCAGAAACCCAGCGTTTCCACCATCACCTGAACGCGCTCTGGCAGCAGTGGAGTCAGGATATGAGCGTGATTGCCGCCGGAGTGCTTCAAAAGGTGTTGGACGATATCGCGCAAAGCAACGCGCAGCATTCGTGGCTCACCCGTCAGCAGACCGCCGGGTTGCAGCAAAAGATCCGGCAGGCACTCTCGGCGCTGCCGTTATCCGTGGCGCGTCTTGAGGAGTTTGACAATTGTCGCGACGCCTGGCGCCAGTGCCAGGCCTGGCTGAATGATAAGGATAAAAGCCGACTCGCCCATAACCAGGCCTGGACGGACGCCATGCTCACCCAATACGCCGACTTTTTCAGTACGGTGGAGTCATCTCCGCTTAATCCGGCTCAGGCGCGCGCGGTGGTCAACGGCGAGCAGTCGCTGCTGGTGCTGGCGGGGGCCGGTAGCGGTAAAACGTCGGTGCTGGTTGCGCGTGCCGGCTGGCTGCTGACGACCGGGGAAGCGGTCGCCGATCAAATTCTGCTTCTGGCCTTTGGCCGCAAGGCTGCCCAGGAGATGGACGAACGGATCCAGGAACGTCTGCATACCCGGGATATCACGGCCAGAACCTTCCATGCCCTTGCCCTGCATATTATTCAGCAGGGCAGTAAAAAAGTGCCTGCTATCAGTAAGCTGGAAAACGACGCGCAGGCGCGCCAGGCGCTGTTTATCAAAACGTGGCGCCAGCAGTGCAGTGAGAAAAAGGCGCAGGCGAAAGGGTGGCGCCAGTGGCTCGAGGAGGAGCTCGACTGGGACGTGCCGGAGGGCAGCTTCTGGCAGGATGACAAACTGGCGCGTCGGCTGGGTTCACGGCTTGACCGCTGGGTCAGCCTGATGCGAATGCACGGCGGAACGCAGGCAGAGATGATTGAAAGCGCGCCGGAGGCGATCCGCGATCTGTTTTCGAAGCGGGTCAAGCTGATGGCGCCGCTGCTGAAGGCCTGGAAAACCGCGCTGAAAGCGGAAAATGCCGTCGATTTTTCCGGCCTAATCCACCAGGCCATCATCATTCTGGAGAAGGGGCGCTTTGTCAGCCCGTGGAAACATATTCTGGTGGATGAGTTTCAGGACATATCTCCGCAGCGCGCAGCGCTGCTTTCGGCGCTACGGGCGCAAAATAAGCATACTTCGCTGTTTGCGGTGGGTGACGACTGGCAGGCTATCTATCGCTTCAGCGGGGCGCAGCTTTCGCTGACGACCGCATTCCATCACTATTTTGGCGAAGGCGATCGCAGCGATCTAGACACCACCTACCGCTTCAATTCACGGATTGGTGAAATCGCCAACCGCTTTATCCAGCAGAACCCGCATCAGCTGGCAAAGCCGCTCAATAGCCTGCGGGCAGGGGATAAAAAAGCCGTGACCCTGCTGGCGGAAGACCAGCTGGAACCGCTGCTGGACAAGCTCAGCGGCTACGCGAAGCCTGATGAACGTATCCTGGTGCTGGCGCGATACCATCACCTCAAACCCGAGGCGCTGGAAAAGGCGGCCACCCGCTGGCCGAAGCTGCAGCTTGAATTTATGACGATTCACGCCAGCAAAGGGCAGCAGGCCGACTATGTGATTGTCTTGGGGCTGAAAGAGGGGAGCGACGGTTTCCCGGCCCCGGCCCGCGAGTCGGTCATGGAGCAGGCCCTGCTGCCGGTGCCGGAAGACTTTCCGGATGCCGAAGAGCGGCGTTTGCTGTATGTGGCGATGACCCGCGCGCGCCATCGCGTGTGGCTGCTGTTCAATAAAGAAGAGCCATCCGTGTTTGTCGATATTTTGAAGAGTATTGATGTGCCGGTGGCGCGGAAGCCATAACGACGAGGGGTAAGGATGGGTAGGCCGGGTAAGGCGTAGCCGCCACCCGGCAAAAAAAGCTACTTCAATCTCTCTGAAAGATAACGCTGATAGTCCGGAATAAGGATATCTACCGGCGAGTTAAACTGCGGCGATTCGATGATGAAATCCGCCGTCGAGAGGTTTGTCGCCACCGGAATATTCCACACCGTCGCCAGGCGCAGCAGGGCCTTGACGTCCGGGTCGTGCGGAACCGCGTTTAGCGGGTCCCAGAAGAAGATCAGCACATCAATCTTCCCTTCGGAAATCTGTGCGCCGACCTGCTGATCGCCGCCCATCGGGCCGCTCAGCATGGCGTTTACCTCCAGACCCGTTTCGCGCTGGATCAGGTTACCGGTGGTGCCGGTCGCCGACAGGGCGTGCTTTTCCAGCAAAGACTGATGGCGGCGAACCCAGTTAAGCAGCATTTGTTTACAGTGATCGTGCGCTACCAGAGCAATGTGTTTGCGTTCCGGGAGCGTGCGTGTTGTCAGTTCCATAATCATATCCATCAGGTTAACTGCCTACACGATGACGGGAACCGTCTGACGCTGCAAGAGAAAGGCGTAAAAAATGTGGCTTATGATGAAGGTTGTTGTTTTGCCCATTGTAAAAACCGGGCCCGCGTGTCGGCATCGGCCTGCTGGAACCAGAATTTAAGGCGCTGTTCCGTCAGGGCCTGGGACTGGGGTGGAATGACGTCCAGTTCAGAGACGCCGGAAAGCAGCGTACTGTCGTCGGCCATCATGGTGGCAAACTGAGGAAGCGACGCGCGTTTACCGGCTTTGTTATAGGTCTGCGTCGCGGCCTCGTAGTCCGGACCTTTCGGTGAAGTCGTCAGCGCCAGAATATCCAGCTTCGCCGGAATCGGCATCGCATCCCCGTCCAGCAGTTCAATGCGGGGAGACGCGTCGAAGGCCGCTGATTCCTTCTCCGTTTCAAGGCGTGGCAGGGTAATATTCACCTGACTGATTTGTCGGGTATTAAAGCTGACGATCAGCGGCGGGGAGATGTACATCCGTTGCTCGTGATTGGCCAGACCGATCGATTTTTCTACGCGGAATACCAGCTGATGCGGTCCGTTATCCAGCTCGATACTGTCCGCACCGCGCAATAACGAACTGGAGACCTTTTTTCCGTCCAGTACCAGAAGATCAATATCGGTAGAGAGCCGGAGCGTGGTCGCAAAAACGCAGACCGGCATCACTAACGCAATCAGAGCAGTGGCAATACCGGTTTTCATAGAAGGCTCCCGTCAGAAATCCTGTTGCCGCATTAATGTATCAAAATTTTTCGATAATCACGTTTACTAACATATAGACATATTTGGCCGTTTTGCCCTCATGCATCGGTATGGGATGGATGGTTGAGATGTGCGGTTTGGCGTACACTTTTAAAAAAGCCAGGAGAAAAACCATGAAAGAGAACGATATTGCCGAGATTCTGACATCCACGCGTACCATTGCGCTGGTGGGCGCGAGCGATAAACCCGATCGTCCCAGCTATCGGGTGATGAAATACCTTCTCGATCAGGGTTATCACGTCATCCCGGTCTCGCCAAAAGTGGCCGGGAAAACCTTACTGGGCCAGCAGGGTTATGCCACGCTCGCTGACGTGCCGGAAAAAATTGATATGGTCGACGTCTTCCGTAATTCCGAGGCGGCGTGGGAAGTGGCGCAGGACGCTATCGCCGTCGGGGCGAAAACGCTGTGGATGCAGCTGGGCGTGATTAACGAGCAGGCTGCCGTGCTGGCGCGGGATGCGGGGCTGAACGTCGTCATGGATCGCTGTCCGGCGATCGACATCCCCCGTCTGGGGCTGGCGAAGTAATAAAAAAAAGCCCGTTTATCGGGCTTTTTTTACACGCTTAGTTCCGCAGGCGCGGAGCCTGTAACTGTTTGCGGATAGTCTGAGCAAGTTCATCCATAGTGGGTTGCTCCGGATGCTCTTCCTGCAGCTCGCTGCTTAGCTGCGCTTCGGCAAGGTAGGTGTGGACGGGTTGCCCGTCGTCACCTTCCATCACCACATGGTACCAGGGTGCAGCGCGAAGCTCTGCGTTCACCGCCAGCTCGTCTGCTGACGGCTCATCAAGGGAATACTCCGGGTCGATATCCACGACCACACCCAAATACCCGAGCAAAGTGTGGCGGACCTGCTGGCCGATACCGAATTTGCTGGCAATCATAGTCACCTCCCGGGAAATACGACTTACACGTTATGTGCGGGCAATATTTCTCTTTTCAAGTTACATGACGCGACAGGCAAACCCTTTCAGATACAGTCCTTCCGGGTAGGTAGCAATCACGGGGTGATCGGCTGCCTGACGGAACTGCTCTATAAATTGTACATCACGGCCAGCATCTATTGCGGCATCAGCGATGATTTTCTGAAATAAATCTGTGGTCATCAGGCCGGAGCAGGAGAAGGTGAGCAAAACCCCGCCCGGGTTCAGCAACTGGATAGCCAGCATGTTGATATCTTTATATCCGCGGCAGGCGCCCATCAGCTGGCTTTTGTTCTCCACAAACTTTGGCGGATCCATCACGATGACGTCGAACTTCTCGCCCTGGTCGCGGTATTTACGCAGCAGCTTGAAGACGTCGTCGCGTATAAATTCGGCTTTGCTCAAGTCCAGTTTGTTCAGCTCGACGTTCTGTTTTGCCACGTCCAGCGCTTCCTGCGAGGTATCCACGCTAACCACCTGGGCACAGCCGCCCATCAGCGCCGAAACGGCAAACCCACCGGTGTAGGAGAAGCAGTTGAGCACGCGTTTGTCGGCAACGTACTGACGCGTCGCGAGACGGCTGTCGCGCTGGTCAAGGTAGTAACCCGTTTTGTGCCCGCCCTGAATATCCACCAGCAGCTTCATGCCGTGCTCTTCAATCGGCAGCAGGGCAGGCGGCAGTTCACCCGTGACCGGCCCCTGAGTCAGCTCCATGCCTTCTTTTTTGCGCACCGCCACATCGCTGCGGTCGTAAATGGCGCACTGCGGGAACAGCGTTTGCAGGGCGCTAATCAGCGCAGCGCGCTGGTATTCCGCCCCGGCGCTCAGGAGCTGCAGCACCAGGAAGTTACCGAAGCGATCGATGGTCACGCCCGGCAGGCCGTCAGACTCACCGGCAATCAGGCGGTAGCTGTCCAGCCCGTCGCGTTTAGCCAGCCAGTCGCGCCACTGCTGCGCCTGCTGCAGACGGCGGACGAAGAAGTCGATGTCGATGGTTTCGTCTTTATCGAATGTCCAGACGCGCGCGCGGATCTGGGAGGCTGGCGAGTAGGCGCCTCGCGCTAACCATTTCCCCTGGTGGTCCACGATATCAATGGTTTCACCGAGGCTGGCTTTGCCTTCCATACGGGCAACCGCGCCGGAAAAGACCCAGGGATGACGGCGCAGTAAGGATTTCTCGCGCCCTTTGGCTAACACTAAACGTACACTCATAATTTGCTGTTCTGTCGATTTCAGGGAAATGGCGCGTAGAGTAGCACACTCAGCAAGGCGCAATCATCTGCGGATGCCGTTGAGCGTTTCGGCACAAAATCAAATCGCTTAAGCACATTACGGCACTGCGGCGGGATATACAGTGGGATTCCAGTTCAGCAAAGGAACCCCCCCATGAAAAAGCGCAGTGTGATCGCAATAGCCGCTCTGGCGGCAATGAGTTTTCAGGTTTTAGCCGCAACGCCTTTCAGCATCACCAGTCAGGATATTTCCGGCGAGCGCCATTTAGCGCAGCCGCAGGTATTCGAGGGATTCGGCTGCCACGGTGGTAACCAGTCCCCGCAGCTGGCGTGGACAAATCCGCCCGCGGGTGCGAAAAGTTTTGCCATTACGGTCTATGACCCGGATGCGCCTACCGGCAGCGGCTGGTGGCACTGGACAGTAGCCAACATTCCCGTGAAGACAATGACGCTGCCCGCTGATGCCGGTAACCCAAATGGCGAAAAATTACCTGCTGGCGCTGTGCAGGGGCGTAATGATTTCGGTTATTCTGGATTCGGCGGCGCATGTCCCCCAGCCGGGGACAAGCCTCACCGCTATCAGATGACCGTCTGGGCGCTGGACGTGGATACCCTGCCCGTCGACAACAATGCGAGCGGCGCGCTGGTCGGCTTTATGCTCAATAGTCACGTTCTGGCAAAGGCTCAGTTAACCGCAACCTACAGCAGATAAGGATGGCGAGGTGCAGGAGTTCCATTTTCGACATAAACATCTCACGGCGGGTGAAGTGAGTGCCAGCAAAATGCATCGCCTGCACCAGGTTAAGCTCTTTTTCCCGGCGATTTGCCATATCACTCACGGCAGCAAGGTGATTGTGCAGGACGATAACCGCCTGGTGGCCACCCGGGATGAACTCATCATTATCCCTGCCAATACGGCAATGGAGATCATCAATCAGCCTGCAAACGGTCTGTTTCACTCGGACTTGCTGATGTTATCGCCGGAAATCGTTGCCGAGTTTAAAGCGCATTACCTGAAATCCTGGCCACGCACGACGCTGCATTCGCTCTGCGCTCCGCTGAGCGAGGGGCTGGCGTTTATGTGGGATAACCTGCTGCACGCCGTGCGTCAGGAGTTACCGGAGGCGCTGCAAAAACATCAGGCCTTCGGTCTGTTGCTGGCATTGCTGCATGACGGCGTGGCAGGTCCGCTGCTTATCGAGCGAAGCAATAACCTGACCGAGCAGGTGCGACAATTCATTATGCTGTCGCCCGCCAGAGCCTGGACCGCGCAGGACGTCGCCAGCCGTCTGGCCCTGAGCGTGCCGACGCTGCGAAGACGGTTACGCGAGGAATCACAGAGTTTTCGCCAGATTGTCGAGGAGGTGAGGATGGCCGTGGCTTTGTCACAGCTACAGTCAACCCGATTACCGATCGGCGAAATCGCATTACAATGTGGGTATCTTTCCAGCTCTCGTTTCACCGCCCGTTTCCGGCAACACTACGGCTGTTTGCCGAAAACGCTACGTTAAGGAGAAGAAAAATGTCAAAAGTCTGCACCATTGCCTGGGTTCACGGCATCGTTCAGGGCGTGGGGTTCCGCTACAGTACCCAGCGCGAAGCGATTGAGCTTGGGCTAACGGGATACGCGCGCAACATGGATGACGGCAGCGTTGAGGTGGTCGCCTGTGGCGAAGCGGAGCAGGTCGACAAGCTGGTGGCGTGGCTGAAAGCGGGTGGGCCGCGCAGCGCACGGGTTGATAAGGTCTTAACGGAACCCCATCAACCGGGGCGCGAATACGTCAACTTCGGTATTCGGTATTAAATACACTTCACCGGCTTAGGCAGGCCGGCAATTTTGGTGGCCTGTTTTGCCGGACCTTTCGGGAACAGACGATAGAGATAGCGGCTGTTGCCTTTCTCTTCACCGAACTTATTGGCCATCGCCTTGACCAGCATGCGGATGGCCGGAGAGGTGTTGAACTCGAGATAAAACTCGCGCACAAAACGCACCACTTCCCAGTGTTCGGGGGAAAGAGTAATCCCTTCGTTTTCCGCAATTTTCTCCGCCAGCGGTTCGCTCCAGAGCGTTGTATCTTTCAGATAGCCTTCGCTATCGGTCTCAATTTCCTGGCCTGCAAAAATGAACATAATCTTCTGTCGTAGGTGAAAAATCGGCGACAGTGTAGCAAAAAAGCGGGCTCAGGATAAACCGTGACCTACAGGAGCAGCTGAAGCAGGTTGTTGGCATTGAGCTTCTTCAGCGCGTTGCATTTATGGGTTGAAACCTGTTTCTCCGACATGTGCGTCACGATGGCAATGTGGCGGACCGGCAACCCGGTCAGCATCAGATCGAGCACGTTGAATTCAGGAACGGTCAGGCAGCAGTCCAGGCTTCGAACGCGGCGTGGCTCTTTTGCCAGCAAATACGCCGCATCGGCAACGGCGATCCTGTCGTCGATGATATAAAGCGTTAGCGTACTGAAACGCTTGCGTAAATGCGTCGCCAGCGCCCACCCCTTTTCGTTGCAGACCAGATAAAGGCTGCCTTTCCAGCGGGCGGCTTCCAGCCTGAGCAAAATGTTGATCAGCGCCTGATGCGTCGCCGCCACGGAAAAACGGCAGCGGACGACAATCACGCGGCGGGTAAGCAGCGTTGGCTGCCATTGTACAGTATCGCTCTGGACTTCTAACTGAACGCCCCGACGCAGCAGCGCATAGCGCAGTCCTTCGGCGTAAAATCGATTATTGTCGAGAATGGCGTAACTCACGGTGACCTCGTTATAACGTGCTGGGCGTATAGATGACGCGCAGCGTGCCGGTATAGTCGCCCGCGTTTTTACTGCTGGCGGCGAACGCGGGGGTTTTCAGGATAATCGGTGCAGGAATGCACAGTACGCTCTCGCGTCCGCCGGGCAGCACGACCTGACGCAGATACTGCGGATCGTTAGTGCCTTGCCAGACTACGGTTTTACCGTTCGCGACGGTTTCGGTTGCGCCTGTGATGGGATGGGTAACGGAGACCTGATAGTCGAGACGGTCCCGCGCATCCGTCTGGCTTCCACCGCGCCGCCGGATAGAAAACGCCCCTTCGGCACGTCCCGCTGAGGGAAGCCCGTCATCTTCAAAACGAAGATAGGCGCGGGTGCTGGTGCTGTTTTTGCCGTCGTACAGGCACATATCCAGCGTGTTTTCCCCCTTGATCTCGCTGCCCCCGGGTCGCCCCGGGAAGTTGGTCAGGTTGAGGTTAACGATGGGCGTGGAGTGCGGAAAGGCCGGCAGATAAATCTGCTGGTTTCCCGGGTCGACCACCTCAATGCGAATATTTGCCTGCCATTTGGCGATGGTGAGATAGCCAGGACAGCCGACATTCACGTCATTGAAGTTGCCGCCGCAGTCGGCGCTTCCCCACTGGCGCAGGTTCTGCTTCAGCGTGGCGGTCCAGATCCCCGGCAGGGCGAGCTTATCCAGTTCGCTTTTCACGATATAGAAATCGAAGTAGGGCTCTCTGTTCCAGTTAGCAATTTCCGTCGTCCCTCCCGTGACAAAGCTGGCAAAGGTGAACACTTTATTGTTGATAAACATGTAGTGATCGCCATACACCTTGATATTCACCGTCTTGCCGGTAAGGGAATGGGTAAACGCTAAATTGATGGCATAAGGCGCGGCCGGGTTCGCCGAGAACCAGACCGGTGAGTTCATGCAGGCGCCGTTCGTGGTATCGGTACGGGACTGACAGGTCAGGGTATTGCGCCCCCACTTTTGCGGATCGGCGGCGTCAAAGCCGCCCGATTCATGAAACCAGATGTCAAAACGCGCGGGCGGCGCGGTGCGATCGAAGCTGATCCCTACGCTGGTATTTCGTCCCGCGGGAGAGCCTGCCAGCGTCTGGCTGGCCCACAGGCTTAAGAACAGAAAAATAAAGAGGCACTTAATCACATCATTTCCCTTTAGTGAGGCTATCGGTGTTCATGGCAGTCGGTCCAGCAGGGACCGACCGTCCGGCCAGCATCAGCTGTGCCTGCTGCTGGACGGCATCCGGCAGGGCGGAGAAGGTTAACTCCTTACAGGGGATCGACCCGACATAACGCACCACGTCGCGCATACTCTTCACGTTCAGCGCGCACTGATAAAACTGCTGCTGACGCACCAGGTAGAGGTTATGCAGCAGGGCGTCGCTTTGGGCGCTAAACCCGCCGTTGCCAAGGTCGCTCCAGCCGTTCACGTTCAGCGGCACGCCGCCGATAAACGGCGAGTGACGCTCGTCGGTTAACTGGCCGAGCCAGGTGTAGCTTGCGGTGGTTTGCACGTCCCGGCGCAGCAGTTTGCCAGGCACCATAAACAGCGTTCTGCTGCCCGATCCTTGCGTGATTTCACTGCTGGCTCCTCGTGAGACATCCAGCGATTCGTTAACCGTCAACGTTGTCTGCTGATAGCCCGGCACCGCGAAGAGGGCGCGGCTATTGCCTGGAATATCGGCACTGCCGCCGTTATCCAGCGACACGGCGACGCGCGGATCCTGAGCATCTTCCGGCGTGGTCACGTTCACCGCGACGGCGGAAGCAGGGCGACCGTCGCTCCAGCGGCCCAGCCAAAGGCCAGAGCGGGACAGCGCAAACGTCGAGCTGTAGTTGCCGCTGCTGCTCAGCGTATGGCGACGATCCTGACGATCCCAGGCGTCGCTGACGGTCAGACTCCCGTTGCCATATCGTCCGCCCTGGCGCGTATAGGCTGAGGTATTCAGCGAGTCGCTGTTAATGCCCGACGCGCTGAGGCCGTACTCATTTTCGCCGCGGGCATCGGCATACCAGTTATGCGCCACGTTGTAGCTCATCTGGTTTTTTTCACGTTGCTGGTGCTGCCATGTCGCGCCCAGAGAGGTGTAGCTTGACGCATCGCCCTGGCGGTTATGCGCCATGGACAGGCTCACGCTCAGGTAGCCGCCTTTATCCCTGCCTTCCCGAGCGTCATCGTTACGCATGAACAGGTTAATGCTGCTGTTAATATTCAGGCCATGGGTGCTGAAGGCATTGCTCAGGCCAGCCTGCCAGGCCCGCGTGCGCGAGCGGGTCATATAGACCGATTCCCACGGCAAACCCGCATCGTGGCGATCGTCACTGTCCGGCAGCTCCCGGCGTGAAACGTACCGGCCTTCGTTGCGGTTATCCGAATACCCCAGGCTCGCATACCAGGCGCCGACCGGGACGGAGAACATCACCGAGAGGGTGCGATAACAGCCGTTCACGGCGTCAAATCCCGCGCTTTGGGTGTTGCAGTTTTCAGCGGATAACGCGTTGCGATAGACGCTCAAAGAAAAACCGTCGTTGTAGCTGATTTGCTGAATATTGCCGCGCTGGCCTTCGCTGCCGTAGAGGTAGCTAAACCGGGTACTCAGCACGCCATCGATCGGGCCCGCGTTGAAGCCCCGGCTCCAGTCGAGTGCGTTCTCCAGGAAACGCTGATTTTTCTTGAACGTTGCGCCGCTGGTCAGCGCCAGCGTCGGGGTGACGGGCAGGCGTACGCCCGCCTGCGCAACCGCGCGGCGTTCTTCGTTCTGATCGCTATTATCGGTTTCGCCCGCCTGCAGGAACCACTCGACGCGGTCGAATGGCGTAATGCCGGTTCGGGTAAACGGCACCTGCTCGGTGCGCGTCAGCCGGTTATTTTCATAGATGGAGAGCGTCACGGTGTAGCTCCCGTCCGGGAACGAGCGCGTGTCCAGAGTTTGCGCTCCGGCATTCAGATAAAAGCTCGCCAGCAGCTGATTGCCCCGGCGGGCGTCGATACGCGCGTCATGGGAAAGCAGCACGGTAACAGGGGTTCCCTTCGACTGCTGAACCGGGTTCATCCACGCCCGTGTTGAACCCGTGCGCAGGCCGCGAATTTTGCCCAGCGGCAGCTGGCTGAGGGTGATATTTCCGCCGGCATTGCTGAACAGATCGCGGGTATCCATCTCGCCTGCCTGGACGTAGTACTGACGCAGGATATCCTGGCGGAACCAGGCGTTGTTGACGGTGACCTCCTGCTGCTGCTGGTGCCGTGAACGCTGCCCCAGCCAGGTCCAGTCGAGATTCACATAGCCGTCCTGGGTGAGCGCCAGCGCGCCGTTGCCCTGCACGGTGGCCGACTGATAATCCCTGTCGGCAACGAAGTTAATGTTTTGTTGATGGATCAGCGCATTTTCGGTGCCGTGCGTGGGCTGATACCATGCATTCTCCGCCGTCTGCTTAGGCAGAAATTTCTTGTCCAGGAACAGGTTAATGCGGGCGTTATTCTCGTCATAAATAATGGCCGCGCGATCGGTATCGATGTAATCGCAGCCCGCTGCGGAGCCGTTGCTGCTGCAGGCCAGGTTGCCGTTACGGGCAAGCGGAACGGCCAGCGCGGCAGAGACGGTGGCAACGAGGGATGGGGCGTCATTAAACCGGCGTTTGATGGCCGCTACCACGTTCTCAGGTGCGACAAAGCTCACCGTTTCAAGCGTGATATCCGTTTCAAAAAGGCCCAGCGATTCGCCGTAGAGGTTCACCTCTGTCCACAGGCGCTGCGTCTTTGCCAGATCTTCAAAACCTGGTGGGACGGCCAGCCCGGCGCAGGCGAGTTGGATGGAAGCGGGTAACAAAGCAACAAAGAGGAGAGTATTTCTGTGAAACGCCATGAACGAGCCTCGACATCATCCTGACGTCAGAGGGTGGGCACCCTCTGACGTTATTCCTTAGGTGCTGTGGTGTTACGCACCGCCTTCCGTGGTCGTCGCCTGCGTCAGCATCAGGCTGACAACGCCGCTGTACTGACCGGTTTTCAGAATGCCTTTGGTGGTCTGGGAAATGGTCAGCGGCAGTACCGCAGAACCGTTTTCAATGCTCCCCGGGAACAGTTCGGTACCGGTGTATTCAACATCTGCGGTAGAGAGGGTTTTATCGCCCAGCTTCACCGTCATAGGGATGGTTTCAGCACCGTCGGCATTCGCCAGCTTCGCGGCGCTCACCAGACGGACTTTCACGTTGCTGGTGGCGGAGTTAGACCACACCTTGGTATTCAGACGGTAGCTTTCCAGACCGCGGCCAGGCAGGTACTGCATATCGATGCTTGCCGGCAGCGGCGTGTTATCGGCCTGAGTCATATCCAGCTGTGAATCAACGCTGGCGTTGACGGTAATATCTTTTTGAATCGCCAGCGCGCTAACGGACGTGGTCATCGCGGCAACAATCATCAGAGGTTTAAAGTACTTACGCATTGATATCTCCATATTTACAAATGAGCACCCTGGCTCTTTAATCAAACCCTGTGGGGTTTTTACGGTGACGTCGTGTTATTGCACGACGGGTAAATCAGCTTCTTCAGCGCTTTTATTCAGCCAGTTGAAGTAGCGGAATTTATATTTCTGGCCTTGTACCTTCGTGAGCGTTTTTAATTTCCGTTCGGTGTCCGGATAAATCGTCGCGTCTTCTTTAATCCATCTACACGATGAATCCGCATCACAAACACCGATCTCCCTGAGCGGCACGCGCAACGTGCCGTTGTTTTTTAACGTTCCCCTGAGAGGGTCAATCGTCAGTGAAACCACGCTTTTTTCCGGTGCGAGATGGATCAGGGCGCCCCAGATCACATTGACGCCCAGTCTTGCCGTCGCCGCAGGGCTTTCTGCCTTGCCCGGAATAATGCTGTCAGGCTGCTTTACGCCTTCAAAATAGACGCGCCAGGTCGTCTCTTTTTCCGGTGGTGCAAGCGATACCAGGCGAACCACGCGCATTGCGCCTGCCGCAAGGGCGAATTTTTCCGGTGTGACAACAACGCCACCTTCTTTCCACGAGGCCACATCAATCTCTTTTTCCTGGGGCGTGCCGGGATTAAGAATTTTCTTTTGCCTCACTCGAATGAACTGAATATCATCCGTTTTTGACGCCACCTTAATTTGCGCCGCACCGGACTTATCCACGTTAAGTTCCATGGGATACACGCTCATATTGGCCAGTGCCATTTCTGAGAAAAATGGCAATGACAGCGCGGCGATATAAAAGGCAGTTGTCTTATTCACACTATTTTTCTGTTTCACTTTCTGTCCGCCTGCGTTGAGTTCATTCCCGGCGCATTCACAACGGGACACCCTCTGCTAACGTATTGCTTCAGGGCAGGGAAACTTTAACCAGAACAGCGGTTTGTGAAAATTTGTATTAATTAACTCGTTATATACAGTTTTTTATCCTGCTTTCCTGGCTTTAAGGTTGTATAGTTAAGCGAAAATACCGCGACCCGGGATGGGGAGAAAACTCCTTCTGATGAAAAAACAATCAGTTCAGGAGGCGATTTTCTTGTCGTTGTATCAGGGATTAAAAAGCATGCGGTAACAGCCGAGAATAAAAGATGTTTTTTATATGCAATAATTCGTTGTTATTCGATCCTGAAGCACATGCAATAAGTATTGTTGGGCAACCCGAGTCTGTATTAACGCTTTCGGCTCCGGCCGTTCGTCTTTTACAGGAGTTTATTCGTCATAAAGGGCGCGACCTGAGCCGGGAAGAGTTGATCACTCGCGTGTGGGAGGAGTTCGGCTTTACGCCGTCGGGAAATAACCTCAATAAGGCGGTAAGTGAATTACGCAAAAGCTTCCACGCCCTGGGCGACAGCCACGACTATATCGTGACCGTGCCCCGGTTTGGATTCCGCTTTGACGCCGACGTTATTTTTAAGCCCGCAGAGAGCGTTACGCCCGAAGTATCTCAGCCGTCCGTTGAGCAGCCGTCAGGATATAAGCGTTTATCCAAAAAGTGGTGGCTGGTTTTAGCGGTATTAACGACGTCAGTCGTGGGGTTTAGCCTGTTTTTTAGCCGACAGCTTGAGATAACCGTACCCGCAACACTCAAACCCGTTAAGGAAAAAATAGCTGGCTGTCGGCTCTGGGTGATCAACGATCATGGCCGACCGCTGGTGTTATCAAAATTGGCCGAGCTGCTGAAGAAAAATAACGTCGCGTGCGAGCGCGAGGAGTACAACATTTATTATTTCAGCGCCCGCTTTTCGCTTGCCGCCGCCGATGAGGTTTTCATCGGCGCCTGCCCGGTGAGTGAAGCCAGCCTGTGTAAAACTATTCGCTATAAAAGCGGGGCGGAAGAATGAAAAACAGACTTCTGTTCGGACTGGGTGGCGCAGTCGTTGGCGGGGCGTTTGCGCTCTTTATCTACACCGGCGGAGCCTATAAGCGCGATGCGCTGGCCTGCAGCACCGAGTTTAATTTTACGCGCAATCAAGGAAAGGCAAATGAAGTGAAGGTCAATGCCGTTGCCCAGTTCTATTTTCATCGTAACGGCACCGGCCTGACCACCTACAAAGGCGCTGCAAAGGCTGAAGGTAAGAGCCTGATCGTTGACAGGGATGTGGATTTTACGTGGGAGCGACGGGACGATGATAAGGTAATTGTCCTGAGCTACACCAAGACCTGGCGTCGACACAATGACAACACCCCTGATGCCCAGTGGGGAAGCTTTGCCAGCCCGACCGCACGCTACTATCTCACGATCTCTGAACTCTCGCCTTCCGTATGGCTGATTCAGGACCGGCGTTACCCCACCTATATTTGCCGGGGTGATTAAGGCATAAAAAAAGGAGAATGCCGGGGGCATTCTCCTTTTTGTTTCAGCAGGTCAGCTTAGTCGCGGCTGGCGAAGCCCAGGATGCTCAGCAGGCTGACGAAGATGTTGTACAGCGACACGTACAGGCTCACGGTGGCGCGGATATAGTTCGTCTCACCGCCGCGAATGATGTTGCTGGTTTCAAACAGGATCGCGCCGGAAGAGATCAGAATGAATACGGCGCTGATCGCCAGGTGCAGGGCAGGCAGCTGCAGGAAGATGTTGGCCACCATACCCACCAGCACCACCACAACACCCGCCATCAGCATGCCGCCGAGGAAGGACATGTCCTTACGCGTGGTCAGCACGTAGGCCGAGCAGCAGAAGAACACCAGCGCGGTACCGCCCAGCGCCATACCAATCACGTCACCCATGCCGGCGGACAGATACGCGTTCAGGATTGGCCCCAGGATGTAGCCCAGGAAGCCGGTGAAGGCAAACGCGGACAGAATACCGACCGGTTTGTCAGCGGTTTTGTAGGTCAGGAACATCAGGCCATACATGCCCACCAGGGTCAGGATCAGCCCCGGAGACGGCAGCATCAGCACGGTGCTGGCGGTGGCGGTGATCGCCGAAAACGCCAGCGTCAGGCTGAGCATGAAATAGGTATTGCGCAGCACCTTGTGGGTGCTGAGTAGCGATGTGCGGTCGCGTGAGGAAGTAATTATACGATCCATGAGTCACTCTCTTATGACAGATGTAATTAACGGAAAGAATAGGAAACGGCGCGTCACTCTCAAAGTGGTTTTACCCATCTTTACTCAGCAGGTTAGCGCGGGACCTGGTTGTTTCTTCTGCATAAATACGTTTCACCAGTATGAACAGCGGTTTGACGCGATTAATCAGATCAACCTCTTATAGGTTACTGAAAATTATTGCGTTATTACCATAAGGCCGCTAAGAGTTATTTCCGGATCGTCACAAAAACAGACAATAAGGCGAAGGACATGAAACCACAAACACGCACGCGCTTTACGCTCTCTTTACTTACCGCCGGGATCCTGTGCGCCAGCACGGCGACCTGGGCGGCTAACGTGCCGGCAGGAACCGCGCTGGCCGATAAACAGGAACTGGTCAGGAATAATGGCAGTGAACCGGCTTCGCTCGACCCGCATAAAGTCGAAAGCGACATCGAATTCAATATTATCAGTGATTTATTCGAAGGTCTGGTGAGCGTTTCCCCGTCGGGTGAGGTCCAGCCCCGGCTGGCGGAAAAATGGGAGAACAAGGACAACACCGTCTGGACGTTCCATCTGCGTCCGGGCATCACCTGGAGCGACGGCACGGCGATTACCGCAGAGGATGTGGTCTGGAGCTGGCAGCGCCTGATTGACCCGAAAACGGCGTCACCGTACGCGAGCTATCCGGGCAACATGCATATCGCCAACGCGGCCGATATCGCTCAGGGGAAAAAATCCCCCGACACGCTGGGCGTGAAGGCCATTAACGACACCACCCTGGAAGTGACGCTCACCCAGCCAAATGCGGCGTTCCTCGCGATGCTGGCGCACCCGTCGCTGGTGCCAGTGGATAAAGTGCTGATTGGCCGTTTCGGCGAAAAGTGGACCAAGCCTGAGCACTTCGTCAGCAGCGGGGCGTATAAGCTGTCGCAGTGGGTGGTCAACGAACGCATCGTGGCGGAGCGCAACCCGCGCTACTGGGATAACGCGCACACCGTGATTAACAAGGTGACCTACCTGCCCATCACGTCCGAGGCCTCGGATGTGAACCGCTATAAAGCGGGCGAAATCGATATTGTCTACACGGTACCGATTAACCAGTTTGCTCAGTTGAAAAACACGCTGGGCAGCCAGCTGGATGTTTCCCCGCAGCTGGCGACCTATTACTACGAATTCAATACCACCCGACCGCCGTTCAACGACGCCCGCGTGCGCAAGGCGCTGAACATGGCGCTCGATAAAGACATCATTGCCGGAAAAGTATTAGGGCAGGGGCAGCGCCCGGCGTGGCTCATCAGCCAGCCGGACATCGGCGGCGTCAAGCTCCAGAACCCGGATTACGCCAGCTGGCCGCTGGACAAGCGCATCGCCGAGGCGAAAAAACTGCTGAACGAGGCCGGATATAACGAAAGCCATCCCCTGAGCTTCAACCTGCTCTATAACACTTCTGAATCGCACCAGCGCATCGCGATTGCCGCCAGCTCCATGTGGAAGAAAAACCTCGGCGTGGACGCGAAGCTGCAAAATCAGGAGTGGAAAACCATGCTGGATACCATGCACACCCACAACTTTGACGCGGTGCGTTACGCCTGGATTGCCGACTACGACGACGCGGCGACGTTCCTGAACAACTTCCGCACCGGCGACAGCGAAAACACCAGCCAGTACAGCAATCCGGAATACGACCAGGCGCTGGTGAATGCCGCAAAAGCCAAAACAACGGAAGAGCGGGGTAAGTTCTACCAGCAGGCGGAAGATCTGCTGGGACGCGATGTGCCCGCCATTCCGGTGTATCACTACGTCCGTACGCACCTGGTTAAACCGTGGGTGGGCGGCTTTACGCCGGATAAGCTGGGGTACTATTACACGAAAGACATGTACATCAAGAAACACTAAGCCTGTGCTGATAAAATCGTCGATGTGTTGTCAGTTCAACCGATTAAACACGTTTTGACTATTTTTACAGCGAACGATTGCTGGCACTCTTTACAGCACGCGGTGAGGTGTTTATAGTTCGCCTCACTCAGGAAGTGTGGCCGAGCGGTTGAAGGCACCGGTCTTGAAAACCGGCGACCCGAAAGGGTTCCAGAGTTCGAATCTCTGCGCTTCCGCCAGATATAAACCCCAGGTTACTCGTTGACCTGGGGTTTTTCTTTTGGATTAGCCGATCCGCCTCACATTTTTAAGACCCGGTTATTTCCCTGTAAAACCCCGGCGTTATCATTCACCCCGTAAATACCTTTTCATCGCTTACCGAGGCTTTGATGCTGGAGAATGTTTTCATCAGATAATCAGCTTCCCGCCCATCTCAGGACGGACTGGTTATCGCTGCGCTTAAACCTTACGCACGCACCTGCGGGTGTGGGCTCGTTTTTACGCATGATGATTACACAGGTTTTCCAGTATGAATTTATCCCGTCAGGAACAACGTACCTTACACGTTCTCGCCAAAGGTGGACGTATTGTGCACGTCCGCGACAGTTCTGGCCGCGTCACGTCCGTTGAGTGCTATACCCGTGAAGGGCTGGTGCTGAGCGACTGCACGCTGAACGTCTTCAAAAAACTCCGCGCCAAAAAGCTGATCCGATCCGTGAACGGGCAGCCTTACCGCATCAACACCACCGGGCTGAACAACGTTCGCGCCCAGCTGGATAATCGCTAAGCGGAATAAACAACGCCACCCTCGGGTGGCGTTCACGCATTGAGCGGGATATCGTGGCGTAGGCCGGGTAAGCGCAGCGCCACCCGGCAAGAAACGCGGCGTTATGAGCGAATAAAGGCCAGTATGTCCGCGTTGATAGTATCCGCATGGGTAGTATGCATCCCGTGCGGGAAGCCCGGATAAATTTTCAGCACGCTGTTCGCCAGCAGCTTGTCCTGGAGAAGGGCGGCATTTTTATACGGCACAACCTGATCGTCATCGCCCTGCAGCACCAGAACGGGAACGGTGATGGTTTTCAAATCTTCCGTCTGGTCGGTCTCTGAAAACGCCTTAATCCCCTCGTAGTGCGCCCTGGCGCTGCCGATCATCCCCTGACGCCACCAGTTCTGGATCGTACCCTGCGAAACGTCGGCACCATCGCGATTAAAACCGTAGAAAGGACCGCTGGCAACGTCGAGATAAAACTGGGCGCGGTTAGCCGCCAGCGCTTTGCGGAAGCCGTCGAAGACCTCGATCGGCGTTCCGCCGGGATTCGTCTCCGTTTTGACCATCAGAGGCGGGACGGCGCTGACGAGCACCGCTTTGGCGACGCGCCCCTGCGGCTGGCCGTACTTCGCAACATAGCGGGCGACCTGGCCGCCGCCGGTGGAGTGACCGACGTGCACGGCATTGTGCAGATCCAGGCTTTCAACCACGGCTGACGCATCGGCCGCATAATGATCCATATCGTGGCCTTCACTCACCTGGTCCGATCGTCCATGTCCGCGGCGATCGATAGCGATAACGCGATAGCCTTCTGCCAGGAAGAAGAGCATCTGGTTATCCCAGTCATCGGCACTCAACGGCCAGCCGTGGTGGAAGACAATAGGCTGAGCCTCTTTCGGACCCCAGTCTTTGTAATAAATGTTGACGCCGTCTTTCGTGGTTACGAATGCCATACCGCAGACTCCTCTGTTAAGAACAACACGACCCCTAAAGTGTAGGAGAAATCCCAAAAGCGGTTGGTTTAATTCCGGTGAAGGATATTCATTTTGCGTCTGGGCTCTGGCGCGATGCGCCAGAGCCTTCAGGGCAGGATTAACAGCAGGGGCGTTTAGCGGTTTTCTTCAATATAGCGGGCCAGGTCCGCCGGGGTTTTCAGCACCGTCGCCACGTCTGTCGGCGGGATCATGCAGCCGTAAACGTCCTGCACTTCCAGCACCATATCGACCGCCAGGATGGAGTCGAGAATGTCGGATTCAATCAGCTCATCGTGAAAGCCCACCTTACGGGATAACACTTTTTCGAACAGGGCGAGAATTTCTTGTTCCATAATTTTTCCTGGAGTCATTAATTTGTGCGGGCGTAAGCGTCCAGCAGCTTGCGGTCAATTTTGCCGTTAGGATTCAGCGGCAAAGCGTCTTTTACGATAATTTGTGACGGCACCATATAGTGGGGAACCACCTTCGACAGCGAGGTTTTGATGGTATCCGGCGCCAGTTCTGTCACGCAGAACGCGGCAATGCGCAGCACGCTGCCGCAGGGTTTCATCAGTGGCATCACCACCGCTTCGTTAATCCCGGACATCGCCAGCAGGCGGTTTTCAATTTCGTTGATTTCAATACGGTAGCCATTCAGTTTGACCTGGCTGTCGTTGCGTCCCTGGCAGTAGATAAGCCCCGCTTCATAGCCCAGATCGCCGGTCCGGTAGCCGCGAAATGCTTCATTTTCCCGACGGAGTAATTTTTCTGCGTTCTCCTGCGGCAGGCCGAGGTAGCCGCGCATGACGTTTTTACCCCAGATAATCAGCTCGCCCTCGGCGGAAATTTCCATTCTGCTCTCAGGCATCATGACCCCCACCGGCAGCACGGCGCTGTCGCTGTTCAGGATCGCATCCGTGATCTCGACCACGGTGGTCGCGATGGTCGCTTCCGTTGGGCCATAGGAGTTAATAATTTTGGCCTGCGGGAAGCGGCGGCGAAGCTGTTTAACCAGCGCTTTATTCAACACTTCACCAATGAAGATAAAGACGTTGAGTTCAGGTAAATACTCGCTGTTGAACTGCGGGGAAAGCAGCTGCTGGTAAGCAAAAGAGGGGGTGGAAACCCAGGCGGAGACGGCGTTGCTTTTCAGTCGTTCCAGCCAGTTCGCTTTCTGAATATCGTCTTTGGCGTTCAGCACGATGTGTCCACCCATCGCCAGATTCGCCAGCAAAGGGATCAGGGAGAGGTCAAAACTGAACACCGCGTGGTTCATCAGGACCGGTTTTTCCGGCAGCGAAAAGTCCTGGCTGACCCATTTCATGAAGTGCCACACGCTTTCACGCCCAATCTGCACCCCTTTAGGCTTGCCGGTGCTGCCGGAGGTAAACATGATGTAGGCCAGATCCTGCTCCTCCAGCACCTTGCCCGTCTCACCCGTGGCGATGAACTGCCGGGTCGCGACATCGTAATAGTAAGGGGCGCTGGCCAGGTGGCAGATCTCCCGCAGGCGCTCCTGCGGGTATATGCAGTCCACCGGAATGTACGGAATGTTGTGCAGCAGGCAGCTATAAATCGCCACGGCGAACTCGGCCTGCTGGTGTCCGTACAAGACGACCGGCGTACCGGCAACAGGCTGGCTACGCTGATAGCGCTGCGCCCAGTCCGTCACGGCAGCGGAAAGCTGCAGCCAGCTTAAGGCTTCGTCGCTGCCGCTGATGGCCAGCTGCTGCGGGGAGGCGGGATCGCATAATGCCGCACGCAAGAAATCCTGCATTTCCTGAAGATCGGAGAGATTTTTCATAGAGGTGACATTCCACTAAAGATGTAAAGGGCGCCCGCGGCGCTTCCCAGCGTCAGAATGCGCCCTAAAAACGCAACAGCCGGATACTGCAACCCGCGGTGTAACGCCGGGCTGCGTTTGGCTGACCACAGCAGCATGTTGTGCGCGACAGAAATGGTGCCAAACAGCGCGCCGCTGATGACGTAATGGCGTTCCAGGCCATTCCATGCCCCCATGCAAAACAGGGTGCAGAAAATACCGATATTTTGCGCCAGCGTTTTGTTCTGACGGAAAAAATTGAACTTCATCAGGTTCATATAAACGGGCATAAAGACCACATCGCGCAGCCATTCAGACAGGCTGATGTGGAAGCGGCGCCAGAAATCCTGCGGGTTCTTTGCCAGAAGCGGCATATTGAAGTTTGCCGGGATGTTGAGCCCAAACAGGCGGCCCGCACCGATGGCCATATTGCTGTAGCCCGCAAAATCAAAGTAGAGGTAGGCGCTATAGGCAATCGACATCACCACGCCCACGGTCAGCGTAAACGGCTTATGGCTCCAGGGCTGTACGACCAGCGAATCAACCAGCATGGCAAACAGGAACTTCTGGATAATGCCGGTAATGATTTGCTCCAGCGCCACTAAAAACTGTTCGCGGTTAAGGGCAAAGACGGGCTTGCTGACGTCGTTCATCCATGTCCGCCAGCGGTACATTGGGCCTGCCAGAATAATAAAGGGCATAAACAGATAGCAGAAATAGCGCAGGAAATTCTGCCCTTCTTTTTTACTGCGATAGAGCAGCACATCCACCGCGCGGAATGTCATAAAAGAGAGGCCGATCATGCCGAGATGATGATTAAGGTGCAATTTCACCAAAAATAAAGGAAGCAGCGTTAACACAATCGCCTGCCAGGTTTTTAACCATCCTTTTTCTTTTAACGCGGCGACTAGATAAAAACTGATAAAAACGACCGCGGGAACACGGTAATCACCCTGAAAAATATAGCCCCAGCCTAATGCGGCCATGACGGATAATGCCGATAAATACGTCAGGCGATGGCGTAATAGGCGATTGACCAGCGCAAACGCCAGGGCGGATGAAAACAAACAGACAAAAAACATTCCTGAGCTATACATCATTCGGCCTCAGAACTTTTGATATTCAAAATGCAGTTGCATACTCATACTGTCATCGACAGAGGTCCACGCGACGATGGTGATCGCCAGCAGGAGATAAAGGAAAAAAAGACGGATCGCGATTTTCATTATTTAAAGCTCTGTGCAATAAAGCGAATCATAGGAACCCAGGCCAGTTCGGAGGGGTGCAAACGATCCCAGTTCCAGCCATTCTGATAAGGCATGGCGTACATATCTAAATACGGGATCTGGTTCTTTTCCAGAATGGTTTTAATTTGCTTATCCACCGGGCGGAAGGTATCGGTGTTGTAAAGCGCCCAGGGGTTAACCGGGTCGACGATAGCAATCACCTGCACGTGGTGTTCTTTAAGCAGCTGGACGGTTTTACTGAAGGCAGCGATTTGCGCAGGCACGACCGGCGTGTCATCCCACTGCTGCCGCGTACCGTCCTCCTCGTAAATCGTTTTGTCCATCCACAGGGTGGCCGCGCTCTGCTGGCGCTTTTTATTTAACTCGCGGGCATTCGCCAGCTCTTTATCCCAGTCAGGGGCAATGTGGGTGGTTGGCTGTGGCGGCCACGGCTGTTCCGTCCGGGGCGTGACGTGAAGCAGCGCCAGCCAGTCGTTTTTTATCAGGGTGCAGACGTTGGCAAACTGGAAACTCACCTCGTCCCATATCAGATCGGGGTGCCAGCCAAAGACACGCATTTGGCCAAAGGTTAAATGGCTTATTTCTTTACTCTCAATATGTTTTAAATAATTAACCAATATTGGGCGTGCCTGCGGATCCTTCATCAAAGGAGTAAAAACAGAACCTGGGAAATTATCGGCATAGATAGCGGGAGGCAGGCCTTTTGAGTAAAAGCTGTCAGGTGCCAGCAGCAAAACAACTTTACTGTTTGCGTTAAGGCTATTTTTAAAACGTGAGAACAGTAAAAACTGCGTTTCGTCATCGACAAACGCATCGCCATACGCCACGACGGGTTTGTGCAATTGCTTATTAAAGTAATTATAGACAGCGTAATGTTCATCTTCTGACGTCGCCACCTCAGACGCACCAATGAAGAATATCGCATTCCCTTCTAAGGCATGAGAAATAGTGGCAATTTTTTCCGCCTGTTCTTTAGGCGTGCCCGCCATTGATTTAATCAGCGGCTGGAAGGTAAGCGGCGGATCGAAGCTCGCCACCAGCGGGTGAAGACAAAGAAACAAAATGGCCAGAAACGCCATCAGAAAATGTAAGCAAAGCGTATTTTTGATTTTCATCATCAACCAGTAACACTGCATGGCAGTAATGTCTTAAATCTGCGGAAATTCAGATTTATAACAATTACACAACAAATGGCCGTCTATTTTTGTGGCATTCTATACCAGAGCGATTTAAAAGGATGAGCGTTGCTGTGTTACGGTATGTACAAGGTCGCGGAGAGTGATGTGAAGTCAGCGTTTGGGTGACTTTTTGCGCAGTCAAACGCCCGTGGGGAAAAATCGAAAAATTCCTGCTTTACAAGGCGCTAATAGATGTTTATAGTGCGCCTCACTTTGGAAGCGTGGCCGAGCGGTTGAAGGCACCGGTCTTGAAAACCGGCGACCCGAAAGGGTTCTAGAGTTCGAATCTCTACGCTTCCGCCAAATTTGAAAACCCTGCGATAGCAATATCGCAGGGTTTTTTCGTTTTACAGCCCAATCACCAGCTCCCCGGAATAGCTTCGCGAACAGCACAGCGCCACCTGCTGGTCCATCGCGCCTTTTTCCGCCTCTGACTGCACGCTATCCCGGTGATCCACCACGCCGTCAATCACCGGCGTCAGGCAGGCGCCGCAGATCCCCATCTCACAGGAAAGCGGGACCGCCACGCCATTTTCCTGCAGCACCTGGGCGATGGTTTTATCCGCAGGCACCGGCCAGCGCTCCCCGGTGGAGGCCAGTTTGACCGTGAAGATCTCCCCGGTTTCACCGCCTGCGGCGGGCGCAACGGGCTGAAACGCCTCGCTGTGAAGATGGGCGTCATCCCATCCCTTTGCCGTGGCGACCTCACGCACTTTTTCCATAAAACCTGCCGGACCACAGACCCAGGCGTGAAGGCCCGATTCGGCCGCGGGGAGATGTGCCGCCAGCGCTGTGCGCGGGCTGGCGGTATGAATGAGGCACTCACCGAGCCGGGAGAGTTCGCGCGTAAACGCCGCGCTTTCCCGGTTTCTGACGTAATAATGCAGCGTGAACGGCGTTCCGGTCGCCTTCAGCTGCAGGGCCATCGCATACAGCGGCGTAATGCCAATCCCCGCCGCCAGGAGCAAAACCCGCTCTGCCTGCTGCAGCGGAAACAGGTTGCGCGGAGCCGATATCATCAGCTTCTGCCCGGGACGCAGCGTCTCGTGAACGTAGCGCGACCCGCCGCGCGAGGCGGTTTCACGCCCCACGCAAATAAGATAGCTCTCGTCCCCACATGCTCCGGTCAGGGAATACGGGCGCACCACGCCGCAGGGCAGGTGGACATCAACGTGCGCCCCGGGCTGCCACGCCGGCAGCGCTTCGCCGTTATCAGCCACCAGCCTGACGGCGAGGCTTTTGTCGCCCTCGCGCCACAGCCCGTCAACAATTACGCTCAGCATATTGGCCTCCGTCATACCAGGAAAAACTCGCCAAAGCCCATTTTCTTCAGCCCCCGACGGTAGGCAATCGAGCTTTTATCGGCGGGGATATGCGCTTCCAGCGTCAGGTCCAGCGGCAGGTTTTCCGGGCGCTGGGTTTCCACCATCAGGCGATCCTCTTCAAAAATCCGCAGGTTGAAGGCATGCACATCTTCCACCGGAATATGCAGGTCAAAATTGCGGGCAATAGGGGCGAACATGCGGGTCACGCGCGATGACACCGGCGACGCGGCGTTCATGATCACCAGCCGCGATTCACCTGGAAAATGAATCGTCAGGGTGGCGGTGAACGGCAGGTGCATTTCAAAATGGCGCAGCCACTGGAACCCTTCCGGAGCCTGCACGGGGGAACTGGCGGGATAGTTGCTCACGGCGCTCCAGTAATCCGCCACGAAGCCGAACGGCGTCTCCTGTGGCTGATAGGCAGGCACAAGCTGATTATTGGGGTCGGCAAAGGTTTCGGTGTGGATCCACGCAAAGTGCGCCACGTCCAGAAAACCTTCAACCTGACGTCCGGCAAAGCCGTTCACCTCAAACGCCGGGCAGTTAATCTGCTGAAATCCGTCGTCATCCCAGTGCGGCATGGTGGGCAGCGGCGCGGGTTTTTCCGGATCATAGGCCAGGCAGGCCCAGATCAGCCCGAACCGCTCTTCGACCGCGTAGTTAATCAGGTTCAGCTTCGCCGGAACGGGCTGATCGGGGCTGGAGGGAATACGGTTGCAGCGCCCGTCCTCCCCAAAGCGTAAGCCATGATAGGGGCAGATAATCCCGTGCTCGTCGTGAAAGCCGAGCGTCAGCGGCACGCCGCGGTGCGGGCACACGTCACGGGCGACCACGACCTGGTCGTTAATGCGGTAAATCACCAGCTGCTCATCCAGCAGCGTCGCTTTGACCGGCGCCGGACCGACGTCGCAGGCGCGCGCGACCGGATGCCAGCATTTCGCCAGACGCAGCCAGTCCTCTGGCTCAAACGTACAGTGGGCGGGTGGGGTCGGTTCTCTTTTCATCGTTGTCCCTCTTATGTTCAGCCTAACGGGCCGCCCTGAATGGTCTCGCACAGACCGTTGATGATGCGCTCTCCGGTCTCCTCTTTGAGCTCCTGATACCAGGCCTGCGTCAACGCCATATCTTTGCCGTGGGTGACGTCGCAGCGCTTGCGCGCCTTCAGCACCAGGTCGCGTACGCGGTCGCAGCGCAGCGCCTCGTACTGCCGCAGCGCCAGCGTGATGTTGTGGTTTTCACGCAGGCATTCACCCAGCACCACGGCGTCTTCCATCGCCGCGCAGCCGCCCTGGCCGATATCCGGCGTGGTGCTGTGCCCGGCATCGCCCAGCAGCGCGACGTTGCCGCGCACCAGGCTGTCGAACGGCTCAATGTCGTGGATTTCAATCCGGTTGGTCGTTTCAGGATCCAGCGCCGCGATAAGCTTCTGCACCGGCGGCGCCCAGCCGCGGAAGTAGCCCGTGAGATCGGCGCGCAGGGTGGTGCGATCCTCCGCCAGGCCTGCGGGCAGCGGCACGTCAAAAAAGAAATAGAAGCGTCCGCCGGAGACGGGCATCAGCGACACGCGTTTGCCTTCGCCAACGAAGGTGGTCCACTGGTGCGCCGGGGCGATCTCTTCGTCAATCTTCACCAGCCCGTTCCAGTTCACATAGCCCGCGTAGCGGCGCTCCGGGGTGTATCCCAGCACGTACGGGCGAACCGCCGAGTGGCTGCCGTCGGCGGCAATCAGGAAATCCCCGGCGGCGGTGGTGCCATCGGTGAAGGTCACGCTCACGCCCGCGTCGTCTTCATGGACGCCTTCGACGCGCTTGCCGAACTGCACCTTGTCGCGACCCCAGAAGTCCAGCATTTCGCGCTGAAGCTCAGCGCGCGAGACGGGGCAGGGGCGCCCGCCGGTACGCTCAACCAGCGGGGCAAGGCTAAAGCGGGTCAGGGTATCGCCGCGCCGGTAATCCTTGTAGGCCATAAAACGCATCGGCCCGCCCCAGGTCTCGATGATGTCGCCCATGCCGAGGTGCTGCATGCATTTCACGCCGTTAGGCCAGATGGAGATGGCCGCCCCGACGGGCCTGATCTCCTTTACGGCTTCAAACACGGTACAGTCGATGCCCGCTTTCTTCAGCGCGACGGCGGCGCTCAGGCCGCCAATACCCGCGCCAATAACGATTGCTTTCATGCTTCTCTCCTTTTGCAGGGTGTAAAGACAGTCAGCAATTTGCGTACCAGGCTGCAGCATGGCGAAAACAGCGTTGTAAGGGAGACGTTTGCACTGCTAAGGTGCGTAAACGCGGTGAGCGTGCCTTTTTATGAATCAAAAATTTCCTAGTCGACCTTGTGGAATCGACTGTTTCACGCCTGTGCTCAGGGTGGCGTGGTTTGTGCAATAGCCTGGAGAAGGACAATAAAGGAGACACTATGATCGCACTGCACGACTTTAATCATCTTCCCCACGAACAGGCGTTAGCGCTGATTCACCCCTGCGTGGCGCTTCCCCGCTGGGCCGATGCGCTGGTTCACGGGCGGCCTTACGCCAGCCGGGACGAATTGTTCAGTACGGCGAAATCGCTGATGCAAAACTGGGACGAAGCGGCGCTGGCGCAAGCCCTGAGCGCCCATCCGCGCATCGGGGAAAAGCCAGCGGGTTCAGCGGCGGAGGCGGCGCTGTCGCGCCAGGAGCAGGGGGCGGTGAATGACCGCGATGCTGCTCTTGCCCGGGCGCTGCGTGAAGGCAACGCCCGCTACGAAGCCCGCTTTGGACGCGTCTTTCTGAACCGCGCGAAGGGCCGCAGCGGCGAGGAGATATTACAGGCCCTGCACGCGCGGCTGGGGAACAGCGACGCGCAGGAAATCCGTGCCGCGCTGGAACAGCTGCGGGAAATTACGCTGCTGCGCCTGGAAGGAGTCATCCACGAATGAGCACACTCAGCACCCATATTCTCGATATTTCGACGGGCAAGCCCGCGGAGGGCGTGACGGTTCATCTGCAACAGGACGGGAAGACGCT
Organism: Enterobacter sp. EC_50; assembly: GCF_019584525.1. Lineage (NCBI taxonomy): Bacteria > Pseudomonadati > Pseudomonadota > Gammaproteobacteria > Enterobacterales > Enterobacteriaceae > Enterobacter > Enterobacter sp. EC_50. The sequence goes on along the minus strand of NZ_VDAF01000002.1, from coordinate 191,883 downwards.
GGCCACGGGCGTGACCAACGCCCAGGGGCGCATCGCCGCGTTCGTCCCCTCTCTGCCCGCGGGCCGCTATCGGCTGGTGGCGGAGATCGGGGCGTGGTTTAGCGATACCGGCCGGAAGACGATCTATCCCTGCGCGCACATTGAGTTTGTCACGGGAGAAAGGGCAGACGAACACTTCCATCTGCCGTTTGTGATTGCCCCGGGCGGATGGTCAACCTACCGGGGCAGCTGACCATACCCGCTCGCCGTTGACCCAGGTCTCGCTGATGTTGCGCTCGTCGCCGAGGGTCATCAGCACGAAAAGCTGCTCGTAGATATCCTGACAGCGCCGATTGCGCAGGCGCTGCAGCGGCGTGACGTTGGGGTCGATAACCACAAAATCCGCCTCTTTGCCTGCCGCGAAGTTGCCAATCTTGTCATCCAGCCGGAGGGCATGCGCGCCGCCCAGCGTGGCGTGGTAAAAGGCCTCGCTGGCACGCAGGCGGTAGCTTTGAAGCTGGCCGACCTTGTAGGCCTCTCCCAGGGTGCGCAGCATGCTGAAGGTGGTGCCCGCGCCGACGTCGGTGCCGATGCCCATCCGCACCCTGTGCTGCCAGCAGGCGGGCAGGCGAAACAGCCCGCTGCCGAGAAACAGGTTTGAGGTGGGGCAAAACGCCACCGCCGAGCCGGTGTCATGCAGGCACTGCCACTCGCTGTGGTGCAGATGGATCGCGTGGGCAAACACGCTGCGCTCGCCGGTCAGGCCGTAGTGGTGATACACGTCCAGATAGCGCTCATGCTCCGGCCAGAGATCGCTCACCCAGGCCACTTCGTTGGGGTTTTCGCTCAGGTGGGTCTGCAGCCAGGTGTCCGGGAACTCCTCTCTGAGCAGGCTGACCGCCGCAAGCAGCTCGGGTGATGAGGTCGGGGCAAAGCGCGGCGTAATGGCGTAGCCCAGCCGCCCACGGTGATGCCAGCGATGGATCAGCGCCCGCGTCTGCCGGTAGCTCTGCTTCGCGTCTTCGCTCAGGTAGTCCGGCGCGTGCCTGTCCATCATTACTTTTCCGGCGATAAGGCGCATGTTGAGGCGCAGGGCCTCGGTAAACAGCGCCTCAACCGATTCCGGATGCAGCGTGCAAAACACCAGCGCGGTGGTGGTGCCGTTGCTCACCAGCTGCTGAATGAAAAATTCGGCGATCTCTTTCGCGTAGGCCTCATCGGCAAACTGGCTCTCCACCGGGAAGGTGTAGGTGGTCAGCCACTCCAGCAGCTGTTCGCCAAAGGCGCCGATCATCTCCGTTTGCGGGTAATGGACGTGGGTGTCGACAAAACCGGGCAGCAGCAGCCTGCCGCGCAGGTCGGTGTAGCCCTTGTGGGGGTCAAGATACTGCTCGCCCTCCTGCCACGGCATCTGCGCCAGAATTTTTCCGTTCTGGATAAACAGCAGGCCGTCCTCAAGGTAGCGCGCGTGCCGGGCAATGGCGTCTGCGCTGTCGCAGACCCGGGCAATATCAAAAAATGCACCGCGTATCGCAGTCTGGTATTCCATCATGGTTCCTGCCTTAGTGTGTGCGTAGCGGGGTGGGAAAGCTCAGCAAGAACGGTGCCAGAATGAACGGGCCGCAGATACGCTGCGGCCAGAGGGGAGGGGTTACTCTTTTTGCGTCGCCACGCGGGAGCCAAACGACGTCGCGCCAGCCGTCTCGCGCTCTTCCCGCGCCAGCCAGCGGTAGGTGACGCCGCCGAGGAAGACGCCAATAAACCAGCTGAAGTTTGCCACCTCATGCAGGGCCGGGATAAAGCTAATGACCAGGCCCACGGCAACGGACGGGATCAGCGCGCCAATGGCTTTCGGGTTGAAACCGTTGCGGTACCAGTATTTGCCTTTTGGCGTGTCGTCGAACAGATCGTCAACCGACACCTTGCCGCGCTTAATCAGGTAGAAGTCGGCAATCAGAATGCCGAACAGCGGGCCGATAAACGCCCCGAGCACGTCCAGGGTGTAGTGGATAAGCTCCGGCGAGTTGAACAGGTTCCACGGGGTAAGCAGGATCGAGCCGACGGCGGCAATCATGCCTCCGGTGCGGAAGCTGATTTTCTGCGGCGAGCAGTTAGAGAAATCAAACGCCGGGGAGACGAAGTTCGCCACGATGTTGATCCCGATGGTGGCGGTGATCATCGTCAGCAGGCCAATCGCCACGGCCAGATCGTTACCCACGCGGCTGACGGTTTCGATCGGATCGGTGATCATGCGGCCAAACAGCGACTGGGTGCCGGAGACAATGACCACGGTGACGATGGAGAACAGCAGGAAGTTAAACGGCAGCCCCCAGCGGTTGCCGCGGCGGATCTCACCCATGCTTTTGCCGTAGCGGGAGAAGTCGCCAAAGTTGAGCAGCGGGCCGGAGAAGTAGGAGACCACCAGCGCCGTGGCGGTGATCATCTGCCAGGTCTGCTCGCCCGCGCTCAGGGATTTGCTGGCGAGGGTAAAGGAGATCCCGTCAAAACCGGTCTTGTATACAATCCAGCCGGCGAGGGCCAGCATCACCACATAGACCGCCGGACCGGCGATATCAATAAAGCGCTTGATGGCGCTCATGCCGTGCCAGAAGACCATCGCCTGCAGGACCCACATAATGGCAAAGCAGATCCAGCCCAGATGCGACAGGCCCAGGAATGCGCCGGTAGTGAGTGAAGAGAGCGATGGCCAGAACTTCAGCGCCACCAGCATCAGGGCGTTGGCGGCGAGATAGGTCTGAATCCCGTACCACGCGAAGGCAATCAGCCCGCGGATCACCGCCGGGATATTGGCCCCGAACACGCCGAACGCCTGTCGACTGATCACCGCATAGGGCACGCCCGCCATCTGGCTCGGTTTGGCCACCAGGTTGGCGCACAGCTGCACGATGCAAATCCCCACCAGCAGGCAGAGCAGCACCTGCCAGCTTGCCAGCCCGAGCGTAAAGAAGCTCGCGGCGACCACATAACCCCCCATGCTGTGAACGTCCGACATCCAGAACGAAAAGATGTTGTACCAGCTCCAGTTCTGGTCACGCGTCGGTGCCAGATCCTCATTGCAAAGACGTGGGCTGTAAACCGCACCGGAATCAGCGGCCGTACCCTGCTGCGCGTTTTGACTGTTTGGCATGAAACCTGCTCCTGTGAATGAAAACCCGTTGAGTGGGAGTGCAAACGGTGTTGCAGGATCCAGGCCAAAATAATAAATCTTGTATGCAATATTTTATTTTTATGTATACGATTCGATAACGGAAAGTAAAATTCGGAGTGGTGAATGAACAACATAAACGCCCTGCAGACCGCGCCAGACCTGCATGACAAAGACGAAACCATCTTCCAGGCGCTGATGACCGCGATTGTCGAACACCAGCTGCTGCCGGGGAGCAAATTGCCGGAAGAGGCGCTGGCAGAGGTCTTTGGCGTGAGCCGCACGGGCATCCGCAAGGTGCTTCAACGACTCGCCGCTGTGCAAATGGTCACCCTGACGCCCAAGCGTGGTGCACACGTCGCCAGCCCCACGGTGGAAGAGGCGCGGCACATCTTCCGCACCCGCGCGCTGCTGGAGGTCGCCAACCTGCCGGACGTGCTGGCGCACTGCCAGCCGCCGCACCTTGCCGCGCTGGAGGCCATTATTCGCCAGGAGCAGCAGGCGCACGAGGCCTATGACGGTCCGGCGGCAATTCGCCACTCCGCCAATTTCCACATTCAGCTGCAGGCTATCTCCGGCAACCAGGTGCTCACGGAGATGGTGACCGGCCTGAGCCAGCGTTCTTCGCTGGTGATCGCCACCTGGGGCGCGCCGTGGCGTCAGGGATGCCGCTGCAACGATCATGAACAGCTGGTGGATCTGCTGCGCCAGAAGGCGCTTGAGCCACTAAGCGATGCCCTCATGCACCATTTTGAACATATCGTCGCCAGCCTCTGCTTCGAGCGGGCGGGCGAGTGCCTGCCTGATTTTGCCCGGCTGTTTGCCGGCCACAAGGAGTCGTAATGTCTGTCTGTATACAAGTGATCAACCCCAACACCAGCCTCGCCATGACGGAAACCATCGGCGCGGCGGCCCGCGCGGTGGCGGCGCCGGGGACGGAGATCCTCGCGGTCTGTCCGAGCGCGGGCGTGCCGTCTATAGAAGGCCACTTCGATGAGGCCATCGCCGCCGTGGGCGTTCTTGAACAGGTCAAGCTCGGAAGAGAGCAGGGCGTGCACGGTCACGTCATCGCCTGCTTTGGCGATCCGGGCCTGCTGGCGGCGCGCGAGCTGGCGCAGGGGCCGGTGGTGGGCATTGCGGAAGCCGCCATGCATATGGCGACGCTGATCGCGACGCGCTTTTCGGTGGTCACCACGCTGCCGCGCACGCTGATCATTGCCCGTCATCTGCTGCACCAGTATGGCTTTCAGGACCACTGCGCGGCGCTGCACGCTATCGATCTCCCGGTGCTGGCGCTGGAAGACGGCAGCGGTCTGGCGCAGGAGAAGGTGCGCGCGCGCTGTATACAGGCGCTGCAAGAGGATGGCTGCGGTGCCATCGTGCTGGGCTGCGGCGGCATGGCGACCCTGGCGCAGGAGCTGACCCGCGAACTGCGCGTGCCGGTGATCGACGGCGTCAGCGCGGCGGTAAAGATGGTGGAGTCGCTGGTGGCGCTGGGGCTGTCGACCAGCAAGCACGGCGATCTGGCGTTCCCGGAGAACAAAGCGTTAAGCGGACAATTTCAGGCATTGAATCCATTTTAAATTTTGGGGGTGGCATGGGGCTTTTCGAACAGGATTATCCGCGGGATCTGCGCGGCTACGCGGGCAACCCGCCGCACGCGCGGTGGCCGAATCAGGCACGCATCGCCGTGCAGTTTGTGCTCAACTATGAGGAAGGGGCGGAAAACCACGTTCTGCACGGCGATGCCGGATCCGAGCAGTTCCTGTCGGACATCATCGGCGCGGCCAGCTACCCGGACAAACACATGTCGATGGACTCCCTCTACGAATACGGCAGCCGCGCCGGGTTCTGGCGGATCCACAATGAATTTCAGAAACGCGGCCTGCCGCTGACGGTCTTTGGCGTGGCGATGGCGCTGGCGCGTCACCCGGAGATTGTGGAGGCGATCAAAGCGGCGGATTACGACGTGGTCAGCCACGGCTGGCGCTGGATCCACTATCAGAATATGGACATCAGCCAGGAGCGCGAACACCTGCACAAGGCGGTGCACGTTCTGACCGACCTGTTCGGCAAGCCGCCAACCGGCTGGTACACCGGGCGCGACAGCCCCAACACGCGCCAGCTGGTGGTGGAGCATGGCGGTTTTGACTACGACAGCGACTACTACGGCGACGATTTGCCCTTCTGGACGGAGGTGGCCTGCAGCGACGGCTCCCGCAAGCCGCACCTGATCGTGCCGTATACGCTGGATGCGAACGACATGCGCTTTGCGACCGCGCAGGGATTTAACACCGCCGAGCAGTTTTATACGTACCTGAAGGACAGTTTTGACGTGCTGTACGAAGAGGGGGAAAGCGCGCCGAAGATGATGTCCATAGGCATGCACTGCCGCTTGCTGGGACGACCGGGGCGTTTTCGGGCGCTGCAGCGGTTCCTGGATTATGTGCAGCAGCACGAGCGGGTGTGGGTCTGTACCCGCCAGCAGATTGCCGACCACTGGCGGGAAGTGCATCCGTTTCAGAAGTAAGTGTGCGATGTTTTGCCGGGTGGCGGCTGCGCCTTACCCGGCCTACAGGGCCCACAGGGCATACGGAACATCGTAGGCCCGGTAAGCGCAGCGCCACCGGGCAGGTTTTTCAGCGTTACACCATCAAACTCACCTGCGCCGCCACAATGCGCCACCCGTAGGCAAACCGCACCCACGTCTGCTGCTGGCGGCCAATGCGTTCCGTGCTCTCGCGGGTAAATTCGGTGCTGCATACGGCATAATCCTCCCCGAAGGTGGTGATGACGGTGTGGCGCAACGTCCGCTGCAGCCCGGCGGCGGGGCGCGCCGCACGAAAGGCGCGGATTTCATCGATCCCGTACAGGTTTTCACCCGCCCCCAGCCGCACCGTGTTTTTGTCGTGCCAGAACAGCTCGTCCAGCACCGCAACGTTGTTGCTCACCAGCGCGTCCTCATAGCGGTAAAACGCGGCCGTCACCTCGGCAACCACCCACGGGAGGTTAATGTCATCGTGATTCATCATGCTGCTATCTCCGCCGGGCGGGCATCGGTGATGCCGCTCTCTTCCAGAACCCGCGCGACGCGCAGGCAGGCCTGCTCGTTAAACGGCGCGGCAATCAGCTGCAGGCCAATGGGCGCGCCCTGCGCGGTGCGCAGCGGAACGGTGGTCACGGGCAGGCCTAAAAACGAAATCGGCTGGGTCAGCATCCCCATGCTGGCGCGGATGGGAAGCGGCTGACCGTTAATCTCCATGGTCTGCTCGCCGATCCGCGTGGCGCTGCGCGGCGTTGCCGGGGCAATCAGCACGTCGGCCCGTGCAAACAGCGCGTGAAACGCCTGCCGTGCCTGCGCGCGAAACCGCTGGGCCTGAATGTACCAGGCGGAAGGGATCATCGCCCCGGCCAGCAGGCGTTCGCGGGAGTGCGGCTCAAAACGCTCGGGCTCGCGGCGAAGCGCGGGCAGGTACTGATTTCCTCCCTCGGAGGCGCTGATGATAAACGCCGCGGAACGCGCCAGCTCGGCGTCAGGAAACTGAAGCTCATCCTGCACGTCGAGCGCCTTCGCCACCCGCGCCACGGCGTCTCTGGCGTCCGCGTCGCACCAGGTGGTGAAGTAGCCGCCGAGCACCGCGCAGCGCAGGCCGTCAAGCCCGCGGTCAAGCAGGGGGCGCGTCTGTTCCCGCGAGCTCTCTGCCTGAAAACCGTCGCTGGTGTCCCGGCCCTGCAGCGCGTCGTACACGGACGCCAGGTCGCATACGCGGCGCGCAAAGGGCCCGATATGATCCAGGCTCGCGACAAACGGATGGCTGCCGGATCGCGACAGGCGGCCAAAGGTGGGCTTCAGGCCGTAGATGCCGCACAGGGAGGCCGGAACGCGAATTGAGCCGTTGGTGTCGGTGCCGAGCGAAAAGTGCACCAGCCCGGCGGCCACCGCGGCGGCTGAACCGCCGGACGACCCGCCCGCAATACGCGTCAGATCGTGCGGGTTACGCGTTGCGCCGTAGTGGCTGTTCTCGGTGGTAAAGCCGTAGGCGTAGGCGTCCATATTGACCATCCCGGTCAGCAGCCCGCCCGCGCTGCGCAGCTGGCGCACGGCGAAGCTGTCGGCGGCCGCGGCGGGGCGCTGGCTGAACAGCTCGGCCCCGGCGAGGGTGGTGTGACCGGCAACGTCGAACAGGTTTTTCACCGCGTAGGGCACGCCCGCCAGCGGCGGCAGGGGGCGCTTTTCGCGCCGCAGGGTGTCGATGTTCTCAGCCTCGGCGAGCATGCGTGCTTCCGTCACGGCGGTCCAGGCGCCGATCTGCGGATTCACGCGCGCAATCGCCTCCAGCGTCTGGCGGGCAATCTCGCGAGCGCTCAGCTCCCCAGCGCTCAGCGCCTGCTGAATAGCGCTGATACTCATCTCGTGTAGCGTCATGCTTTATACACTCCTGCAATCTCCAGACGGTCGTCGAGCGGCAGCGCCATCAGCGGGGCGGCCATGCTGGCTATGCGGCTAAACTGCAGCTGCAGCTCGGCCCGGCGGGCGTCATCCAGCGTCACGCCGAGTACGGTTTCCATCTGCGCCAGGTACGCCTGCCAGTCGGGTTGGTGTGTCGTCATTGTTTTCTCCTCAGAATCCGGCGGCCGCGCCGTTGCTGCGCGGGTCAAATGCCCCTTCAAACAGCCCGTTGGGGTGGCGAACAATCGCGCCCGCGTGGCCCATGGCTTCACTAAAGTCAGGGAATAGCTCCACCTCGTGGCCGAGTGCCCGCAGGCGCGCGACCGTCTCGGGTGAAAAACGCCCTTCAAGCTTTAAGGTGTCTGAGGTTTGCCCCCAGGTGCGCCCCAGCAGCCAGCGTGGGCGGGTGATGCTCTCCTGCAGGGGGACGCCCTGGACAACGTAGCGGGTAAAGAGCGCGGCCTGGGTTTGCGGCTGTCCGTCGCCGCCCATCGAGCCGTAGACCATCACGCGACCGTCCTTCAGACGCGCCGCCGCCGGGTTCAGGGTGTGGAACGGCTGTTTGCCCGGCGCGAGGGCCAGAAGATGGGCGGGATCGAGGCTGAACGATGCGCCCCGGTTCTGCCAGACGATGCCGGTATCGGGCAGCACCACGCCGCTGCCGAACTCGTGATAAAGGCTCTGGATAAACGACACGGCAAGCCCGCTGCTGTCCATCACCCCCATCCACACCGTATCGCCGGGGCCTTTTCCGGTTCCCCACGGCGCGGCGCGGCCGTCGTCAACCCTGTCGGCAAGCGCCTGCAGGGCGGCGGGATCCAGCAGTTTCTGAACATCGGTTTTCAGCGCGCGCGGGTCGGTGATGTGGGCATCGCGCAGGCCAAAGGCCAGCTTGGTGGCTTCCACGATGCGGTGAAGGGTGTCGGCGTCGTCGGCCTCCGCCATGTTCAGGCGGTCGGTGATGCCGAGTATCGCCAGCGAGACCAGCCCCTGCGTTGGCGGGGCGTGGTTAAAGATCTCTCCCTGCTGATGCTCCAGCTTCAGCGGCGTGGTGCGCCGGGCCGCGTGGGCGTTGAGATCGGCCAGCGTCACGGGGAGACCCAGCGTCTCCATGCCGTGCGCCAGGACTTCCGCCAGCGGGCCGCGATAAAAGCTGTCCAGACCCTCTTCCGCCAGACGCGTCAGGGTCGTGGCCATGGCGGGCTGGTAAAACCGGCTCCCGACCTGCGGCGGCTTACCGTCGACCAGCCAGGTTTCCGCAAAGCCCGGCACGTCCTTCAGCTCCTCAAATTTACTGGCGGTGGCGTGAGCCTGAGACGCCGTGACCGGCGTGCCGGTTTGCGCATAGTCAATGGCGTCGGCCAGCAGGCGGGCCAGCGGCAGCGCCTTGCCTGTCATCTCACGCGAGAGCTTCAGCGCCTCGTCCCAGCCGCTTACCGTGCCGGCGACGGTCAGCGCCGCACGGGGCCCGCGATGGGGGATATGCGCGAGCCCGTCGTAGGCGGCAAGCGTTGCCCGCGAACCTGCCGCGCCGCTGGCGTCAATGGCGATGGGGTCGCCTTCCGGCGGCACGATAAGCCAGAAGCCATCGCCGCCCAGCCCGTTCATATGCGGGTAAACCACGGCGATGGTGGCCGCTGCTGCGACCATCGCCTCTATCGCGCTGCCGCCTTCGCGCAGCACCGCCAGCGCGCTCTGGCTGGCAAGATGGTGGGGCGCAACGGCCATGCCGTGCGTGGAGACATTACTTTGCATGAAGCGTCCTCGTAACCCTGAAAGTCACAAGGTGCTGCAAAAGCTGTTCCAGTTCTGAAAGAAAAGTTTCAGTAAACTGGCACGTATAATGAATACATACAAAAAAGGTACAATGTAATGAAACAAAAGTTACAGAGGCGCTATGGAACAGTTAGATGAACGTCTGAAAGCACAATACCCGTCGCTGTCGCCGCAGGAGCAGCGGGTGGCGGACTTTATATTCGACCATTTTGACGATCTGATTAGCTACAACAGCGCCGAGCTGGCGCAGCTGAGCGGGGTGTCGAAAGCCACGGTGAGCCGTCTGTTTAAGCGGCTGGGCTATGAGAAATATAAGGACATGCGCGACGAGCTGCGCACCCTGCGCCAGAGCGGAATGCCGCTCACCGATAACCGCGATGCGGTGCAGGGCAACACGCTGCTGGCGCGCCACTATAAGCAGGAGATGGCGAACCTGACCCAGTGGGTCAATGCCCTCGACGCGCAGCAGTTTGCCGACGCCATAGCCTGCATGGTGAAGGCGCGGCGCATCGTCATTATCGGCATGCGTAACGCCTATCCGGCGGCGCTTCATCTGCGCCAGCAGCTGCTGCAGGCGCGCGGTCAGGTGCTGGTCCTGCCGCAGCCGGGGCAGAGCCTGAGCGAGGAGCTGGTGGACTTAACGCCGGACGATCTGGTGGTGATGATGGCCTTTCGCCGTCGCCCGCGCATCATCCGCCCGCTGCTGCAGCAGCTTCAGAGCAGCGGTATTCCGGTGCTGCTGATGTGCGAGCCGCAGGCCCACAGCCTGTTCCCGCTGGCGAGCTGGCAGCTCTGCACCCCGCTGGACAGCGTCTCCGCCTATGACAGCTATTCGTCGGTCAACAGTCTGATCAACCTGCTGGCGAACGCCTTCCTGCATGAGATCCTCGATAAAGGCCGTCCGCGCATTCACGAGATTGCCTCCCTCTACCAGCAGCTGGACGAACTCGAACAGCGATAATGGGGCATCAGGCTGGTGCTTTGCATTAAAATGGTGCATAAGGGCGGGGCGAAAATGGAGAGCGTTTTCGCCCCGCCCGCGTTTTATCAGGCTTTAAGAGAAAATTCCCCGCTTCGCCTTATCTGGCACATTAGTTGCAAAATCACCTTCAAAGAATCTTTTGTTTCATGTTAACGTTACGGGGAAGCACCATGAAAAAACTGTTAATTGCACTGGCCGGGGCCGCATGCCTCTTCACGCAGCTGCCGGCAAAGGCTGACCAGCTTCAGGATATTGAGAAGCGCGGCACGATTCGCATTGCCGTTCCGCAGGACTTCCCGCCGTTTGGCTCGGTGGGAACCGATCTGCAGCCGCAGGGCTACGACATCGACATGGCGCGCTATCTCGCTAAACAGATGAAGCTCAAGCTGCAGCTGGTGCCGGTGACCAGCGCCAACCGCGTGCCGTACCTGCAAACCGACAAGGTGGATCTGGTCATTTCCAGCCTCGGTAAAAACCCGGAGCGCGAGAAGGTGATCGACTTCAGCCGCGCCTACGCGCCGTTCTTCCTCGGCGTGTTTGGCCCGAAAGGGGCTGAACTGAAGGACGCTGCCGCGCTGAGCGGAAAAACCATCGGCGTGACGCGCGGGGCGGTGGAGGACATGGTGCTGACCGGCCTGGCGCCTAAAGATGCCGACGTGAAACGCTACGAAGACAACAACACCACGCTCTCCGCCTACCTCTCCGGCCAGGTGCAGTACGTGGCGACCGGCAACCTCGTGGTGGCGGCCATTTCGCGCCAGAACGCGGATAAAGCCCCGGTCCCGAGCTTTATGCTGAAAGACTCGCCGTGCTTTATTGGCCTGAAGAAAAACGAACCGGCCCTGAAGGCAAAAGTGGACGCGCTGATTGAGCAGGGCATCAAGGACGGCACGCTGAACGGCCTGTCAGAGCAGTGGCTGAAGGCCCCGCTGCCGGCAAACCTTGGCGCCTGAGCCGATGACGGAGCAACTTGATTTTTCAGCCCTCTGGCCGCACTGGCCGGCGCTGCTGGCGGGATTGTGGGTCACCATTCAGCTGACGGTGATGGCGACCGTCGGCGGGCTGGCAATCGGAATTTTCGGGGCGGCGATCCGCAGCGGACGCACCACCTGGTACAGCCGGATCTGGGGCGCGTACGTGGAAATCATCCGCAACACGCCGTTTGTGGTGCAGCTGTTTTTCATCGTCTTCGGTCTGCCGAATCTCGGGCTGAAGATGACGGCGGGGGAAGCGGCGCTATTGGCCATGGTGGTCAACCTGGGCGCCTACAGCACCGAAATTATCCGCGCGGGCATTCAGGTCACGCCGAAAGGGCAGTGGGAGGCCGGGCGCGTGCTGGGGCTGACCCGCCTGCAGACCTTTATTCGCGTGGTGCTGCCGCCCGCGCTGCAGCGCATTTACCCGGCGCTGGTGAGCCAGTGCATCATCGTGATGCTCGGCTCGTCGGTGGTGTCGCAGGTCTCGTATGAAGAGCTGACCTTCGCCGCCAACCTGATCCAGTCCAGAACGTTTTTGAGCTTTGAGGTTTATCTGGTGACAACCGGCATTTACCTGGCGCTGTCGATTACCCTGCGCCAGCTGATGATGGCGGCAGGACGCAAATGGCTGGGGGTGCAGGCATGATGACCACCTTTACCGACTGGGACATTATTCGCAACCTGCTGCTGGCCGGGCGCTGGACGGTGCTGCTGTCGCTGGTGGCGTTTGTCGGCGGGGCGGCGGTAACGCTGCCGCTCCTGCTGCTGCGCCTCACCGGCGGGCGCACGGTGAAGCGCATCATCCGCGGCTATATTGAGCTGTTTCAGGGCACGCCGCTGCTGATGCAGCTGTTCCTGGCCTTCTTCGGCGTGGCGCTGTTCGGCATCGACGTCTCGCCGTGGACCGCCGCCTCGCTGGCGCTGACGTTTTACACCAGCGCGTTTCTGCTCGATATCTGGTACGGCAGCATTCGCGCGCTGCCGAAGGGGCAGTGGGAAGCGTCGCGCTGTCTGGGGCTGACCTTTGGACAGACCCTGTTTCGCGTGGTCGCTCCGCAGGCGCTGCGCATCGGCATTGCGCCGACGGTCGGCTTTGCCGTGCAGGTGATCAAAGGCACCGCGCTGGCGTCGATCATCGGCTTTGTCGAGCTGACCAAGGCCGGGACCATGCTGACCAACGTGACCTATCAGCCGTTTAAGGTCTTTGCGCTGGTGGCGCTGGGCTACTTTATTCTGTGTTATCCGCTGTCGCGCTACAGCCGCTATCTGGAGACGAAATTCAATGCCTCTCATCACCATTAATCAGGTGCAGAAGTACTACGGTAATAACCACGTGCTCAAGGGCGTCGATCTGGATATCGACATGGGCCAGGTGATCTCCATCATCGGGCGCAGCGGATCGGGCAAAAGCACGCTCCTGCGCTGCATCAACGGCCTGGAAGGCTATCAGGACGGCAGCATCAAGCTGGGCGGCATGACCATTACCGACCGGGATTCCCAGGCGCGCGAAATCAGCCGCTCGGTGGGGATGGTGTTCCAGAGCTTCAACCTGTTCCCGCACATGACGGCGCTGGAAAACGTGATGCTCGCCCCGCGTCGGGTGCTGAAGAAAAGCGCCGCCGAATGCCGCGAATTGGCCCAGCGCATGCTGGAGAAAGTGGGGCTTGGCGATCGTCTGGATTACTACCCGTCGAGCCTCTCCGGCGGCCAGCAGCAGCGCGTGGCCATTGCCCGGGCGCTGGCCATGTCGCCGAAAGTGTTACTCTGCGACGAGATCACCTCCGCGCTCGACCCGGAGCTGGTGGGCGAAGTGCTCAAGGTGCTGGAGCAGCTGGCGGCCGAGGGGATGACGCTCATACTGGTTACCCATGAAATGAATTTTGCCCGCGAAGTGGGCGACCGCGTGGTGTTTATGCACCAGGGGAAAGTCTGGGAGCAGGGCGACAGCAAAACGCTGTTCGCCAACCCGCAGACCACGGAACTGAAGCAGTTCATCTCCTCCGTGCGCGGCCTCAACTGATAAGGACTGAACAATGGATATCGCACACTTTCCGCAAATCAACCCGCCGCAGCGCCTGCTGATGGGGCCGGGCCCGATCAACGCCGACCCGCGCGTGCTGCGCGCCATGTCGAGCCAGCTGATCGGCCAGTACGATCCGGCCATGACCCACTACATGAACGAGGTGATGGCGCTCTATCGCGGCGTGTTCCGCACCGAAAACCGCTGGACGATGCTGGTGAACGGCACCTCCCGCGCGGGGATTGAAGCCATTCTGGTCTCCGCCATTCGCCCGGGCGATAAGGTGCTGGTGCCGGTGTTTGGCCGCTTTGGTCACCTGCTGTGCGAAATTGCCCGCCGCTGCCGCGCGGAGGTGCATACCATCGAAGTACCGTGGGGCGAGGTGTTTACCCCGGACCAGGTGGAGGATGCGATTAAGCGTATTCGTCCGCGCCTGCTGCTAACCGTGCAGGGCGACACCTCCACCACCATGCTGCAGCCGCTCGCCGAGCTTGGCGCGATCTGCCGCCGCTACGACGTGCTGTTTTACACCGATGCCACCGCGTCGCTCGGCGGTAACGCGCTGGAGACCGACGCCTGGGGGCTGGATGCCGTCTCGGCCGGGATGCAGAAGTGCCTCGGCGGCCCGTCCGGCACGTCGCCGATCACCCTGAGCGAGCGGATGGAAGAGGCAATCCGCCGCCGCAAGTGCGTGGAGGAGGGTATTCGCACCGACGCCCACCGCGACGGCGACGAGGAGATGATCTACTCCAACTACTTCGATCTCGGCATGGTGATGGACTACTGGGGGCCGGAGCGGCTGAACCACCACACCGAAGCAACTACCGCGCTGTTTGGCGCTCGCGAATGCGCGCGGCTGATCCTGCAGGAGGGGCTGGATAACGGCATCGCGCGCCACAGGCTGCACGGCGATGCGCTGCTGAAGGGCATTCAGGCGATGGGGCTGGAGACCTTCGGCGACCTGAAGCACAAGATGAACAACGTGCTGGGCGTGGTCATCCCGCAGGGGATCAACGGCGACCAGGTGCGTAAGCTGATGCTGGAGGATTTCGGGATTGAAATCGGCACCTCGTTTGGCCCGCTGCACGGCAAAGTGTGGCGCATTGGCACCATGGGCTACAATGCGCGCAAGGACTGCGTGATGACCACCCTGAGCGCGCTGGAGTCGGTGCTGAACTACCTCAAATTCACCACCACCCAGGGGGCCGCCATGCAGGCCGCGTGGGACCACTATCGTCGCGAGACGCCGCAATGAGCCCGGCGGCAGAGCGGGTGATGGCGCGCGCCGACGCGCTGGCCGCCATCAGCGAAACCCCGGACGGCCTGACGCGGGTCTATCTCTCCACGCAGCATCTCCAGGCCAACCAACTGGTTGGGGAGTGGATGCGCCAGGCGGGCATGACCGTCTGGCAGGACAGCGTGGGCAATATCTGTGGACGCTACGAGGGCGCGCAGGAGGGGGCGCAGGCGGTGCTGCTCGGCTCGCATCTGGACACCGTACGCAACGCCGGGCGCTACGACGGCATGCTCGGGGTGCTCACCGCCATCGAAGTGGTGGATAGCCTGCACCAGCAGGGGCGGCATCTGGCGCAGGCCATCGAGATTGTCGGCTTTGGCGACGAAGAGGGAACCCGTTTTGGTATCACCCTGCTGGGCAGCCGTGGTCTGACGGGAACCTGGCCGCAGGGCTGGCTGGAGACGTGCGATGCCCAGGGCATCAGCGTGGCGCAGGCGATGGTGCAGGCGGGGCTCGATCCCACTCGCGTGGCGCTCGCGGCACGCCATCAGGAGGATTTCAGCGCCTGTCTGGAACTGCATATCGAACAGGGACCGTGTCTGGAGCAGGAAGGGCTGGCGCTGGGCGTGGTGGAAGCCATCAACGGCGCGCGCCGCCTCAACTGCCGCTTCACCGGCGAGGCCGGGCACGCCGGTACCGTGCCGATGAACCATCGTAAGGATGCTCTGGCCGCCGCCGCCGAGTGGATGGTGCTGATTGAAAACACCACCCGGCAGCAGGGCGGCAACCGGGTGGCAACGGTCGGAGAACTGCGCTGCCTGCCCGGCGCGGTCAACGTCATCCCCGGTGAGGTTGCGCTCTCGCTGGATATTCGCGGCCCGCAGGATGCCCCGCTGGACGCGCTGCTCGCTGAGCTGCTGGCGCAGGCGCAGGCGATTGCCGCTCGTCGCGGGCTGAGCTTCAGCGCCGAGGAGTTTTACCGGATCGCCGCCACGCCGTGCGATGCGCGTTTGCAGCGCCTGCTGGGCGACGCGGTTGAATCGGTGCAGGGGCGCTCGTTATCCCTGCCCAGCGGCGCCGGGCATGACACCATCGCCCTGGCGGAACGCTGGCCGGTGGGGATGCTGTTTGTGCGCTGTAAGGGCGGGATAAGCCACCATCCGGCGGAATCGGTGATGGCTGAGGATGTTGCCCTGGCGATTGAGGCATTTGGGCAGGCGGTGAGAGCGCTTGGTGCGATCTGATTGTTGCCCGGCGGCGCTGCGCTTGCACGGGCCTACGGGATGGGTAGGCCGGGTAAGCGGCAGCGCCACCCGGCAAGGAATCACATCACTCCAGCCCCAGCGTATATTGCGCGATCTTAAAGTAGATAATCAGCCCGGTACCGTCGATCAGCGTCGCGATAAACGGCGCGGAGACGACCGCCGGGTCAATGCCGCAGCGCTTGAGCACCATCGGAATGACGGACGAGACAATCGCACTCCACAGCGTAATGCACACCAGCGTCAGGCTGACGATGAGCGTAATCTCCAGCCCGATCCCCATCATCCAGGCTCGAATGCACCCGGCAATGCCGAGCGTCACGGCAATCATCAGCGAGGTGGTCATCTCTTTGCGCAGCACGCGGCCCACGTCGCGCAGATGAACTTCACCCAGCGCCATGGCGCGCACCAGCGTGGAGGTTATCTGCGTCCCGCTGTTGCCGCCCGTGCCGATCAGCAGCGGAATAAAGAACGCCAGCGCGATGGCGGACTCAAGCGCCTCTTCAAAATGCTGAATGACCGAGCTGGTGTAGGCTTCGGCGACAAACAGCAGCAGCAGCCAGACGGAGCGTTTCTTCCACAGGCTGAAGGCGCTGGTTTCCAGATAGGGCTTCTCCAGCGGCAGCGTCGCCCCCTGAAGCTGGGCATCTTCGGTGACGTCATCTTCCAGCAGATGGGCAATTTCCCGCTCGGTCAGGCAGCCGACGAGTTTGCCGTGGGTCACCACGGGCACGACATCTGCGTCGCCGTGCGCCAGCAGCCCTGCAACATCGGCACGTTCATCCTCCGGTTTGACCTGCAAAAACTGCGAAATCATCAGGCTTTTAATTGGCTGTACGGTATCTGTGGTCTGTAGCAGCTTGCGCACGGCAACCATCCCCGCAAGGCGTCCATTGTCTTCAATAAAAATATGCGACGGAATATCATCGTCTTTTAATTTTTTGAAGAATTGCTCGCGCGCCAGCGCCACGCATAATGCAATATCGAGGACGATAAAATCGGTATTCATATATTGCGCGACCGCGCTGTCATTGAATGCCAGGTTTTGGTTGTGAATAGCGTAAGACATAGTGAATTCCCTTTGAATAATAACATCTCTCAGGGGCGAGCAAGACAGGGCATGTCGAAGAGGAGATCCCCACGTCCTGGGTTCAGCACTGTACACCGTATCCCGCAAGGGAAGTTATACTGACAAAGCCTTGATTCGACAGTGCCTGTTTTACCCTGTGCCGGTTCTCTCGAACCTACCAGAGCGATAACGTGTATTTGTACAGGAGCCTCGCCATAACGAGATCGTTGTAAAACGAGAGGGATAATACGCCTGTTTAAATTTAGCGCTCAGAAAATTAAATAATGTTTAAGAACGGTTTAGATAAATATTATTAATAAAATGTTGAGGGTTTATTTAAGGTAATTCACTTTAAATGGAGGATTAAATAATTAACGGGAGAGAGGAAAATGGCGTGGCTTGATAATCTGCTGAATCATTTTGCGCTGTATCCGGCACATCTTTTCGCGCTGTTATTTTTGATGGCGCTGAGTAAATCGACGGTGCTGATCTCCTCCGTGCTGCCGCCCGCGTCGGTGATGCTGCTGGCGGGCATTACCGTCAGCCAGGGGAGCATGCACCCGGCGCTGGCGTGGCTGGCCGTGGTGATGGGGGCGACGGCAGGTTCGATGCTGAATTACCATATCGGCCAGCTGATGGGGCACACCCGACTGGTCGCGCGCTTTACGGCGAAGCATGCCGCTACGTTTTTACGGGTTCAGCATCAGCTGCAAAAAAACGGCGTCATCGCCCTGTTTACGTCGCGCTTTCTGGCGGTGTTGCGTTATGTCGTGCCGCTGGCGGCGGGTATGCTCAGGCTTAACGCCGTCAAAGTCTACGCCGTCAGCCTGCTTTCCGCCTGCGCGTGGGCGGCGCTGTATGTCGGCGCGGTCACCGGCATCAGCGCCTTTTGAATTACAGACTTCCCATGCCGCCGTCCACCAGCAGCTCCGTTCCCACCGTGTAGCTCGACTCGTCGGAGGCCAGATAGAGCGCGGCTTTTGCCAGCTCCGTCGTCGAGCCCATTCTGCCGAGCGGCACCAGCTTGATGATTTCCGCCATCATCGCGTTAAGCGCCTCGTCGCTTAAGCCCGTTTTCGTAAACGCCGGGGTCTCCACCGGACCGGGGCTCAGGCCGTTGACGCGGATCCCGCGCGGCAGCAGCTCCGCCGACAGCGTGCGCGCCAGCGACAGCAGGGCGGCCTTGCTCGCGGCATACACGCTGCTGGTGGGCAGGCCGATGCGCGCGCTCACGGAGCCGCAGAGGATTATCGAGGACGGGTTGTTCAGCAGCGGCAGCAGCGCCTGGATTAAAAAGAACGGCCCCTTCAGGTTGATGTTCATCAGACGGTCCCAGGCCTCTTCCTGCCAGGCTTCCAGCGGCGCGTGCGTCACGTCGCCGGCGTTGAGAAACACCGCGTCCAGGCGCGGCCAGCGGGCGGCGAGGGTTTCCGCCAGCGCTTTTTGCGAGGTGATATCGCCCGCATCGGTCGGGATCACCCAGGCCTTATCGCCCAGAATGCGCTCAGCTTCGGCGAGGGTGTCCGGGTTGCGTCCGGTCACGGCGACGCGGGCGCCTTCGGCGATAAACGCCTGCGCGGTGGCAAGACCGATGCCGCTGGTGCCGCCGGTAATCAACGTATACTTATCGGTTAAACGACCCATGTTCTTCTCCTGAAATGTCACTGGAGAAAGCACTATAGAAACGTTAGTATCGAAAGGAAACCAGGTACCAAATGGATACTAACGAGGCAAGAGGTGTGCTATGGCAGAAATGCTGGGTGAGTGCTGTGAAAAAAAATCTGAGGCCTATACCTGCCCGATGACGCAGTTTGTAAACCTGATTTC
This sequence comes from Enterobacter sp. EC_50, assembly GCF_019584525.1. NCBI lineage: Bacteria > Pseudomonadati > Pseudomonadota > Gammaproteobacteria > Enterobacterales > Enterobacteriaceae > Enterobacter > Enterobacter sp. EC_50. The sequence continues at coordinate 173,138 of NZ_VDAF01000002.1, read as the reverse complement.
CGGCAAATGGGCAATCCCGATCCTTTATCGTCTTATTGTGATTAACACGCCTGTCCGCTTTGGCGATTTGCTGCGGGCGGCTGCACCCATCACCCAGAAAGAGCTGACGAAGCAGCTGCGACTGTTTGAACAGCGCGGGCTGGTGACGCGGACGGTCTACCCGGAGATCCCGCCGCGCGTGGAGTATCAGATTACCGGGCTGGGGTTAACCCTGCAGGATGCGCTCTCGCCGCTGGCCGCCTGGATGAGCGAGTACGGCGACCAGCTGGAGCGTTAGGCTACTGCTTTACGTAGCGCGGAGCCGGGATGCCGGTGCGCGCGCTGTTAAACAGCTCGAGGCGCGCCGCTTCGTAGCGGTCCCACAGGCTGACGTCATGCATCGGCGGGATGGTGATCGGTTCGCCCTGATCCAGACCCGCCAGTGACGCATCCACCATATCGTCGGTGGTCATCACCGATCCTTCCGGCAGATCGTCCACCGTGACGCCAGAATGGCTCCAGATCTCCGTCGCGGTCGCGGCGGGCAGCACGGCCTGAATGCGCACGTTGCTGTCGGCAAATTCTTCCTGCAGTCCGCGGGTAAAGCTCAGTACCCAGGCCTTGGTGGCGCTGTAGAGCGCGCTGCCCGCACGGACATGGAGCGATAACACCGAGGCGATATTGATCAGCGTGCCGCGATTGTTCCGCGCCAGTCGCGGGAGAATGGCGTAGGTCAGCCGCATCAGCGCCGTGGTGTTGAGGGTATTGATGGCCTGATGCTGCGCCACCTCGCCCGCGAGGAACGGCGCCATCTGCGCGGTGCCCGCGTTGTTAACCAGCGTATCAATGGCGGTATTGCTGCGCAGTTCCTCTTCCACCGCGCGGATCCCGGCTTCATCGCTGAGATCGGCCACCAGTATAGCGACGGCCACGCCGTAGCGCGCGCGCAGGTCGGCGGCGAGGGTTTTCAGCCGATCCTCGCGGCGGGCGACCAGGACCAGGTTGGCACCGCGCGCGGCAAGGCGATCGGCATAGACGGCACCGATTCCGGAAGAGGCACCCGTGATCAGGGCGGTGGTGATTTGCGTAGTCATAATGCATTACCTCAGGCAAAGTGGGTTATTTGGTTTCAATATGAAACTGAATTAACTCTCTGTTATTTGGTTTTATAATGCAACCACATTGGCGAGATTTTTTTGCTTTTGCCTGGCGGGTGGGCTCAGGAGGGGAGTTTGACCACGATCTCTTCAGGCGTCAGTTCGCGCCCGTCGTCGGCGATAAGCATCAGTTTTCGCAGCGGTTTGCGCTGTTCGCTATCGACGAGAACGGTGCCGCATTCGTTTTCCGCGAACAAAAATTCATTGCCCCACTGGGACAAGGCAACCAGCACGGTTTGCAGGGCGCGTCCCTTGTCGGTCAGGACGTATTCCTGCCAGGCGCTGCCGTCGGAGGCGGGCTGAAGCCGGAGGATGCCTTCCTCCACCAGCAGCTTGAGCCGCGTGGTCAGCATGTTTTTCGCGATACCGAGGCTTTTCTGAAACTCGCCGAAGCGTTTAATACCGCGAAGCGCGTCTCGAACGATCAGCAGCGACCACCAGTCGCCGATGATATCCAGCGAACGGGCGACGGGGCAGGTGCTCTCTTCAAGGCGGGTACGTTTCACAGCGAATTCTCCGGTGGGGTGCGGTTTTATTATAAAACTAATTGGCACACTCCGTAAGCACGTTAATCATCAGTTTGAGAAATGCTTCCCGGAAAATTGTGACGAACCTGTCACACTGAACGCGACATTTTAAAACGAGTGAGGAATTAGGGATGAGAAAAGCACTACTCGCGCTGGCAGTCGCCGGTTCCATTTCAGCAACGTTTGGCGTACAGGCGCAAGAGACGCCGGAAGGGTATCAGCTGGAGCAAGTTTTAATCATGAGCCGTCACAACCTGCGCGCGCCGCTGGCCAATAACGGCAGCGTGCTGGAGCAGTCCACGCCGAAGCAGTGGCCGGAGTGGGAAGTGCCGGGCGGCCAGCTCACCACCAAAGGTGGCGTGCTGGAGGTCTATATGGGGCACTACATGCGCGAGTGGCTGGCGCAGCAGGGGATGGTGAAGACGGGAGAATGTCCACCGGCGGATAGCGTTTATGCTTACGCTAACAGCCTGCAGCGCACCGTCGCCACCGCACAGTTCTTTATTACCGGCGCGTTCCCGGGCTGCGATGTGCCCGTGCACCATCAGGAAAAAATGGGCACCATGGACCCGACATTCAATCCGGTGATTACCGATAACTCGCCGGAATTCCGCGAAAAAGCGCTCAAGGCGATGGAGTCCGAGCGGCAGAAAATGCAGCTTGGTGAAAGCTACAAGCTGCTGGAGCAGATGACCCACTACGCCGACTCGCCGTCCTGCAAAGAGAAAAAGGTCTGCTCGCTGGCGGACGCGAAAGATACCTTCAGCGCCGACTATGAAAAAGAGCCCGGCGTTTCCGGGCCGCTGAAGGTGGGCAACTCGCTGGTGGACGCGTTCACGCTGCAGTATTACGAAGGCTTCCCGGCCGACCAGGTCGCCTGGGGCGAAATCAAAACCGACCAGCAGTGGCGCGTGCTGTCGAAGCTGAAAAACGGCTATCAGGACTCGCTGTTTACCTCTACCGAGGTGGCGCAAAACGTGGCGAAACCGCTGGTGAAGTATATCGATAAAACGCTGGTCACCGAGCAGGCGAAAGCGCCTAAGATCACCCTGCTGGTGGGGCATGATTCGAACATTGCTTCCCTGCTCACCGCCCTCGATTTCAAACCGTACCAGCTGCACGACCAGCAGGAGCGCACCCCGATTGGCGGCAACATTGTCTTCCAGCGCTGGCATGACAAAAATGCCAACCAGGAGCTGATGAAAATTGAGTATGTCTATCAGAGCTCAGAGCAGCTGCGCAACGCCAGCGTGCTGTCGCTGCAGTCTCCGGCGCAGCGCGTGACGCTGGAGCTGAAGGGCTGCCCGGTGGATGCGAACGGCTTCTGTCCTGTTGATAAATTCAATGCGGTGATGAATAACGCGGCGAAGTAAAGGAGAACCCCCCGCGTAATGGCGGGGGGAAACGCTTAAACGTTTTTACGTTCGATGGTTTGCTCACCCCAGAAGAGCGAGTCTTTGTCCGTTTTTTCGAAGGCGCGCACCAGCACTTCATCGTTGCCTTCTTCCCAAATCTGCTCGGCCAGCTTTTCATCGTATTTCGCGACTTCAAAGATAGCTTCGGCAATCTCCGGAGAGGTATTACGTAAACTTGCCCATTCGCCCACGTGGTGAGCTTTGGATTCTTGAGTTGGCATGCTTGTCCTCCTGTTGGGTGTTAGCCGTTGAGTTTTTTGGCCAGACCCGCGACGTATTCACCCTGATAGCGGGCGATAGACAGTTCTTCATTGCTTGGCTGGCGTGAACCATCCCCACCGGCAATGGTGGTTGCACCGTACGGCGTACCGCCGCGCACCTGGGAAATATCAAACAGCTCCTGCGCGCCGTAGCCAATTGGCACAATCACCATCCCGTGATGAGCAAGGGTAGTCCAGGTTGAGGTAATCGTCTGCTCCTGACCGCCGCCGGTGCCGGTAGAGCTAAATACGCTGGCGAGTTTGCCGTAGAGCGCCCCGGATGCCCAAAGTCCGCCGGTTTGATCGAGGAAGGTGCGCATCTGGCCTGACATATTGCCGAAGCGGGTTGGGGTGCCGAAGATAATGGCATCATAATCCGCCAGCTCCTGCGGGGTGGCGACCGGGGCGTTTTGTGTTTTTCCCCCGGCTTTCGCGAAGGCTTCCGCCTGCATGGTTTCCGGTACGCGTTTCACCACAACCTCAACGCCGTCAACCCTGTTTGCACCTTCTGCTACCGCGTGAGCCATGGTTTCAATGTGTCCATACATGGAATAATAGAGCACCAGAACTTTTGCCATTTTGCTTCACTCCTCGTTGGTTTCTCTGACAGCGGATCGCTGCGCTCTTTTAAAGATATGTCATCACAGCCAGACTGCAAAAATGAACGCCATTTATTTGATTTATAACAACATGAGGAGAAAAATGGCTTTGTAGCAAAATGATACAACTTTCCCGGTGCGGATTTTTAAAATGATAAGAAAGGCTTATGAATTACCGCCGCGTCATCTCACCCGAAAGACTGAGATCATGTTGCAGGATATTACCTTCGGCTTGCCGGATAACCTCATTCCACTAAGCTTAGTTTCACGCGGCACAGATAAAGGCGTTGTCCTTGAGCCGCGAGGTGAAAGAATCCTCTTTTACTGAATGCAATATGATGTCTAATGTTTCACACTCTGGAGGTTAGAGATGGCAAACCATCGTGGTGGTTCAGGTAATTTCGCAGAAGACCGTGAAAGAGCATCAGAAGCAGGCCGTAAAGGTGGCCAGCATAGCGGGGGTAATTTTAAAAATGACCCTCAGCGCGCATCTGAGGCTGGCAAGAAAGGGGGGAAAAACAGCCATGGCGGTAATAAGTAATTCGCCGGGTTGACTCCCTGCCGCCGGGTTTCCCCCGGCGGTTTTTTTATTTCTGCAACATTGAACTGTAACCAAAGGCAACGCACACTACAGAATTGTTCTCATTTGCTGGTGCCGCATGTCTGTCTCACGCTTTAAATTCTCCGTAAAACCACAGGAAGCCATCCTCATTCTCATCACCATGTTTTGGGGCGGGACGTTTCTGGCCGTTCAGTACGCGGTGACCCTCAGCGATCCGTTCTTCTTTGTCGGCCTTCGCTTTGCGACGGCGGCGTTAGCCGTGGGGCTAATATCCCTTAAAACGCTGCGGGGTCTGACGCTGAAAGAGCTTAAGGCGGGCGTGGCGATTGGGGTAGCGATAGCCATGGGCTACAGCCTGCAGACGTGGGGATTGCAGACCATCTCCAGCAGCAAATCCGCGTTTATCACTGCCATGTATGTGCCGCTGGTGCCGCTACTGCAATGGCTGTGCCTGGGGCGGCTGCCGGGTCTGATGTCCTGTATTGGCATCGTGCTGGCGTTTATCGGCCTGATCTTACTGGCCGGGCCGGAAAACAATCTTCTGGCGCTGGGGCCGGGCGAGATCATTACCCTGATTGGGGCGATTGCCATTGCGGCGGAGATTATTCTGATCAGCGCCTGGGCGGGCAAGGTCGACGTTAAGCGGGTGACGGTGGTGCAGCTCGCCACGGCCTCGCTGGTGGCCTTTGCGACGATGGTGCCGGCAGGGGAGTCTGTGCCGCCGATGTCTACCGGCCTGGTCGTGGTGGCGCTGGGGCTCGGTATCTTCAGCGCCATTATCTAGGTCACCATGAACTGGGCGCAGCGCAGCGTATCGCCAACGCGGGCAACGGTCATCTACACCGGCGAGCCGGTCTGGGCGGGCATTTTCGGGCGACTCGCCGGGGAACGTCTGCCGCTGCTGGCCCTTGTGGGCGCGGCGTTTATTGTCGCCGGGGTGCTGGTGAGCGAGTTGAAGCTCAGAAAGCGTCGGAACCCGGTGAGCGACATGACTGCTGAAGAAGGTTTAGATTGAAAAAACAGACGGGTTTATCTACGATGTGTACGGATAAATACCGTACACGGTGAAGTAAACCATGCCAGCACTGAAAAAACAGCGTATCGATCTTCGCTTAACGGACGAAGACAAAACAATGATTGAAGAAGCGGCAGCGATGACGAATCAAACGATCACCCAGTTTATGGTGAACAGTGCATCAGAGCGGGCAGCGGAAGTCATCGAGCAGCACCGCCGTCTCGTATTAAACGAAGCATCCTGGAATGCGGTGATGGATGCCATCGACAATCCACCAGAGCCAAATGAACGCCTGAAGCGAGCGGCGAAACGTCTTCGAAACATGGAGTGAAGCGTCGTGGACAATCTCACGATCGAAATGTTTTCAGAGGGAAAAAATTATGATTTCAGGGACTTCGATTGTGGTGAACCCTCGCTAAATGTCTTCCTCACAGAACATCTGGTGCGTCAGCACAATGGGCGTATTTTACGAGGCTATTTGCTTAAAGATCGCGATGGTCCGCGAGTCCTGGGCTATTACACGTTGTCTGGTAGTTGCTTTGAAAAAGCGATGCTGCCTTCTAAGACTCAGCAGCGTCGGATCCCTTATAGCAACGTACCGAGCGTAACGCTGGGACGTCTGGCGATACATAAAGACTTACAGGGGCTGGAGTGGGGAACGACGCTCGTCACGCATGCCATGCGGGTTGTCTATCTGGCATCGCAGGCGGTGGGCGTACACGGAATATTTGTTGATGCACTCAACGACCAGGCAAAACAATTTTATCTGAAGCAGGGCTTTATTCCGCTGACGGATGAAAACAGCCATTCTCTTTTCTTTCCTACAAAATCTATCGAACGACTGTTTGAGCAGGCGTGATTGCCTGACATAAAGGTGTTCTTAGCGAACATAAAGGTCGGGTAAGGCATCGCCGTCACCCGACATTCAGATTTCACGACTCCTGACGCACCACCTCGCCCTGCGGCGCAGCGGCCATCCGGCGGCTCAGCAGGGCGTTAAGCAGGATCGCGCCGAAGGTCGCCGTGCCAATCCCGCCGATCGTAAACCCGCCCAGCGTCAGGGCAAAATCGCCCGCGCCCAGCACCAGCGTGACCGCCACCATAATCAGGTTGCCATTCTGACTAAGGTCGACGCGATGCTGCACCCAGATGCGCGCCCCGGCCACGGCGATCAGCCCAAACACCACGATTGATGCCCCGCCGATGACCGGTGACGGAATGGTATGGATCAGCGCGCCGAATTTCGGCGAGAAGCCGAGCAGCATCGCCATCACCGCCGCCGCCACGAAGACCAGCGTCGAATAGACTTTGGTCACCGCCATCACGCCGATATTCTCGGCATAGGTGGTAACGCCGCTGCCGCCCACGGAACCGGAGAGCATGGTCGCCAGCCCGTCGCCGACGAACGCGCGGCCCATGTACGGGTCCATGCTGCGTCCGGTCATTCCCGCGACCGCCTTCAGGTGGCCCAGGTTTTCCGCCACCAGGATAACGGCGACGGGGGCGATAAGCATCATCGCCTGGGTGTTAAAGGTGGGGGAGGTGATCTGCGGCAGGCCGAACCAGGCGGCCTGATGCAGCAGCGTAAAATCAACCGGCTTGCCGAGACCAAAAACGTTCGCCAGCAGGGCATATACCAGACAGGCGACAATCAACCCGACCAGGATCAGCAGCCGCTGGATCATGCCCCGCGTAAAGACCGCCACCAGACCGATGCACAGCACGGTCACGACGGCCATCCAGCTTTCAAAGGGCGAGCCGGAGACGCTTTTCACCGCAATCGGCGCAAGGTTCAGACCGATCGCCATTACTACCGCGCCGGTGACGACGGGGGGCATCATGCGTTCGATCCAGCGCGTGCCGATCTTCATCACCACCAGACCAATCAGGGTATACACCAGACCGCAGGCGATGATGCCGCCGAGGGCCACGCTCAGGTTGGGGTTGATTCCCTGGCCGTTAAACCCGGTGGTGGCGATCACCACGCCGACAAAGGCGGCGCTGGATCCCAGATAGCTGGGCACGCGCCCGCCGGTGACAAAAAAGAACAGCAGGGTGCCGATACCGGACATCAGAATCGAGAGGTTGGGATCGAGTCCCATCAGCATCGGCATTAGCACCGTGGCCCCAAACATGGCGACCGCGTGCTGGACGCCCATCACCATCGTCTGCCCGAGCGGGAGGCGTTCATCCGGCGCGACCACGCCAGCTTCTGTGGAGGTCGATTTCAACTGCCAGTGGGGAAATCCGAACATGGTCTTTCTCCTTAGAGCGCCTTAACAGGCGGGTCGCATTAGCGCGTGGTAGCCGCGGTCAAACCACACCAGCCCTTGCGGCGCCGGGTGGCGAATAATCGAAACGATGTCGCAGAACAAAATGTCATGGGTGCCGACGCTCACCACCTGGCTGATGCGGCAGTCAAACGAGGCCAGCGCATCCTCCAGACGCGGACATCCGGTGTCGCCCGTCTGCCAGCGGGCGGCGGCGAAGCGTTCTTCCATGGGCGTTTTGCCGCCAAACAGGTTTGAGAGCGGCTCCTGTCCGGCGCTGAGGGTATTCACGCAAAGGGTGCGGTTTTCGCTGAACGTCGGCCAGACGGACGCGCCGCGGTTCAGGCACACCAGCAGGGTGGGTGGTGAATCCGTAACGCTGCACACCGCGCTGGCGGTGAAGCCTGCCAGCCCCGCCGGGCCGTCGGTGGTGATGATGTTCACCGCCGCGCCAACGCAGGCCATGGCGTCGCGAAAGGTTTGCTTATCCGGTGTCGTCATGATCGCTCCTTACGCCAGCCCGCAGGCATCGTCGAAGGTCAGGCGCGGCAGGCGGCCGTAAAGTTTGCCCGGGTCGCCGTAGCCAATGTTGATCAGCAGATTGCTTTTAAGCGTCGTGCCGGTGAAAAAGACCTCGTCGACCTTTTGGCGGTCAAAGCCCGACATCGGGCCGGTGTCCAGCCCCAGCGCGCGACAGGCGAAAATCATGTACGCGGCCTGCAGCGAGCTGTTGCGAAAGGCGGTCTCTTCCGCCAGCGCGGGGCTTGCGGTAAACCAGCTTCTGGCATCGCCGTGCGGGAACAGTTCAGGCAGGCGCTCGTAGAATTCACTGTCCCAGGCGACAATCGCCGTGACCGGGGCGGTGAGCGTTTTCTCCAGATTGCCGCTGGAGAGCGCCGGGCGGAGCTTCTCTTTTCCTTCCGCGCTTCGCACAAACACAATCCGTGCCGGGGAGCAGTTGGCCGAGGTTGGCCCCCATTTCATCAGGTCGTAGATTTCGCGCAGCGTCTCGTCGGTGACGGCAATATCCTGCCAGCCGTTATGGGTGCGGGCGCCGGTGAACAGGGTTTCCAGCGCGGCGGGGGTAATGGCTTCGCTCATTAAGGCTCCTTATAAAGCGTGTTCATGACTGTGCAGCAGGCTGGCAAGCCCGTTCAGCAGCAGGGTGTTAAAGGTGTCCGGCTCGGTGACGTTGCAGGCATGGCCGCCCTGGCGCATCACCGCGCTGTGGCTGTGCGGGATGGCCGCCTGCAGCTCAGACGAGCAGACAGAGGGCACCAGCATGTCGTCGGCGGAACAAATGATCTGTACCGGGCAGCGGATGCGTGCGGCGTGGCGGCTGAAGTCGGCCTTTTTCAGGGCGCTGAGCCGGTGCAGCAGGTTGGCTTTTCCCTGAAAGTGGGCCAGCGCCAGCGCTTCTTCGGCCTCCAGACGGGGGGCGCGAGCGGCCATCCAGTCTGCCGGGTAGAGAAACAGCGGCTGCGCCTCAACCCACGCCTGCGGGCCGCCGTAATGCAGCAGGCGCTCGCGGATCTGAAAGCAGCGGCGGGTATGCGCGCTGAGGGTCAACCAGCCGTTGACGCACACCAGCGCGGTGAGGGCGTCGGGGCGGTCGAGGGCCAGCTGCAGGCCGACCAGCGCCCCCAGCGCATGGCCGACGACGCTGTAGCGGGCAATCCCGGCCTCAGCCAGCGCCTGGGCCAGTTCGTCCGCCATCTGTGCCAGGCTGTATCCTTCCGGCAGGGCGTCGGGGTTATTGCCCGTTCCGCGCTGGTCATAGCACACCACCTGATACTCGGGTTCCAGCGCGGCCAGCTGGGGCAGCCAGTAGCTGCCGCTGCCGCCGAGACCGGCAATAAGGACCACCACGGGCGCACCCTCATACGGGGGCGGTGAGACGGAGAGTTTCATGCCTGCCTCACTTCGCGATGTGCGCAACGGTGGCGATCTCAACCAGCGCGTCCGGCTTCACCAGCCCGCACTGAATGCAGAATCGGGCCGGCTTATCGCCGGGGAAGAACTCCGCGTAGATTTCGTTAATCGCGGCGTAGTTTTTCCAGTCGGTAATAAAGATGCTGTTGAAGGTCACGTCTTCCATCGTGCCACCCGCCGTTTCGATCACGGTTTTGATCGTCTCCAGCACGTGGCGGGTTTGCGCCTTTGGGTCGTTGATAAACACCACGTTATTGTCTTTATCAAACGGCAGCGTGCCGGAGACATACACCACGCCGTCGGCGAGGGTGCCGGGGACAAACGGGGCGATGGGCGTGCTGGTGCCCGGCGGGATGATTACGGATTTCGGCATCGTGTGTCTCCTCAGGCGATACGGGCGAGCTGAGGCGTCAGGGCGTCGCAGAACTCCGCAACGTTACTGACCCAGCCAAAAAAGGTTTCGATATTGAACAGGGCCGCCTTCTGGGCGAATTCCGGCCCGGCCTGATGGGTCGCGTCTTCCAGCACCACGCCGAAATACTCGAGGAAAAAGCCGTCGCGCAGGGTCGACTCCACGCAGACGTTGGTGGCAATGCCGGTGAACACCAGGTGGCGAATGCCCCGGCTGCGCAGCAGGCTGTCGAGCGGCGTGTTGAAAAAGCCGCTGTAGCGCGGTTTCGGCAGGACGATATCGTCCGCCTGCGGGACCAGCTCATCCACCAGCTGATAGTCCCAGCCGCCTTTCGCCAGCAGCTTGCCCTGCAGTTCGGGCCGTTTACGCATGGTTTTCAGGGCGTTCGACTTGTGGAAGTTGGGCGAGCCGGGGCCACCGGCCTCAACGTACTGGTCATCCCAGCCGTTCTGGAACCATACGATAAGCATGCCCGCGGCGCGCGCGGCGGCGACGGCGGTTTTGATGTTCGCGATCACCGGCTGGGTGGTGGAGACGTCGAACCCCGCCAGATCCAGATAACCGCCCTGGCTGGCGTAGGCGTTTTGCATGTCCACCACGATCAGCGCGCTCTGCTGCGGCGCAAAGGTGATGGCTTCCGGGCGTGCGTTAAGGGTTGTCATTACGCTACCTCCTTCGTGACGGCAGGGATGTGGGCGCGGCACTGCATCAGCGGCTGGATGCGCTCGCCGAAGGTTTCCACGCCGGTGAGGAAGTCGTCGAAGGTCAGCAGGACGCCTTCCGCCCCGGGAACGGCTGCCACTTCGTCCAGCATCCTGGCGACGCTGGCGTACGAGCCGACCAGCGTGCCCATGTTGATATTGACCGCGGAGGTCGGGTCGGCCATCTGGCGAACGTTGGTATCCGCCCCGGAGCGGGTGTCCTTCTGGCTCTGCTCGGTGAGCCAGCTCAGGGCCTCCTCGTCGGCGCCCTCCTTATAGCGCTCCCATTTCGCGCGTGCGGCCTCGTCGGTTTCGTCGGCAATGACCATAAACAGCACGTAGGAGCCCACGTCGCGCCCGGTTTTGTCGGCGGCCTCTTTCATGCGCGCGGCGGTCGGGGCGAAGGCGGCAGGCGTGTTAACCCCTTTACCGAAGCAGAAGTTGAAGTCGGCGTATTTCGCCGAGAATTCCATTCCCGCGTCGCTCTGCCCGGCGCAAATCACCTTCATCGGCACCGACGGCTGCGGGCTGACGCGGCAGTCGTTCATGGTGAAGAAGTCGCCCTTGAAATCGCTTTTGCCGGTACCCCACAGGTCGCGGAGCACCTGCACGTACTCGGCCAGGTAGTCGTAGCGGCGAGAGAAGTAATCGTCGCCCGGCCAGAGACCCATCTGCTCGTACTCCGGTTTTTGCCAGCCGGTCACCAGGTTGACGCCAAAGCGTCCGCCGGAGATGGAGTCGATGGTGGAGGCCATGCGCGCCACGATCGCCGGGGGCAGGGTGAGGGTGGCTGCGGTGGCGTAGATCTGGATCCGCGAGGTGACCGCGGCCAGTCCGGCCATCAGGGTGAAGGACTCCAGGTTGTGATCCCAGAACTCGGTTTTGCCGCCGAAGCCGCGCAGCTTGATCATCGAAAGCGCAAAGTCGAAATGGTAGTGCTCCGCTTTCTGCACGATGGCTTTATTCAGCTCAAAGGTCGGCATGTATTGCGGTGCAGTGGTCGAGATAAGCCAGCCGTTGTTGCCGATGGGTACAAATACGCCAATTTTCATCACGAACCTCTCTTCATTACGTCGCAGGTGTAACGGTGTTTTTGCAAAGGCAGTGCCAGTTTTGAAAATGGCAGTGTTATTAATGTGTTAATCAGAGGTTGGTGGTTTGATGTGATTAAATGTGGACTAACTGGTCAAAAACATTGCACAGAAAACAGGCATTCATGCGCGATCGGGGTGCAGGATGTCGTGGCGAGACGGGGGTTTTGCTATGCTGAGGGCAACGCAGAATAAGGAGAGCGGGAATGACACAAGGCGCAGTGAAAACACCAGGTAAACGTTCGCAGGCGGTGAGCGCCAAGAAGCAGGCGATCCTCAGCGCGGCCCTGGAGACCTTTTCGCAGTTTGGCATTCACGGCACGCGCCTTGAGCAGGTGGCGGAGCAGTCCGGGGTATCCAAAACCAATCTGCTCTACTATTACCCGTCGAAAGAGGCGCTTTATGTTGCGGTGATGCAGCAGATCCTCGATATCTGGCTGGCGCCGCTGAAAGCGTTCCGCGAAGAGCTGGCCCCGCTGGTGGCGATCAAAGAGTACATACGCCTGAAGCTGGAGGTGTCGCGCGATTACCCGCAGGCATCACGGCTGTTTTGTCTTGAGATGCTGCAGGGGGCGCCGCTGTTGCAGGCGGAGCTGACCGGAGATTTAAAGCAGCTGGTGGACGATAAGTCGGCCATTATCGCCGGATGGGTGGCCAGCGGAAAGCTGGCCCCGGTCGATCCGCATCATCTGATCTTTATGATTTGGGCCTCCACCCAGCATTACGCTGACTTTGCGGCCCAGGTCGAGGCGGTGACCGGAAAAACGCTCCAGGACGAAGCGTTTTTCCACAGCACCCTGGAGAACGTGCAGCGGATGATTATCGAAGGGATCCGCTTGCGCTAGTTCCCCGGTGGGAGAGGGCAGCTTAAGTCGCCCTCTTCACACTGCATCAGCGAGGCCAGAAACGCCTCGCGCTCCACGGTTTTCTCCGCCAGGCACTGATTCACGATCATCGGCTGAACGCTGCCGCCTTCCGTCCCCGAACCGATAAACGCACAGTCCGCGTCGCGCAGGGCAATCCAGGCCTGCTGCGCCTTTTTCAGCAGCTCGCGCTGAGGGGCTTCCGCACGCTTGACGGCGGCCTGATAGGTCTGGTTGAGCTTTTTGTCGGCAGCCTGATAATGCTGCGCGCTACAGGTATTCAGCTCAAGCTGGGTGGTCGCTTTGTCGCACTCGTCGGCCAGCGCGCTGGCGCTCAGCAACAGCGCTGCGCCTGCGAAAAATACTCTTTTCATCATCCCCTCCGTGTAAAAAAGCCGGATGCGCTGCGCTTATCCGGCCTACGGTTGTTTTGTAGCCCCGGTAAGCGTAGCGCCACCGGGGAGAGTTTACACGATTAACCGATGGTCATCAGGCTGGCGTTACCGCCCGCTGCAGCGGTGTTGACGCTGAGCGAGCGCTCCACGTACAGGCGTTCCAGCAGCAGGTTGGTTTCGCCGCGCGCGAAGCCCTGCACCGAAACAATCGCCCCGCTGCGGGCCGCAACCTGCTCGCACAGCTCGCGCAGCTGGTCAGAATCACCGTGGTAAATGACGGCATCGAACGGCTGCGTCAGGAGCGCATCGGCTTTCGCGAAGTGAATGCGGGCCGAGACCGCTTTCGGCAGCTGTTTGGCCAGGTCGCGATGCAGCGCATCGTCCGGCCACAGCACTTCACACCCGGTGGCCATCGCGGCGGCCAGCTGTACCAGCGCGTCCTGCTCGTTATCCGCCACGCACAGAACGCGCTCGCGCGGCATCAGCGTCCAGGTATTGCGCTCGCCGGTCGGCCCCGGCAGCAGACGCTGCGTACCGGCCTGTGCCAGCTCGCCATACTGCTGCGCAATCGCACGCAGCTCTGGACGATTATCAGCCCACTTAATCAGCGCGTCCAGCGGCTGGGTCAGCACGGTTTTCAGCTGCGCATCCACCGGATACTCCGCATCCTGACGCGCCAGGGTGACGCCCAGCGCGTTCTCAGGGCGGTTCGCCAGCAGACGGTACAGGTAGAGCGGACCGCCCGCTTTCGGACCGGTGCCGGAGAGGCCTTCACCGCCGAACGGCTGCACGCCCACGACCGCGCCAACCATGTTGCGGTTGACGTACAGGTTGCCTACTTTGGCGCTGCCGGTCACCTGCGCGATGGTCTCGTCGATACGGGTATGCACGCCGAGCGTCAGGCCATAGCCGGAGGCGTTGATCTGCTCAACCAGCTCGTTGAGGTTGTTACGGTTGTAGCGCACCACGTGCAGCACCGGACCGAAGACCTCTTTTTTCAGCTCGTCGAAGCTTGCCAGCTCGATAAGCGTAGGCGGCACAAAGGTGCCGGAACGCCACTCGCGGGCATCTTCGCTGTTGTCTCGCACCGCCTGGAACACCGGACGGCCTTTCGCGCGCATGGCCTGAATGTGGTTTTCAATATTGGCTTTGGCTTCCGCATCGATCACCGGCCCGATGTCGGTGGTGAGACGGCCCGGGTTGCCCATGCGGCATTCGGCCATCGCGCCGCGCAGCATCTTCAGGGTGTGGTCCGCCACGTCATCCTGCAGGCACAGCACGCGCAGGGCGGAGCAGCGCTGACCGGCGCTGTCGAAGGCGGAGGCCAGAACGTCAACTACCACCTGCTCGGTGAGGGCAGAGGAGTCGACGATCATGGCGTTCATGCCGCCGGTTTCCGCAATGAGCGGAGTAGGACGACCCTGCGCATCCAGACGGGTGGCAATATTGCGCTGCAGCAGCGAGGCCACTTCGGTCGAACCGGTAAACATCACGCCGCGCACGCGGTTATCGGAGGTCAGTTTGGCGCCCACGGTTTCACCGCGGCCCGGCAGCAGCTGGACCACGCCCGCCGGTACGCCGGCTTCCAGAAGAATGTTGATGCCCTGTGCGGCAATCAGCGGGGTCTGCTCTGCCGGTTTTGCCAGCACGCTGTTGCCAGCGGCCAGGGCGGCGGCAATCTGGCCGGTGAAGATCGCCAGCGGGAAGTTCCACGGGCTGATACAGACGACCGGGCCGAGCGGACGGTGGGTTTCGTTGTCGAAATCATCGCGCACCTGACCGGCGTAGTAGTGCAGGAAGTCGACCGCCTCGCGCACTTCGGCGATGGCGTTGCTGAAGGTTTTACCCGCTTCGCGCACCAGAATGCCGATGAGCGACTGCATCTGGTCTTCCATCAGCACCGCCGCGCGTTCCAGAATGGCGGCGCGCTCCTGCGGCGGCGTGGCGAACCAGATAGGGGCGTTATTCACCGCGCTGTCCAGCGCCTGATCCACTTCCGCATCGGTGGCTTCACGCACGTAGCCGACGATGTCTTTTGGCTCCGCCGGGTTGATGACCGGCTGCATGTCGCCGTCAGCAACGGGCTGCTCCAGCATCGGTTTGGCCTGCCACTTCTGCAGCGCGCTGTTGAGCAGGGCAGAGGAGAGGGACGCCAGACGGTGTTCGTTGGCGAGATCCAGCCCCGCCGAGTTGACGCGACCCTGGCCGTACAGCTCGCGCGGCAGGGCAATCTTCGGATGCGGCAGGCCAATCTGGCCTTCCTGCGCCGCCATCTTCTCAACGGCCTGCACCGGATCGGCGACCAGCTCGTCGAGCGGCAGCGTGGTGTCGGCGATGCGGTTAACGAAGGAGGTGTTCGCGCCGTTTTCCAGCAGGCGACGCACCAGATATGCCAGCAGGGTTTCGTGGGTACCTACCGGGGCGTAAATGCGGCACGGGCGGTTAAGCTTGCCGTCCGCCACTTTACCGGTCACCTGCTCGTACAGCGGTTCACCCATGCCGTGCAGGCACTGGAATTCGTACTGGCCCGGGTAGTAGTTCTGCCCGGCCAGGCTGTAAATGGCCGCCAGGGTGTGGGCGTTGTGGGTGGCGAACTGCGGATAAATCAGGTTCGGCACGCCGAGCAGCTTTTTCGCGCAGGCGAGGTAAGAGACGTCGGTATAGACCTTGCGGGTGTAGACCGGATAGCCTTCCAGCCCTTCCATCTGGGCGCGTTTGATTTCGCTGTCCCAGTAGGCCCCTTTCACCAGGCGGATCATCAGGCGACGGCGGCTGCGGCTGGCCAGGTCAATCAGGTAATCAATGACGAACGGGCAGCGCTTCTGGTAGGCCTGGATCACGAAGCCAATGCCGTTCCAGCCCGCCAGCTCCGGTTCGAAGCACAGTTTTTCCAGCAGATCGAGGGAGATCTCCAGACGGTCGGCCTCTTCGGCGTCGATGTTGATGCCGATATCATACTGGCGCGCCAGCAGGGTCAGGGACTTCAGGCGCGGGTAGAGCTCTTCCATTACCCGATCGTACTGCGCGCGGCTGTAGCGCGGGTGCAGGGCGGAAAGCTTAATGGAGATGCCCGGGCCTTCATAAATACCGCGACCGTTGGACGCTTTACCGATGGCGTGGATCGCCTGCTGGTAAGAAACCATGTAGGCCTGCGCGTCGGCGGCGGTCAGCGCCGCTTCGCCCAGCATGTCGTAGGAGTAGCGGAAACCTTTATCTTCCAGCTTGCGGGCGTTCGCCAGCGCTTCGGCAATGGTTTCCCCGGTGACGAACTGCTCGCCCATCAGACGCATCGCCATGTCCACGCCCTTGCGGATCAGCGGCTCGCCGCTCTTGCCGATGATGCGGTTCAGGGAGCGGGACAGGTTGGCTTCGTTATGGGTCGAGACCAGTTTGCCGGTGAACAGCAGGCCCCAGGTCGCGGCGTTGACGAACAGCGACGGGCTGCGGCCAATGTGCGAATGCCAGTTGCCGTTGCTGATCTTGTCGCGGATCAGCGCGTCGCGGGTGGCTTTATCCGGAATACGCAGCAGCGCTTCCGCCAGGCACATCAGCGCCACGCCTTCCTGTGAGGAGAGGGAAAACTCCTGCAGCAGACCCTGAACCATCCCGGCGCGGCCGGTGGCGGTTTTTTGGTTACGCAGTTTGTCAGCCAGCTGGTACGCCAGGCTGTGCGCCTGTGCGGCAATAGCTTCCGGCAGACGGGCCTGCTCCAGCAGCATCGGTACGGCGTCGGTTTCGGCGCGACGGTACGCACCGGTAATGGCGGCGCGGCTGACGGACTGCGGCAGGATCTGCTCGGCGAATTCGAGGAACGGCTGATGGCTCTCGTCGCCAGCGGCTGGCGCGTCTTCGCTTTCATTGGCGGCACCGGCGAGCAGGGCAGGCAGCTCCGGCAGGCCCTCGTCGCTCTCGAGTCTTTCGAGATAGTTAAAAATCGCCTGCTTAATTAACCAGTGCGGCGTGCGATCAATGCGGGTTGCTGCGGTCTTAATCCGTTCGCGGGTCGCGTCATCCAGCTTAACCCCCATGGTGGTCATACCCATGCCAAAGCTCCTGTTGTGCTTTCATCGTGTTTGGTCGTTAGCGTGAAATATCCACCATGTTGCAACTTTGTGCAACCGTGTTAAATGTGACCTGGTTTGCAACCCAGAAAATGAATGGATTGTTAACGAATGGTTAGCTGGAAAAACGTGCTGGCTTTGTCGCGGAAAGCCTGGTTTTATGCGGGAGTTAACACTTTTCAAAGGTGCAACCCGTAAAAGCGTGAGCGAGTGCAACCTATAGGAAACTCGTATCAAACCGGGGATGAAATTGATGTAAATGCAGTGTTAAATCGTTTGTCAGCGGAGGGCGCATACGGCAGGATAGCGCGCCCAACCGAAACACAAGATACCGTCACCTCGTTCCGGTGATCATATAACAAGGCAACCCGGATGGTTGTCGCTCGACACTTTTGGAGAATTTGAATGGCAATTAGCACACCGATGCTGGTGACATTTCTCGTTTATATTTTTGGCATGATCCTGATAGGGTTTTTGGCGTGGCGTTCCACGAAAAACTTTGACGACTACATTCTGGGCGGACGCAGTTTAGGCCCGATGGTGACCGCACTCTCCGCGGGCGCATCGGACATGAGCGGATGGCTGCTGATGGGTCTGCCGGGTGCGATTTTTATCTCCGGTATCTCGGAAAGCTGGATCGCCATCGGTCTGACCGTGGGCGCGTGGATCAACTGGAAGCTGGTGGCGGGCCGTCTGCGCGTGCATACCGAGGCTAACAATAATGCCCTGACGCTGCCGGACTACTTCACCGGACGCTTTGAAGATAACAGCCGCATTCTGCGCATTATCTCTGCCGTGGTTATCCTCCTGTTCTTTACCATCTACTGTGCCTCCGGCATCGTGGCGGGCGCGCGCCTGTTCGAAAGCACCTTCGGCATGAGCTATGAAACCGCCCTGTGGGCCGGTGCGGCGGCGACCATCCTCTATACCTTCGTGGGCGGGTTCCTGGCGGTAAGCTGGACCGACACCGTGCAGGCGAGTCTGATGATCTTTGCCCTGATCCTGACCCCGGTGATTGTGATTTTCACCGTTGGCGGCTTTGGCGAATCGCTGGAAGTGATCAAGCAGAAGAGCATTGAAAACGTCGACATGCTGAAAGGGCTGAACTTTGTCGCCATCGTCTCCCTGATGGGCTGGGGTCTGGGCTACTTCGGTCAGCCGCACATTCTGGCGCGCTTTATGGCGGCGGATTCTCATCACACCATCGTTCATGCGCGTCGCATCAGCATGACGTGGATGATTCTGTGTCTGGCGGGCGCGTGTGCGGTCGGCTTCTTCGGTATCGCCTACTTTAATAACAACCCGGCGCAGGCGGGCGCGGTGAACCAGAACGCCGAGCGCGTGTTCATCGAACTGGCGCAGATTCTGTTTAACCCGTGGATTGCCGGTATTCTGCTCTCTGCGATCCTGGCGGCGGTGATGTCCACCCTGAGCTGTCAGCTGCTGGTCTGCTCCAGTGCAATCACTGAAGATCTCTATAAGGCCTTCCTGCGTAAAAACGCGAGCCAGAAAGAGCTGGTGTGGGTAGGGCGCTTTATGGTGCTGCTGGTGGCGCTGGTGGCGATTGCGCTGGCGGCCAACCCGGAAAACCGCGTGCTGGGTCTCGTGAGCTACGCGTGGGCGGGCTTCGGTGCGGCGTTTGGTCCGGTCGTCCTGTTCTCCGTCATGTGGTCCCGTATGACCCGTAACGGCGCGCTGGCGGGGATGATTATCGGTGCGGTGACCGTTATCGTCTGGAAACAGTTCGCCTGGCTGGGCCTGTACGAAATCATTCCTGGCTTCATCTTCGGCAGCATCGGTATCGTGGTCTTCAGCCTGCTGGGTAAAGCACCGTCTGCCTCCATGCAGAAACGCTTTGCGGAAGCCGACGCGCATTACCACTCCGCGCCGCCGTCTAAGCTGCAGCCGGAATAATTTTTCCCACGGAAAACCGTAGGCCGGGTAAGCGCAAGCGCACCCGGCTTTTTTCTTGCCAAAATCTGTCTTTTCCTGTGATATCCCTGTGCTTATAACAATGAGGATAGCGAAGCATGACAATCAAAACAGGGTTAATGGCGGCGGCATTATTGATGCTGGCGGGCTGCAGCGCGCCATCGCAACACGCGGCGGTGGAGACCTGCAAAGCGGATAGCCAGATGCAGCAAACCACGCTCTATTTCGGCTTAAACCGTCCTGCCGGGGCGCAGATTACCAGCAACGAGTGGCAGCAGTTTGTTGACCAGGACGTGACGCCGCGCTTTCGCGATGGCTTAACGGTGTTTGATGCCCGCGGGCAGTGGCTGGGGAACGACGGAAAAGTGGCGCGCGAGCCGAGCAAGGCGCTGATGCTGATCCACGGTAAAGATGCGCAGAGCGAGAAGAACATCGAAGCGTTACGCGGGATTTATAAGTCCCGCTTCGCGCAGGAGTCGGTGATGCGTGTCGATCAGCCGGTGTGCGTGCAGTTTTAATGAAAACGGCGGGAATTCCCGCCGTTGTTGTTTTGTAGGCCGGGATCGCTGCGCGCCACCCGGCATTGCATCAGAGCACCAACCCCGCAAAGCTCGCCGACAGCAAACTCACCAGCGTCGCGCCGTACACCAGACGCAGCCCGAAACGCGATACCACGTTACCCTGCTGCTCGTTCAGGCCCTTAATCGCCCCGGCCACGATGCCGATGGAGGCAAAGTTCGCGAACGAGACGAGGAAGACGGATAAAATCCCCAGCCCGCGCGGGGACATCTGGTGCGCTATTTTTTGCAGCTCAATCATCGCCACAAATTCATTCGCCACCAGCTTGGTCGCCATTATGCTGCCCGCGTTTAAGGCATCGCTCAGCGGAATCCCTACCAGCCACGCCAGGGGATAAAATACATAGCCCAGGATCTGCTGGAAGCTCATGCCAAATACGCTGGAGAAGAGGGCATTAACGGCGCTAATAAGCGCGATAAAGCCAATCAGCATCGCCAGAATAATCATCGCTACTTTAAAACCGGCCAGAATATACTCGCCGAGCATCTCGAAGAAGCTCTGGGATTCATGCAGTTTTTCGAGCTTAACATCCGGTTCCGCTTCCGGGCGCGCCGGGTTGATGACTGAGAGGATAATAAAGGTGCTGAACATGTTGAGAATCAGCGCCGCGACGACATATTTGGCGTCGAGCATGGTCATATACGCCCCGACAATCGACAGGGAGACTGTCGACATGGCCGTGGCCGCCATGGTGAACAGACGACGCGAGGAGAGATCGCCCAGCACGCCTTTGTAGGCAATGAAGTTTTCCGACTGGCCGAGGATCAGCGAGCTCACCGCGTTAAAGGATTCCAGCTTGCCCATACCGTTCAGTTTTGACAGCAGCGTACCGATTACCCGAATAAAAATTGGCAGGATCCGCCAGTGCTGAAGAATACCGATCAGCGCGGAAATAAAAATAATCGGACAAAGCACGCCGAGGAAAATGAACGCCAGCCCTTTTTCACCCATACCGCCAAAGACGAAATTGGTGCCTTCGCCAGCAAATTTGAGCAGTGACTCAAAAAATCCTGAGACGTATTTAATCAGGAATAACCCGCTTTCGGCGTGCAGGAAAAAGAACGCCAGCGCAATTTCAATAACAATCAGCTGTAAAACAAAACGAACCCGAATTTTCCGGCGGTCAAAACTCGTAAGCCAGGCGAGCGCAAGAATAATCACCAGCGCCAGCAGGAAATGGACAATTTTAAACATGGTTTATTTTCAGTTAGGTTGTGAGGCGGATATTTAGCCACAGCCCTGAATCAGCGTAAATGGGCATTTTCGTTATAACTTATAAACCTGAACGTTACGTACGTCACTATTATCAGGCTTTGCGTTTACAACTCGTCATCAAAACACCGCACATTTCGCTTGTTTTTCTTTCCGTCGTAATGATAATCACTATCACAAGAATTTACCTTTCTTTGCATCAGTTGACCGCGATAAACATTTAAGGTGTCGGCATGTTTGTTCCATTTCTCATTATGTTACGTGAAGGGCTCGAAGCCGCCCTTATCGTGAGCCTCATCGCCAGTTATCTGAAGCGAACCCAGCGCGGGCGCTGGATTGGCGTCATGTGGGTCGGCGTATTCCTTGCCGCGGCGCTCTGCCTGGGCCTGGGCATTCTCATTAACGAAACCACCGGCGAGTTCCCGCAGAAAGAGCAGGAGCTGTTTGAAGGTATCGTCGCCGTGATTGCGGTGGTGATCCTCACCTGGATGGTGTTCTGGATGCGTAAAGTCTCGCGTAACGTGAAGGTGCAGCTGGAGCAGGCGGTGGATAACGCGCTGCAGAAGGGGAACAACCACGGCTGGGCGCTCATTATGATGGTCTTTTTCGCCGTCGCGCGTGAAGGGCTGGAGTCTGTTTTCTTCCTGCTGGCGGCGTTTCAGCAGGATGTGGGGATCTGGCCGCCGCTGGGGGTCGTGCTGGGCCTCGCCACGGCCGTGGTGCTCGGTTTCCTGCTGTACTGGGGCGGTATCCGCCTGAATCTGGGCGCCTTCTTCAAGTGGACCAGCCTGTTTATTCTGCTGGTGGCCGCGGGTCTGGCGGCGGGGGCGATTCGCGCCTTCCATGAAGCGGGCCTGTGGAACCACTTCCAGGACGTGGCGTTTGACCTCAGCAACGTTCTCTCCACGCACTCTCTGACCGGCACCCTGCTCGAAGGTATCTTCGGCTATCAGGAAACGCCGAGCGTCAGCGAAGTGGCGATGTACTTTATTTATCTGGTTCCGGCGCTGGTGCTGTTCGCAATGCCGCCGCGTACCGGCACGCAGGCGTCGCGCGTTGCGCCGTAATTTTTGATTTAGTGACAACATACTTTTAAAGGGAAGAGTCATGGCAATTCAGTTCCGTCGTAGTGCGTTATGCGCAGGCATTGCCGCGCTGTTCGCTTCTGCTTTCTCCGCCTGGGGCGCGGATGTTCCACAGGTTAAGGTCACCGTCAACGACAAGCAGTGTGAGCCGATGACCCTCACGGTGAACAGCGGTAAAACCCAGTTTATTATTCAGAACCACAGCCAGAAGGCGCTGGAGTGGGAGATCCTGAAAGGCGTTCTGGTGGTGGAAGAGCGTGAAAATATCGCCCCTGGCTTTAGCCAGAAGATGACCGCCAACCTGCAGCCGGGCGAGTATGAGATGACCTGCGGCCTGCTGACCAACCCGAAAGGGAAGCTCATCGTCAAAGGTGAAGCGACGGCCGATGCGGCGAAAGGCGCTGCGGTGCTGAGCCTGGGCGATGCAATTACCGCGTATAAGGCGTACGTCACGAAAGAGACGGCGGAGCTGGCGACGGCAACCAAAGCCTTTACCGATGCGGTGAAGGCCGGGGATATCGAAAAAGCGAAATCCCTCTATGCGCCAACCCGTCAGCACTACGAGCGCATCGAGCCGATTGCCGAGCTGTTCTCTGACCTCGATGGCAGCATCGATGCCCGTGAGGACGATTACGAGCAGAAGGCCGCCGATCCGAAATTTACCGGCTTCCACCGACTGGAAAAAGCCCTGTTTGGCGACAACTCCACCAAAGGGATGGAGAAATACGCTGAGCAGCTGAACAGCGACGTGCTGGAGCTGCAAAAGCGCATCAGCGAGCTGGCCTTCCCGCCGTCTAAAGTGGTGGGCGGCGCGGCCGGTCTGATTGAAGAAGTGGCCGCGAGCAAAATCAGCGGCGAAGAAGATCGCTACAGCCATACCGACCTGTGGGACTTCCAGGCAAACGTCGACGGCGCGCAGAAAATTGTTAACCTGCTGCGTCCTCAGCTGCAGAAAGAGAACGGCGAGCTGCTGGCCAAGGTGGACGCCAACTTCAAAAAAGTCGACACCATCCTGGCGAAGTACCGCACCAAAGACGGGTTTGAGACCTACGATAAGCTGACCGATGCCGACCGTAACGCGCTGAAAGGCCCGATTACCGCCCTGGCGGAAGATCTCTCCCTGCTGCGTGGCGTACTGGGTCTGGACTAAGCACGATGGATAAGCACAACGAGAGCGACGTGGCAGAGCCCTCACGTCGTCGGCTGTTAAAAGGGGTAGGGGCGCTGGGAGGCGCGCTTGCTCTGGCTGGCGGGTGTCCGGTGGCGCACGCGGCGAAACCGCAAAGCGCGCCCGGCACGCTGTCACCCAACGCCCGCATGGAGACGCAGCCGTTTTATGGCGAGCATCAGGCGGGCATTCTGACGCCGCAGCAGGCGTCGATGATGCTGGTGGCATTTGATTCGCTGGCCAGCGATAAAGCCGATCTGGAACGCCTGTTCCGCCTGCTGACGACGCGCATCGCGTTTCTGACCGCCGGTGGACCGGCGCCCGATACGCCGAACCCACGTCTGCCGCCAATGGACTCCGGCATTCTGGGGCCTTTCATCGCCCCGGATAACCTGACCATTACCGTTTCGCTCGGGGAATCGCTGTTTGATGCGCGTTACGGGCTGGCAAAACAGAAGCCGAAGGCGCTGCAAAAAATGACGCGCTTCCCGAATGATTCCCTGGACGCCGCCCTCTGCCACGGCGATCTGCTTCTGCAGATTTGCGCCAATACGCAGGACACGGTAATCCACGCCCTGCGCGACATCATTAAGCACACGCCGGATCTGCTGAGCGTGCGCTGGAAGCGGGAAGGGTTTATCTCTGACCACGCCGCCCGCAGCAAAGGGAAAGAGACACCGGTGAACCTGCTGGGCTTCAAGGACGGCACGGCCAACCCGGACAGCCATGATAGTGCGCTCATGAAGGAGGTGGTGTGGGTCACTGCCGATCAGGGCGAACCGGCATGGGCGGTGGGCGGTAGCTATCAGGCGGTGCGCATTATTCAGTTCCACGTGGAGTTCTGGGACCGCACGCCGCTCAAAGAGCAGCAGACGATCTTCGGTCGCGATAAGCAAAGCGGGGCGCCGCTCGGCATGAAGAACGAGCATGATGTGCCTGACTACGCCCGCGATCCGAATGGCGACGTGATTGCGCTGGACAGCCATATTCGTCTGGCCAATCCGCGTACCAAAGAGACGCAGTCCAGTCTGATGATGCGTCGGGGATACAGCTATTCGCTCGGCGTGACCAATTCCGGTCAGCTCGATATGGGGCTGCTGTTCGTCTGCTATCAGCACGATCTCGAGAAGGGGTTCCTGACGGTACAGAAGCGCTTAAACGGCGAAGCGCTGGAAGAGTACATTAAACCTATCGGCGGCGGCTATTTCTTTGCCCTGCCAGGCGTGCGCGACAGCAACGCGTATCTCGCGCAGGGTCTTATTGAAGCCTGATAATTGTCCCCGCAACCGTTCGCGGGGACATTATTTTTTCATATGACTATCCTGCTGTTATATTTCTGTAATATTTCTATATGAGACTGATTTCAACTGTAGGGACAGTCCTAAAAGTTGCATTCGGGTAAAATAAATGTTGCATTTATGATAACTCCTGATGTACTTAAGATAAGACAGCGGTAGTTCCCGGCAGTGATGCTGAATCACTATGGAGATCGCGAATGGTTGCGTCCTGTACTGGACAAGGTAAACATAACAACCGCAGCACCCGGCGCGGAGGCTCAGACTCCGGCAGCGATTTCCTCACCACTAAATTTTCCCCCCTCCCTCAAGAATCTGATTCGACCGACGTGCAGAACGGTGCGCGTAGCTGT
The DNA here is from genome assembly GCF_019584525.1 of Enterobacter sp. EC_50. Classification (NCBI taxonomy): domain Bacteria; kingdom Pseudomonadati; phylum Pseudomonadota; class Gammaproteobacteria; order Enterobacterales; family Enterobacteriaceae; genus Enterobacter; species Enterobacter sp. EC_50. Next base: position 148,275 of record NZ_VDAF01000002.1, on the reverse strand, counting down.
TCCGTATCGTCATCCGATAGTGCAAGCAATGGCTTACAAGGAAGCCAACCCTCTGATGTTCGTGCGCATAATCGTGCCGACGCTGGCGCGTGTGATGAATACCAACAACTCAAGGTGCTATCCATGGGAAGACAAAAAGCAGTGATCAAAGCTCGTCGCGAAGCAAAACGTGTGCTGAGACGGGATTCACGTAGCCATAAACAGCGTGAAGAAGAATCGGTCACCTCGCTTGTGCAGATGAGTGGCGTAGAAGCAATTGGCATGGCCCGTGACAGCCGTGATAATTCTCCAATTGTGGCGCGCAATGAGGCTCAGGCGCACTACCTGAATGCTATCGAGAGTAAACAGCTCATCTTTGCAACCGGTGAAGCCGGATGCGGGAAAACCTGGATCAGTGCAGCCAAAGCGGCGGAAGCGCTGATCCATAAGGACGTGGAAAGAATCATTGTTACCCGTCCGGTACTGCAGGCTGATGAAGATCTCGGCTTCTTGCCCGGTGACATTTCGGAGAAGTTTGCCCCGTACTTCAGGCCCGTCTATGACGTGCTGGTGAAGCGGCTGGGTGCATCCTTTATGCAGTACTGCCTGCGGCCAGAGATTGGCAAGGTGGAAATCGCGCCGTTCGCCTATATGCGCGGACGTACATTTGAAAATGCGGTCGTCATTCTTGACGAGGCTCAGAACGTGACCGCTGCGCAAATGAAGATGTTTTTAACGCGCCTCGGGGAGAACGTGACGGTTATCGTTAACGGCGATATTACCCAGTGTGACCTGCCGTCCGGCGTGAAATCCGGACTGAGCGACGCCATGTCACGTTTTGAGGAAGATGAGATGATTGGGGTGGTACGCTTCACCAAAGATGACTGCGTGCGCTCGGCGCTCTGCCAGCGCACGCTGCAAGCGTATTACTGAGTGTGCAGTTGCGTTCAAGGCCCGGGAAACCGGGCTTTGTTTTATGTGCAGGCATGTTGTCGGGTGGCGCTGCGCTTACCCGACCTACAATACCCGTAGGCCTGGTAAGCGCAGCGCCACCAGGCATAAAGAGCGCAGGGAGTTTCAAGGTTTGAATCCCCCCTTTCGGAGAATATAAAAGAAAAAAGCCCGTACTTTCGTACGAGCTCTCATCTCGAATATGGCGGTGAGGGGGGGATTCGAACCCCCGATACGTTGCCGTATACACACTTTCCAGGCGTGCTCCTTCAGCCACTCGGACACCTCACCATATTGTTTTGCTGCCTGACCGCGTGGGGGGCAACGGGGCGCTACTATAGGGAGTTGCGCTGACACGGTCAAGCAGATTTTCAGCTTTAGTGCCTGTTCGGTTAAGCAATAATCAGCTCCACGGTTTTTACGCCGCGGAGCAGGGGATTAACGCTGTGAATCGAGCACTTCGCTGTTTTTAACCACTTCCTGCGCTTTGCTGTAGCTTTCGATCAGCAGCTGATAAGCCGGGAAGATGTGGGTGTACACTTCCGCCCACTCCGCCGCATCTTCACGGTTCCAGGTACGCTGGATCTCAGAGGCCACCGCCGCCGTATCCATCGGGACCACACCGGCCTGTACAACGCGCGCCAGCGTGATCTCCTGCGCCATTTTGCTGTAGGTGCCGGAGGCATCAATCACCGCAAACACCTTATACCCGTCCGCAACCGCGCTGATCGACGGGAAGGCCATGCAGACGCTGGTAATGGTACCCGCAATGATCAACGTCTTACGCCCGGTGGCTTTTACCGCCGCCACGAATTCCGGGTTATCCCAGGCGTTGATCTCGCCTTTACGGGCAACATATTGCGCATGCGGCGCGTTGGCGTGGATCTCCGGGATAAGCGGTCCGTTCGGCCCTTGCGGGACGGATGCGGTGGTGATCACCGGGATCTTCGCCAGGGTAGCGATTTTTGCCAGCGCTGCCGCACGGGCACGCAGTTCCGGCATTGGCATATCACCAACGGTCTGGAACAGACCGCTCTGGTGATCGATAAGGAGCATCACAGCATCGTTCACATCGATGACCGGACGGGTTCCATTAAAGTTCGCAGGTGTAGACATGTTCTTCTCCTTTATTACGTTCAGAGCTGGCCGAAGCGGCCGGAATTGAAATCACGAATGGCTTCGTTGATTTCGGTTTTACTGTTCATCACAAACGGGCCGTAGCCCACGATCGGTTCATTCAGCGGCTCGCCGGCCATCAGCAGCACTTTTGCGTCGCTGTTCGCTTCCAGGTGCAGTTTGTCGCCTTCCTGACTTAACACGACCAGCTGGGCTTCACCCGCCTGAGCGGTACCATTTACCGTGATGCTGCCCTCAAGCACGACCAGCGCCGTGCTCCAGCCTTCCGGCTGAGCGAGCGTCAGATGGCTTCCCTGGTTCAGCGCGATGTCCCAGACGTTGAGCGGCGAGAAGGTGTGCGCCGGGCCGGTCACCGTGTCGTAGCGACCGGCAATAACCCGCAGCGTTCCACCGTCATCAGGCAGCGTCACTACCGGGATGTCGGCTTTCGTGATGCTCTGGTAGCCCGGTGCGGCCATCTTGTCTTTCGCCGGCAGGTTGACCCAAAGCTGCATCATTTTGAGTTCTCCGCCTTTTTGCGAGAACGCGCTGGAGTGGAACTCCTCGTGCAAAATGCCTGCGCCTGCGGTCATCCACTGCACGTCGCCGGGGCCAATGACGCCGCCTTTCCCCGTGGAGTCGCGATGCTCCACTTCACCGGCATAGACGAGAGTGACCGTCTCAAAACCCCGGTGAGGGTGTTGGCCGACGCCGCGTTTCGCACCGTCTGCCGGAAAGGTGTACGGGCCCGCGTAGTCCAGCAGCAGGAACGGGCTGAGCGGCTCGCCGTGCGTCTGATAAGAGAACATTGAACGGACCGGGAAACCGTCGCCCACCCAGTGCTGACGTGGCGCGGTATAAACGCCAGTGATGTTTTTCATGATTAACTCCTGATGTTCTGTTGATGTAATTAGCTTATATTCAGGGTTAATATCCCGGTAGGTAGTGAAAATGGCATTCACTGTTCTGAAAATAGAACGATGAGGATTTATGCAGGATCTCAATGACTTCGTCTGGTTTGTGAAGGTGGTGGAGTACGGGGGGTTTGCGGCGGCGGGAAGGGCGCTTGACCAACCCAAGTCCAAACTGAGCCGCAGGATTGCGCAGCTGGAGGAGCGGCTTGGCGTACGGTTGATACAGCGCACGACGCGGCAGTTTACGGTGACGGAAGTGGGGCACACTTTCTATCAGCACTGTAAGGCAATGCTGATAGAAGCAGAAGCGGCAGAGGAGGCCGTTGCTGCGCTGCAGGCTGAGCCGCGCGGCGTCGTCAGGATCACCTGTCCCGTCACGTTACTGCACGTCCACGTGGGACCGATGCTGGCGCGGTTTATGGCGCGCTACCCCGGGATTAATCTCCAGCTTGAGGCCACCAATCGTCGGGTCGATCTTGTTGGCGAAGGTATTGATGTGGCTATCCGCGTGCGTCCGCGTCCGTTTGATGACAGCGATCTGGTGTTAAGGGTGCTGGCTGACAGGGGGCATTGCCTGGTGGCAAGTCCGCAGTTGATTGAACGTATGGGTAAACCGCGAATGCCTTCCGAGCTCAGTGAATGGCCTGGATTAAGTATGGGGGCCGGTAAACAGGTGCATAAATGGGAGCTCAGTGGTCCAGAAGGGGCGAAAGCGGAGATCCACTACGCACCGCGCTTTATTACCACCGACATGCTGGCATTGCGGGAAGCAGCGATGGCGGGCGTGGGCGTTGTACAGTTGCCGATATTGATGGTGAAGGATCAGCTTGCGTCAGGGGAACTGGTACGGGTGCTGGACGCGTGGGAACCCCGACGGGAAGTGATTCACGCGGTTTATCCTTCGCGGCGCGGCATGCTGCCGTCGGTCAGGACGCTGGTGGATTTTCTGACTGAAGAGTATGCGAAGATGGTGGAGGAGTAGCTTTTTGTAGGTTGGGTAAGCGCAGCGCCACCCGACATAAAGAGCGCAGGGAGTTTCAAGGTTCGAATCCCCCCCTTTCGGAGAATATAAAAGAAAAAAGCCCGTACTTTCGTACGAGCTCTCATCTCAAATATGGCGGTGAGGGGGGGATTGACTCGCTTCGCTCGCCCTGTGGGCAGCCTGTTCGCGACGCTCACAGTCTGTCCAACTGGCTGTCGCCAGTTGTCGAACCCCGGTCGGGGATTCTCATCCCCCCTGCATGCGTGCAATATGCGAAAAAAAAGCCCGCATTTTCATGCGAGCTCTTCTTTAAATATGGCGGTGAGGGGGGGATTGACTCGCTTCGCTCGCCCTGTGGGCAGCCTGTTCGCGACGCTCACAGTCTGTCCAACTGGCTGTCGCCAGTTGTCGAACCCCGGTCGGGGATTCTCATCCCCCCTGCATGCGTGCAATATGCGAAAAAAAAGCCCGCATTTTCATGCGAGCTCTTCTTTAAATATGGCGGTGAGGGGGGGATTCGAACCCCCGATACGTTGCCGTATACACACTTTCCAGGCGTGCTCCTTCAGCCACTCGGACACCTCACCATATTGTCATCCCGTTGTTGACGGGACGGGCGCTAATGTAAGGAAAAGCCGAACTGCCGTCAACTCACTTTTTCAGTAATTTAGCGCGTTTAGACAAACTTCAGGCAACATGATTCTTAATTGTGCTGAAAGCGTCTTTTTTATCAGCAACACAGCCGCGCAATAAATTTGTTATGCTGACAACCTCGTTAAAAAGCAAAATAAATCAGCGCAATAAAAGGCAGGAATGACTATGGATATACTTTTCTTTCACCCCACGTTTGATACGGCCTACTGGATCGAGGCGCTCACGGCAGCTTTACCCGGCGCACGCGTTCGCGAGTGGAAGCGTGGAGATAACGAACATGCTGACTATGCGCTGGTCTGGCATCCGCCGGTAGAAATGCTCCAGGGCCGTAAGCTGAAGGCCGTTTTTGCCCTGGGGGCGGGCGTGGATTCCATTCTGAGCAAGCTGAAGGCGCACCCTGACATGCTGCCGGAAGCGATTCCCCTGTTCCGCCTGGAAGATACCGGAATGGGCCAGCAGATGCAGGAATATGCCGTCAGCCAGGTGCTGCACTGGTTCCGCCGCTTTGATGACTATCAGGCCTTTAAACAGCAGGCCCACTGGGAGCCGCTGCCGGATTACCGTCGCGAAGACTTTACCATCGGCATCCTCGGTGCGGGCGTGCTGGGCTCAAAAGTGGCTGAAGCCCTCGCTCCGTGGGGCTTCCCGCTGCGCTGCTGGAGCCGCAGCCGTAAGGACTATCCGGGCGTAGAGAGCTTTGCCGGCACGGATGAGCTTTCGGCCTTTCTGAACGGTACGCGCGTGCTGATCAACCTGCTGCCCAACACGGCGGAAACGGTAGGGATCATCAATGAAACCTTGCTCAACCAGTTAGCCGATCAGAGCTACCTGATGAACCTGGCGCGCGGGGTGCATCTGGTCGAGACCGATCTGCTGAAGGCGCTGGACAGCGGAAAGCTAAAAGGCGCCATGCTGGATGTCTATAGCCGTGAGCCGCTGCCGGTGGAAAGCCCGCTGTGGGCACATCCGCGCGTGGCGATGACCCCGCACGTGGCCGCCGTGACGCGTCCGGCAGAAGCGGTGGCGTACATATCCCATACCATCAGCGAAATGGAGAAGGGTAACGCGGTCACTGGCCAGGTTGACAGACAGCGCGGCTACTGAGAGAAACCCGGCGTTCGCCGGGTTTTTGCTAATATTCGCCGCTGATAACTGCTATCCTTTGGAAAAACCGCAGAGGAGAGAGAGATGTATCCCGTTGACCTGCATATGCACACCGTCGCCAGTACCCACGCGTATAGCAACCTCCATGATTATATCGCCCAGGCGAAGCTGAAAGGCATTAAGCTGTTTGCGATCACCGATCATGGTCCGGACATGGCGGATGCGCCGCACTACTGGCATTTTGTGAATATGCGGATCTGGCCACGTCTGGTGGACGGCATTGGGATACTGCGCGGCATCGAGGCGAATATCAAAAATACCGACGGTGAGATCGACAGCACCGGGCCGATGCTGACGTCTCTGGATCTTATCCTCGCCGGTTTCCACGAGCCGGTTTTTGCACCTCAGGATAAAGAGACCAACACCGCGGCGATGATTGCCACCATTGCCAGCGGCAATGTGCACATTATCAGCCACCCCGGCAACCCGAAGTACCCGATTGATATTCAGGCTGTCGCGCAGGCGGCAGCGAAGCACCGCGTGGCGCTGGAGATTAATAACTCCTCCTTTGTTCACTCGCGCAAGGGCAGTGAAGCCAACTGCCGCGAAGTGGCCGCTGCCGTACGCGATGCGGGCGGCATGGTGGCGTTGGGTTCGGATTCCCATACCGCCTTTACGCTGGGTGATTTCAGCGAGTGCCTGAAAGTGCTCAATGACGTTAACTTCCCGGAAGCGCAAATCCTGAACGTGACTCCGCGCCGCATGCTCGATTTCCTCGAATCGCGCGGCATGGAGCCGATTGCCGAATTTGCCGATCTTTAATTGTGTAATGGAATAATAAAAATGAACGAGTTTTCCATCCTTTGCCGCGTGCTGGGTACGCTCTATTATCGCCAGCCGCAAGACCCGCTGTTGGTTCCGCTCTTTACGTTAATTCGTGAAGGTAAGCTGGCGGAGAACTGGCCGCTGGAACAGGATGATTTACTGGCGCGTCTGCAAAAAAGCTGCGACATGCAGCAGATTGCGACCGATTACAATGCGCTGTTCGTCGGCGATGAGTGCCGCGTTTCGCCATACCGTTCTGCCTGGCAGGAAGGGGCGACGGAAGCGGAAGTCCGTGCTTTCCTCTCCACGCGCGGTATGCCGCTGAGCGATACGCCTGCGGATCATATCGGTACGCTGCTGCTGGCCGCTTCCTGGATTGAAGATAACGCCGGGGATGATGAGAACGAAGCCATCGAAACGCTTTTCGAAACGTACCTGCTGCCGTGGGTCGGAACATTCCTTGGGAAAGTCGAAGCCCACGCCGCCTCGCCATTCTGGAGAACGCTGGCACCGCTGACCCGCGACGCAATTGCGGCGATGTGGGATGAGCTGGAAGAAGAGAACGAAGAGTGACTTGAATCACATAAATCATGCAACGCCGCATTTCAATTTGCACATAATGTGCTTCTGATCGCATTTCTATGGTGCGCTTCTGCTAAGATGCGCGCCATGAACATATTACTTTGTATCGCAATAACAACAGGCATTCTCTCCGGGCTCTGGGGATGGGTGGCCGTGTCTCTCGGATTGCTCAGCTGGGCTGGATTCCTTGGCTGTACGGCCTATTTCGCCTGCCCGCAGGGGGGCGTCAAAGGGCTCTTTATCTCAGGCTGCACGCTCATGAGCGGGGTTATCTGGGCGCTGGTGATCATGAAAGGCAGCGCGCTGGCGCCGCATCTGGAGATGCTGGGGTACATCATGACGGGCGTTGTTGCCTTCCTGATGTGTATTCAGGCTAAGCATCTCCTGCTTTCGTTTGTGCCGGGCACCTTTATCGGGGCGTGCGCGACCTTTGCAGGGCAGGGTGACTGGAAGCTGGTCGTTCCTTCTCTGGCGCTGGGATTGCTGTTTGGCTATGCCATGAAAAACAGCGGTCTTTGGCTGGCGTCGCGGCGGGAAAAAGCGCAAGACATCACGGCGGTGAGCGAATAAAAAAAGGCGAGATAATCATCTCGCCTTTTTTATGCGCTTCCTGTCAGGATTCCGGAGGTACTGACATATCGCGGTATTTCACCAGTATCGGGTTCTGCACGTCTGCTTTGTTTTGCAGATCCCACAGCCCGCGGTCAATACCGTCGTTGATTAAGAAGATCACGCCGGTTTCAATGGCCGACATCAGACACATCATGACCGGCTCGTTAGAGGTGTAGCCAATTTCACCCTCCAGCAAACGCTGGTAATCGATGAAGCGGAATACCCCTGCCTGAACTTCATAAGACAGGATGGTTTTGCTGGTGTTCACCGAAGAGAGCACTTCGCCTGTACTGACGTTGACCACACGCAGGTTAACGGCGATTTGGTCGAGCTGGTACTGGGTATCCGCACCGATACCGAAGTACCGCGCGCCCGCACCACCCGATTTAACGTTACTTTCGTAACCAATAATCGATCCTTCAATCATCACGTTCGCTGCCGCCAGAGATTCCAGAGGCGTGCGGTTATTGGCCGCGACGGTACCATTCTCCTGTGCGGCACGAATGATTTTCCGTTCATTCAACAGGTTCTGAAGACCCTGACGTTCCAGCGGAATAAACCAGTGCGAATCCTTGAGCGCGGTAACCAGCATCGCGGTGGCACTTTGCGGCACGGCCGTGGAGAAGTTACTTGCCGGGTAAGGCTTAAATTGCCCGGTTTCATCCTGAATATTGTATACGGAGACAAATATTTTCCCCGTTGGAGCAGGTAAATGCGTTAAATCACGATAACTCTGGGCCCGAGGCATTAATGTTGGTTTTGCAGCTTCTTTAGGTGGAGCAGTTAAACAACCGCTCAATAAGCACACTGCAACAAATATCAGGAAGCGCTGCATGATCGTTGTCCTTATTTAGCTATTGTTTAAAAGTCAGTTGAATTACTTTGTAGACCGGAAACCTGAATAGTGGAGATCCTTCCGGTTTTACGATCGGTCACGTTCAGCTGAAGCTGTCCATCGGTGTTGGCGATATCAACGATAAAATCGTTGGTCACCATCCGGCCGGGTTTGCCGGTATTAATGTTGGTCAGTAACCCGCCTAAAATCTGCGACTGGATAGCCTGAGTGAAGTTGTCCAGTGCGGATGGGGTATCAACGCTAAAATCCTTTAAGCTTGGGTCCTTATAGGAGTTTTGCGCCTGCGCTTCATTCAGCAGAAAGGCGCCGTTGTTAGGGTTACCGCCAAAGTTAGGGTTACGGAACTGAAACGTCATATTTCCGGCCCAGCTTATAGGTGTTATTAGCATTATCGAAACAACTGCATATGCAATACGCATGACAGCCTCCGCATATCGGTTCGCTAGAACTCGTCTTTAGCTAAATCGCTGGTGCTTAATAGGGCTTTATCTATTTGCAGGCGATTAATAGCGTCTTCTGATTGGGCCAGTGCCAGGGCTACGTTTTTATCGAAGTCCATTTTAGTGGGGAATAAAAACGTTTGATAAATAACGTACTGATTGGCCGTTATTGTTATCCAACTTCCCCATCGTGCACTGGGCCGCTCGTTGATTGTTATATTTCCGGTATAAGTACTGTCCCATTTGTCACTGAAGGCTCGGTAAAAACTGTGCCCGACCGATGAGACAGTGTGGTCTGTTAACAATCCGGGAACTTCGACCTCGACGGCCTTCAGATTCCCGGCAGCGAGCAGGAAACTCGCTGCGGCGATCCAACTCAACGTGCGCTTCATGTGATTAACGCCTGAGGTTATCGTTTGCCCACGAAACCGCCTGAGTTCGGTTTTTTACAGCTATCTTCTTGAAAAGATTATAAAGGTGCGTCTTTACCGTATTTTCGCTGATAAATAACGAACGGGCGATTTCAATATTTGAAGCACCAATGCGTAACTTATTCAGGATCTCTTTCTCACGGTGCGTGAGCAGTGCTGACTCTGAGCTGTTATAGCGATAATTTCCGGAGTGCGTGATGAGGTAGCTGGCCAGCTTTTGCGAAAAATAACACTCTCCGCGCAATATGCCTTGCAGACCCTCAACTACCCGGTCTTCTTCTTCCGTGACGTAGAACACGCCATTGATATGCGGCCAGCTTTCAATATCCCTGAAAGGATATTCATCAGGCGTATTCAATAATAGCACGCGGATATTATTGTTTTTCCTGCTTAAAATATCTTGCCAGTAATGGATGAGCTTTTTATCAGCTTCCATCATATCGAACAGAATGATGCTGCCAGGTGCAATATCATCAAAAGAACGTTGAATATTATGCAATTTCCCGTTCAGTGATAAAGATTGCTTTAAATGTTGTAATAACGCTGTCGCTTGCAAAGAAGGTTTTGTGATCAACAGTAATGTATGACCATGTAAACTATGGACTTCATTATACATGATGAAACCCCACTTTTTTTTGGCACCTGGCAGCTGTCCTCCTGTTTAATAGAGGACACCAGAAGTACTGACAGATGTTGCACTGCTGTGTGTAGAATCAGACCATAACCTCAACGGGGAGGTAAATATAAAACCAATTTCGTACATCTAATTTCAATCTAGCTTTTACGAAGTTTAAAGCAAGTGTTAAACATGTAACCGAATGTAAAAATCAATATTAATTTGTGAAAATCACTTGTGATGAATGGCGAGAAATGATGAGAAAGTTGTACATCTAAATAGAGATGCACAGTTTTTAAAAATCATACAAATATTTATATCTCATTGATTCTTAGGTATATTTATTATTTTATGCGAACGATAAAACAGTATGAGGTACAGATTATTTCTAAGCCCATAAATGCGCGGTTGTCTGGCTTAAGAAAACGGGCTTCGTGTCACGACTGTGAAAAAGTGTCCTTCTGCCGTTACGTTTAAACAACGCGAGAAGACGCGTGGACAGCCTTCGCCTCGTTGTACAACCTGATTGTTGGACAGGGGAAATAAAAAATATAAGCTGGCCTGAGTAAAGTGATTTTTGTCGTAAATTACGACTTTGTGGTGATCCGAAAAATAAAAATAAGCCGCGCGGGTGAGATATTTAAAATGTTTCAGCGGACATACTCTTCACCGTAACGACGCGTTAACACAATATGCATCGTTTTTACAAGTAACACGGTTATAGCGTGATTAAATAACCAGGTCCAGGGTGACAACATGAAATACACATCGTTATTTATGGTGTTTACATTACTGGGTGCGCCTGGATTTGTAACCGCAGCGAATTCAGATTTAGCCAATGCTGAATATAACTTTGCGGTTAACGAATTAAGTCTTTCATCACTCAATCAGGCAGCCATTATTGGTCAACAGGGTGTTTTTAATGACGCTCAGGTTCGCCAGGAAGGTTCAAAACTCTTGTCCATTGTTTCACAGGATGGGGCGGGCAACAGAGCAAGAGTTGATCAATCAGGGAGTTACAATATAGCCTGGATCGATCAGAGCGGTACCGCGAATGATGCAGGTATTACGCAAGAGGGATACGGTAATAGCGCGAAAATTATCCAGAAAGGGTCGGGTAATAGAGCAAATATTACGCAGTACGGTACGCAGAAAACCGCAGTTGTAGTGCAGAAACAGTCGCAAATGGCGATTAACGTTATTCAAAATTAGCGCATTCGCGACGATTTTAATCAATCCGATGGGGGTTTACCATGAAATTTCTCAAAGTGGCAGCGCTTGCAGCAATCGTAGTTTCTGGTAGTGCTATGGCGGGTTCTATTAATCAGGGCGGCTGGGGCCATGGGCATGGTCATGGCGGATACAGTGGCCCAAATTCAACCCTGAATATTTATCAGGACGGTGGCGGTAACTCCGCGGTTGCTCTGCAGACAGACGCCAGAAATTCCGTGCTGAATATTACCCAGAAAGGTGGCGGTAACGGCGCTGACGTTGGTCAGGGTTCTGATGACAGTAAAATCAACCTGACCCAGAAAGGATTTGGCAACAGTGCAACACTGGATCAGTGGAACAGCAAAAAATCTGTTATGAACGTTAGCCAGTCCGGCGGCTTTAACGGCGCCCTCGTCGACCAGACTGCCTCTAACTCTACTGTCAACGTTACCCAGATTGGCTTTGGTAACCACGCGACAGCTCATCAGTACTGATACTGAAATCTGTGCTACAAAAAAACAGGGCTGATGCCCTGTTTTTTTTCGGGAGTTCATCATGAATACCTTAATTCTTCTTGCCGCGCTTTCCAGCCAGATAACTTTCAAAACGTCGCAGCAGGAAAATATGACCACCATTATTCCTCAGGTCACCCTGGCGCAGCCGTGTGATTGTCAGGTTCAGATTGTTTCCGTTCGGGAAGGGCAGGGGGGACAAAGTTCGTCCCGACAGCAAAATACCCTTTTTATACCCGCTAATCAGACGATTGATTTAATGCGCCTGAGTTTAAATATTAATGCGGGAGACACGGTAAAAATCGTTGTCACCGTTTCAGACGGTAAATCGCTTCATTTATCACAGCAGTGGTCGCCAGCGGAACGTTCGCTTTAATCATTCATGAAATCAATGTGTTGCGAATGTGGCGGGTCCGTGCCGTTGAGCTATGCTGATATCAGGGATCAGGTCATTATGTTCCTTAACGTGAGACTTCGTTTGTCATAATGAAGTGCGTTTACCCCTCAAGGACGATTTTCATTGAGGAGTACCGATAATGAACCACTCTTTCGCTCGACTCGTGACGGGTCTGGGCCTGATTGTTTCTGTTTTTAGCCTCCCGGTTTATTCGGCTACCATTGTGAACGGTGGCGTTATTCATTTTCGCGGTGCCATTGTTGCAGACCCCTGTGAAGTTACGCCGCAGCAAAGACAGTTTGCTATGTCCTGTCCGGATAATAATCGTATGCAAACGCGCATGGTCAGTTATGAAGAGGCGCTTAATGGCAAAGTGTCCGATTCAGATCTGGTGTCGCTCCGCATGAAATACCTTAACCCTGAAAAAACGCTCGCGGTTGTCGAAATCCAGTATCGATAGCGTTCTCTCTTCCGCTTTGTGCGGAAGAGGATTTTTTCTGATAGTTTTTTCTCCCGGGCAGCCCTGCGATACACTTAATAAAAAGGCGGGTTGCAGAGGGGCTTTATGAAACCGCAAATTGAAGTTATTCATGGTGATATTACGACCATGCACGTCGACGTCATCGTCAATGCGGCCAATCCCTCCCTGATGGGGGGAGGCGGTGTGGACGGGGCTATCCACCGGGCTGCAGGACCGCAGCTGTTGGAAGCCTGCAAAACCGTACGGCAACAGCAGGGCGAATGTCCTCCCGGCCATGCGGTCATTACGCTTGCGGGCGATCTGCCTGCCAAAGCGGTGATCCACGCCGTAGGGCCTGTCTGGCACGGTGGCGATCGGCACGAGGCGAGTATTCTGGAAGAGGCTTACCGGAACTGTCTGCGGCTGGCTGCCGACAACGGCTATAAAACAATGGCATTCCCGGCCATCAGTACCGGGGTGTATGGCTATCCTAAGGCGGCTGCCGCTACGATCGCCGTCGACACCGTTTACCGCTATCTGTCGCTAAAGCCGATGCCTGAGAAAGTTATCTTTGTCTGTTTCGATGAAGAAACCACCCACCTTTATCAACGGTTGCTGACCCAGCGCGGGCAGGAACTGGACACCTGAAGCAAAACGCGGCGCACTGAGTGCGCCGCGGTTGTTTATGAGGCTTTTACCTGAGGTTTTCCTGAGAAGAGGAAACGGAGAAGCGGGATCCGCAGGTGGATTTCATAGAGCACGATCGCAATCCCCACGACAAACACCAGACCGGTAAAGAAACCCAGCGTGTTAGAGGCGATATGCGGGGTGATGTAAGCCCCGAAGAAGAGCGTGAGCGGGTGATGCACCAGATAAATAAACAGCGACGCATTCACGAAGTAGGTCACGCGGCTGGACTTAAAGTTCAGCAGGCGGTGGCCGAGCGCGAATACTACGTTCACCATCCATAAACCCAGCAGCATGGTGATCACGCTTTCCGTTTCGTACATCCAGGCGTCACCGCTCCCGTAGCGCTGGTTCAGCAGATAGGCCGCGAACGCGATGGCCGCACCCACAGCACACCACGGTGACGGGGTAGTAAACAGCGCTTTCAGCTTCGGGTAAATAAACGCCAGCGCGCCAATTAAAAAGAACGGAATGTAGAAAAGGGACTGCATCACCACAAAATTAAACAGGCCGTCGCTCAGTATCGGTGGATAGACGATAAACAGGATGCGTCTCACCGCGGCGTAAGCGATACCCAACAGCAAGAAGAGCACCGACAGTTTGCCCAGCGTAACGGTGGCGAAAAAGGCGTCAGCTCTCGAACTCAGGTGGTGACGCAGGCGGCTGAAAATGAACAGGCTCACCGTAGTGAGGACCACCAGGACCAGCAGGAACCACAGGTGAGACACCAGCTCCCAGACCAGCGTGTTGTACTTTTCATACAGCGACAGATTCGGCCAGTTTTCCGCTTTGCCTTTGACGTACTGCAGCATGATGAACTGAGGCAGCGTCAGTAGCGGAATCGCGGTCAGCATGGGGATCCCCACGCGCTCGACGCGCACCTTCCACCAGCGTTTAAGCGGGTATCGCAGAAACAGCATGTAAGAGAAATAGCCGGAGATGACAAAAAACACCTGCATACGGAAGGCGTGAATAAAGTCATTAAACAGCGTCAGCCACCAGGAGGGCATCTGGCTATTCACATGCCAGGTGTGGCTGGAGTAAATCAGTGATATGTGAAAAGGGATCCCCAATAGCATCAGCCATGCCCGGATCGAGTCGAGGAAATATTCACGTTCTGTTGGTGTTGTGCTCATATAACGTTGTGCATTCTCAGACTTTTCGTCTTATCCCTAAGACTCATAATGGTTACATTCGAAAGCAACCCTACACCAAGACCGACACCCTGTCTCCAGGATAAGCACGCAAAGTGAATAATGGGTTCTTTCATTTGCTTAAACCATGAGCCAGCAGCTGAACAAAGCAGTGATAATGTTGTCGGATTGCCTGAGTTTCCATTAAAATGGATCGGATCGATATAAGCACACAAAGGGGGAAGTGCTTACTTATTATGAAACATAAACCACAGATGATGAAAATGCGTTGGTTAGGTGCTGCAGTGGTGTTATCACTGTATACCTCATCGGCACTGGCCTTTAACATCGACGATGTCGCAAAACAGGCAAAATCGATGGCTGGCAAGAGCTACGAAGCGCCGAAAAGTAACTTGCCCTCCGTTTTCCGCGATATGAAATATGCGGACTATCAGCAGATCCAGTTCAATCACGACAAAGCCTACTGGAGCAACATCAAGACCCCGTTCAAGCTTGAGTTTTATCATCAGGGTATGTATTTCGACACGCCTGTTGCCATCAACGAAGTGACGGCCACAGCGGTACGTAAGATCAAATACAGCCCGGATTACTTCAATTTTGGCAATGTGCAACACGACAAAGATACGGTGAAAGACCTGGGCTTCGCAGGCTTTAAGGTGCTTTACCCGATCAACAGCAAAGATAAAAACGACGAAATCGTCAGCATGCTTGGTGCCAGCTATTTCCGCGTGATTGGCGCGGGGCAGGTATACGGGCTTTCTGCGCGCGGACTGGCGATTGATACCGCGCTGCCATCAGGTGAAGAATTCCCACGTTTCCGTGAGTTCTGGATTGAACGTCCAAAACCAACGGATAAACGTCTGACCATTTACGCGCTGCTGGATTCACCGCGTGCGACCGGCGCCTATCGCTTTGTGATTATGCCGGGTCGTGACACCGTGGTTGACGTGCAGTCCAAGGTTTACCTGCGTGATAAAGTGGGCAAACTGGGCGTTGCACCACTGACCAGCATGTTCCTGTTTGGGCCGAACCAGCCGTCTCCGGCCACTAACTTCCGCCCGGAACTGCACGACTCCAACGGTCTGTCTATTCATGCCGGTAACGGAGAGTGGATCTGGCGTCCGCTGAACAACCCGAAACATCTGGCGGTGAGCAGCTTCGCGATGGAAAACCCGCAAGGTTTTGGCCTGCTGCAGCGTGGCCGTCAGTTCTCCCGCTTTGAAGATTTGGACGACCGCTATGACCAGCGTCCAAGCGCCTGGGTCACGCCAAACGGTGACTGGGGTAAAGGTAAGGTGGAGCTGGTTGAGATTCCAACCAACGACGAAACCAACGATAACATCGTGGCTTACTGGACGCCGGATCAGCTGCCGGAAGCCGGTAAAGAGATGAACTTCAAGTACACCATCACCTTCAGCCGCGACGAAGATAAGCTGCATGCGCCGGATAACGCGTATGTGATGCAGACTCGCCGTTCAACGGGTGATGTGAAGCAGTCTAATCTTATCCGTCAGCCTGACGGTACCGTGGCCTTTGTCGTGGACTTTACAGGCCAGGATATGAAGAAACTGTCACCGGACACCGCCGTTGCCGCTCAGGCCAGCATCGGTGATAACGGTGAAATCGTTGAGAATACCGTGCGTTACAACCCGGTAACCAAAGGCTGGCGTCTGACCCTGCGCGTGAAAGTGAAAGATCCGAAACAGACCACTGAAATGCGTGCTGCGCTGGTCAGTAACGATCAGCCGCTGAGTGAAACCTGGAGCTATCAGCTACCTGCCAATGAATAATACATCTGAATATATTGATGCCATGCCGCTGACGGATATCGAAAAAGCGGCACTGCCTAAGAGCGACATCCGCGCGGTTCACACCGCGCTGGATGGTGAACATCGTCAGTTTTCCCGTGATGATGATACGCCGCTGGGGTCAGTAAAGGCACGTCTGGAGCAGGCCTGGCCGGACTCGCTGGCAGAAGGGCAGTTGATTAAAGACGACGAAGGGCGCGATCAGCTTCAGGCGATGCCGAAGGCCACGCGTTCCTCAATGTTCCCCGATCCGTGGCGCACCAACCCGGTGGGCCGCTTCTGGGATCGCCTGCGCGGGCGTGATGTGACGCCGCGCTATCTGTCACGCCTGACGAAAGAAGAGCAGGCTTCCGAACAGAAATGGCGTACCGTGGGGACCCTCCGTCGCTACATCCTGCTGCTGTTGACGCTGGCGCAGACGGTCGTCGCGACCTGGTATATGAAAACCATCCTGCCGTATCAGGGCTGGGCGTTCATCAACCCGATGGACATGATGGGCCAGGATCTCTGGGTCTCCTTCATGCAACTGCTGCCGTATATCCTGCAGAGCGGCATCCTTCTGCTGTTCGCGGTTCTCTTCTGCTGGGTCTCGGCCGGTTTCTGGACCGCGCTGATGGGCTTCCTGCAGCTGCTGATGGGGCGTGACAAATACAGCATTTCGGCGTCAACGGTCGGGGATGAACCCCTCAATCCTGAGCACCGTACCGCGCTGATTATGCCTATCTGTAACGAAGACGTTGACCGCGTGTTTGCGGGCCTGCGTGCCACCTGGGAGTCCGTGAAGGCGACCGGCAACGCGGAGCATTTTGACGTTTACATCCTGAGCG
Organism: Enterobacter sp. EC_50; assembly: GCF_019584525.1. Classification (NCBI taxonomy): domain Bacteria; kingdom Pseudomonadati; phylum Pseudomonadota; class Gammaproteobacteria; order Enterobacterales; family Enterobacteriaceae; genus Enterobacter; species Enterobacter sp. EC_50. Next base: position 131,156 of record NZ_VDAF01000002.1, on the reverse strand, counting down.
ACAGTTACAACCCGGATATCTGCGTGGCAGAACAAAAAGCGTGGATGGAGCTGATTGCAGAAGTGCAGGGCGAAGGGCAGATCTTCTACCGTCGCCGCCGCCGTCGTGTGAAGCGTAAAAGCGGTAACATCGATGACTTCTGCCGCCGCTGGGGTAACCAGTACAGCTACATGGTGGTGCTGGATGCTGACTCCGTCATGAGCGGTGACTGCCTGAGCGGTCTGGTGCGTCTGATGGAAGCCAACCCGAACGCGGGTATCATTCAGTCTTCACCAAAAGCGTCGGGAATGGACACGCTCTATGCGCGCTGTCAGCAGTTCGCCACCCGTGTTTACGGGCCGCTGTTCACGGCAGGTCTGCACTTCTGGCAGCTGGGTGAATCCCACTACTGGGGTCACAACGCCATCATCCGCGTGAAGCCGTTCATTGAGCACTGTGCGCTGGCGCCGCTGCCGGGCGAGGGTTCGTTTGCCGGTTCTATTCTGTCACATGACTTCGTGGAAGCGGCGCTGATGCGTCGTGCTGGCTGGGGCGTCTGGATTGCCTACGACCTGCCGGGATCGTACGAAGAGCTGCCGCCGAACCTGCTGGACGAGCTCAAGCGTGACCGCCGCTGGTGTCACGGTAACCTGATGAACTTCCGCCTGTTCCTGGTGAAAGGGATGCACCCGGTTCACCGCGCGGTGTTCCTGACGGGCGTGATGTCGTATCTCTCCGCACCGCTGTGGTTTATGTTCCTTGCGCTCTCCACAGCGCTGCAGGTCGTCCATGCCCTGACGGAGCCGCAATACTTCCTGCAGCCGCGCCAGCTGTTCCCGGTGTGGCCGCAGTGGCGTCCGGAACTGGCGATTGCGCTGTTTGCCTCCACCATGGTGCTGCTGTTCCTGCCTAAGCTGCTCAGCATCATCCTGATCTGGTGCAAAGGCTCGAAAGAGTACGGCGGTTTCTTCCGCGTGACCCTTTCACTGCTGCTGGAAGTGCTGTTCTCCGTGCTGCTGGCACCGGTGCGTATGCTGTTCCACACCGTGTTCGTGGTCAGTGCGTTCCTGGGCTGGGAAGTGGTCTGGAACTCACCGCAGCGTGATGACGACTCCACGCCGTGGAGCGAAGCCTTTATGCGCCACGGTTCTCAGCTGCTGCTGGGTCTGGTGTGGGCGGCCGGGATGGCGTGGCTGGATCTGCGCTTCCTGTTCTGGCTGGCGCCGATTGTCTTCTCGCTGATCCTGTCGCCGTTTGTCTCCGTGATCTCCAGCCGTTCGACGGTAGGGCTGCGGACCAAACGTTGGAAGCTGTTCCTGATCCCGGAAGAGTATTCCCCGCCGCAGGTGCTGGTAGACACCGATCGTTATCTCGAGCAGAACCGCAATCGCACGCTGGATGACGGCTTTATGCACGCCGTGTTTAACCCGTCATTCAACGCCCTGGCGACGGCAATGGCGACGGCGCGTCACCGTGCCAGCCAGGTGCTGGAGATTGCCCGCGATCGTCACGTTGAGCAGGCGCTGAACGAGACCCCGGAAAAACTTAACCGTGACCGTCGTCTGGTCCTGTTGAGCGACCCGGTTACGATGGCGCGTCTTCACTACCGCGTATGGTCCGCTCCGGAGAGATACTCTTCGTGGGTAAACTACTATAAAGAACTGAAGCTGAACCCGCTGGCGTTGAAGGCGAAGTAAGTGGTTAAGTAGGGCAGGTAAGCGAAGCACCTCCCGCCAACTAAAATACCGGCATAATCGCCGGTATTTTTTTAGAGGTTACTCATGAGAATCATCATCGTCGTTCTGATGGCATGCCTGCTCAGCGGCTGCGGCAGCATCATCAGCCGCACCATTCCAGGGCAGGGCCACGGGAATCAGTATTACCCGGGTGTGAAATGGGATCTCCGTGACTCCGCATGGCGCTACCTCACCGTGCTGGATCTGCCATTCTCGCTAATTTTCGACACGCTGCTGCTCCCGATCGATGCCAGCCACGGCCCTTACGAGTAGCGTAAATTAACGCTCGTCCCACTCATCGGCTGCGGTTTGACCTTCTTCCGTATCCAGCGGTGGCTCGAGCTGAAATTCGCCCTCATCCCACTCGTGCAATGTGTTCTCTTCCAGCCATTCCTGCCGCAGTTCGATTTCATCATAGTCGCCATCAAAGACGGCCTGCGCACCTTCACCGCTCAGGACCGGCAGGCATTCCCCTTCTTCACCTTCATCGGCAAAGAATTCGGCCTGCCACATAATATCCCCATCCTGCAGAACGTATTTCTGGATATTAAGTTGTTGCACGTCAGCATCTTCTTCTTCAACGCCGGGGTTGTCGGCGAGGAACTCTTCACGAGCGGCATCAATAGCTTCTTCCAGCGTGGCGTACATGGTCATTGGTGTCTCCCTGTTTTCCAGAAGGTTTCAGGGAAAGAATAGCTTAATATCCGATTCTGCAAGTATGAATGCGAAAATAAGCGTCAGGCGTTCGTCTTATTCCGCCACTGGCCGTAGCGCGCGGGATAAACTGAACCACGAATAAATTGCATTAAACAGTACCACCCCCGCCGTCACGATAAAGACGGCGCGAAAACCGAAGCTGGCGGAGATGCTCGCCCCGAGAAGCGGTCCGGTGACGTTACCGATGTCGCGAAATGACTGGTTATAGCTGAAGATCCGCCCGGCAATCTGGTTCGTGGAGTTGTAAACCAGCAGGGTCTGTACGGCGGGCAGCAAGGCCCCGTCTGCGGCACCAAGCAAAAAGCGAAGTAAGCCCAGCTGCCACGGAGAGTGCACCATCGACATGGGGATCAGCAGCAGGACGGAGATCACCAGCGCACAGATCAGAATTTTTTCCGGACCGACGCGGTCCCCCAGTTTCCCCAGCCTCGGCGCGCTAAGCAGCGCCGCCACCCCGGGCACGGACGCAATCAGCCCGCTAATAAACGCGATATTGCTGACGTTGCCCGCCAGATCGCGGATGTACAGCGTGAGGATAGGGGCAATCGATCCGGTTGCGACCTGAATAATCAGGGTCGTCACGAACAGGCTCAGCACCAGTCTGGGATTTTTAAGCGAGGTCAGCACCTCCTTGGCGTGTAGCATCTCTTTCTTCGCAACGGGGGTGAAGTTTTCCCGAATACAGAGCAGGGTGACAACAAAGCACAGGAACAGCACACAGGCGGTGATAAAGAACACCGGACGCAGGCCATAACTATCGGCCATGAGTCCGCCGGCCAGTGGCCCCAGCAGGGCACCGCTTACGCCGCCGGTTGAGAGCGTGCCCAGCGCCCAGCCGCTCTTATGGCGAGGAATTTGCGTGGCAATCAGGGCATTGGCATTGGGAATAAATCCTCCCAGCAAACCCAGCAACGCGCGCAAAATCAGGAACTGCCAGACGTTCTGCGCCACGCCCATCAGCGCCATGATAATGGCCATCCCCAGCGCCGAGCGCAGCAGCATGATTTTACGCCCCTTGCGGTCGGCAAGGCCGCCCCAGAAGGGCGAGGCTATCGCGGAGAACAGGAACGTGATGCTGAATACCAGGCCGGACCACATATTGAGCGCGCTATGGCCCGTCACGCCCAGCTGTTCAACATAGAGCGGCAGAAAAGGCATGACCAGGCTAAACGCCGCGCCGGTGAGAAAACAGCCAAGCCACGCAACCGTGAGGTTACGCTTCCAGTTTATGGGGGCATCTGAAGGTGACATAACAATCCGCATAATGAGGTGCTGAGCACCTGAAGCAAGAAGTAATAAGCCTGCTAATTATGCGCCTGGGTTATGATTGCCGCAATGAGGGGGAGCTTTTAAAGCTAAAACAGGATGCGACCCTGAGGATCGCATCCTGAAAATCAATAGCGGGACGGCGTGCCTTTTGGCCGCGTTTTAAAGCGGCGGTGCAACCACATGTACTGCTCGGGTGCGAGCATGATGCATTTCTCTACGATACCGTTCATCCAGCGCGCGGTGGTTTCTGCATCGTCAAGCGGCGGCGCGAGTTCCGGTTCTAGCATCATCAACTCGTAGCCCGAACCGTCAGGCTTGCGGCGGGGAACAAAGGGTACGATGGCGGCTTTGGACATGCGCGCCAGCATCCAGGTGCCGGTGGTTGTGGCGGCCTCTTCAACGGCGAAGAAGGGGACAAAAACGCTGGCCTGTGGGCCATAGTCGTGGTCGGGGGCATACCAGACCACTTCGCCGGATTTCAGCGCACGGATCATTCCCTTCAGATCTTTACGGTCGATCATGCTTTTGTTGGAGCGCATGCGGCCATTGGTCTGGATTAAATCGATGACCGGGTTATCGTTAGGGCGATAAACGCCAATGCCGGGCGCCTGCATGCCGAACATACGCGCCCCGATTTCCAGCGTCAGAAAATGGACGCCGATCAGCAGAACGCCCGTCTGGTTGGCCTGAAGCGTATGTACAGGATCCATGCCGGTTCCCGTTACCTCGCTCCAGCGGGCCATGCGTTTGTCCGGCCAGAACCACGCCATGCCGGTTTCCATAAGGCCCATCCCAACGGATTCGAAGTTCTTCGCGACCATATTGTGACGCTCTGAGTCGCTCATCTGCGGAAAACACAGCTCAAGGTTGCGGTACGCGATTCTGGCGCGACGCTTCATGAATAGTTGTGCGAAACGGCCCAGAAATTTACCCAACCGAAAAATAACAGGGTAGGGAAGCTGTACCAGAAGCCATAAAAAGCCGATGCCAAGCCAGGTCAACCAATAGCGGGGATGCAAAAGGGCGGCAGTAAATTTTGGTAACTGGGTCATGTCTTTCCTGTGTTCAAACGTCCTGTTTCGCTAGTGTCTCATTTTTTGAGGCGTAGCCAAAATATCTGCTTTCGAAGCGTGCACGAATACAGCAATTGTTAATCCTGATTAATCAGGGTGTGTGAAATGTAGCGTAAATTGTGTGGATGTAAATTGGTTTTGTTTGCTATATGATGCCGACCGATTTTTCATTCTCTCTAACGACTCCAGGACTGTACACCATGCCAGTGTTACACAACCGCGTTTCGAACGAGATGTTAAAAGCGCGTATGTTGGCTGAAACCGAACCGCGCACAACCATCTCATTCTATAAATACTTCACGATCGACGATCCGCAGGCGACCCGAGATGCGCTTTATCAGGCGTTCACGGCGCTGAACGTCTTCGGCCGCGTCTACCTTGCCCGTGAAGGCATCAACGCGCAGATTAGCGTACCGGAAAGCAAAGTCAGCGCCTTCCGCGACGTACTTTATCAATTTGACCCGGCCCTTAACGGCTTACGCCTGAACATTGCCCTGGATGATGACGGGAAATCCTTCTGGGTGCTGCGCATGAAGGTGCGTGAACGCATCGTGGCGGACGGTATCGACGATCCGGAGTTTAACCCGGCGGACGTCGGTGAATATCTGAAGGCGGCGGAAGTGAATGCGATGCTGGACGATCCGGATGCCGTGTTCATCGATATGCGTAACCACTATGAGTATGAAGTGGGGCATTTCGAGAATGCGATGGAGATTCCTGCTGATACCTTCCGCGAGCAGTTGCCGAAAGCGGTTGAGATGATGCAGGAGCATAAAGATAAAAAGATCGTTATGTACTGCACCGGCGGTATCCGCTGTGAGAAAGCCAGCGCGTGGATGAAGCACAACGGCTTCAATAAAGTCTGGCACATTGAAGGCGGCATTATTGAGTACGCTCGCCGCGCCCGTGAACAGGGGCTGCCGGTACGCTTTATCGGGAAAAACTTTGTCTTTGACGAGCGTATGGGTGAACGTATTTCGGATGACGTCATCGCCCAGTGCCACCAGTGCGGCGCGCCGTGCGATACCCACACCAACTGCAAAAACGACGGTTGTCATCTGCTGTTCATTCAGTGCCCGGCCTGTGCTGAGAAGTTTAACGGTTGCTGTAGCGAGCTGTGCAGTGAAGAGAGCATCCTGCCGGAAGAAGAGCAGCGTCGCCGTCGCGCAGGACGTGAAAACGGCAACAAGATTTTCAATAAATCTCGCGGTCGTCTGAATACCAAACTGGGTATCCCTGACCCGGAATGATAATAACGCCCGGCACGGCAAAAGCCTGCCGGGCGACGTTATTAGGATTTCTGCTGTACACCTTCAACGGAAATAATCAGCTCCACGTCCTGAGACGCCGGGCCTAAATCCGTTGTGATATTAAAATCTTTCAGGTGAATTTTCCCTGCCGCTTCGAAGCCTGCGCGTTTACCGCCCCACGGATCGTCACCCTGGCCCAGTAATTTCGCATCAAGCGTGACCGGTTTGGTTACGCCGTTAAGCGTCAGGTTGCCGGTAATATTCAGCTTATCACCCTCTTTCTTCACCTCAGTAGAAGTGAAGGTCGCCTGCGGGAATTTCGCGACGTTGAGGAATTCCCCACTGCGCAGGTGTTTATCGCGCTCTGCGTGGTTCGTGTCGACGCTGTTTGTATTAATGGTCACATTGACTTTATCGGCTGCGGGATTTTTTTCGTCAAAGGTGAATGTGCCGTCAAAATCCTTAAAGGTGCCGTACAGCCAGCTATATCCCAGGTGCTGAATACGGAAATTGACGAAAGCGTGCTGGCCCTCTTTATCAATTTTATAATCCGCCGCCACGGCGGAGCCGGCGGTGAATAACAGAGAACCCAGTGCGATACCCAGCAGGTGTTTTTTCATTTTATGCTCCAGAGTCAACTGACGAGCGGCCAAGCATGCGCTTTAGCGTATCGTCTTTATCAATAAAATGGTGTTTGAGGGCGGCAAGCCCGTGCAGCACGGACAGAATCACCACGCTCCAGGCGAGCCAGAGGTGAACAACCCCCGCCGTGTCGGCCTGAGCGCCGGCATCGCTAAGGGTTGCCGGAACCTCGAACAGGCCAAAAACGTTAATCGGCTTACCGTCAGCCGTCGAAATGAGATAGCCGCTAATCAGGATGGCAAACAGCAGCGCATAAAGGGCAATATGCGCGGCGACTGCACTGACGCGGGTAAATTTGCTGTGAGTCTTTTGCGCGGCGGGCGGTGGGGAAATGTGCCGCCAGATCACGCGGAAAACCAGCCCCAGCATCAGCAGGACACCAATACTTTTATGCAATTCCGGCGCCTGGTGATACCAGCCATCGTAATAGCTGAGCGTGACCATCCAGAGCCCAAGTCCAAACATACCGTAGACGGCAAGAGCAAATATCCAGTGCAAACCTATGGATATTATTCCGTAGCGCCGGGAGGAGTTACGCCATTGCATCAGAATGTCCATTTTCAAATTAACCGAAGGATAAAAATGAACGGGAAGGCGGGATATTGCAACTGAAATAATTGGCTATTGATTTTTATTTTATTTATTTCAGCAATTTTGAAAAGGATCGCTAACGCTAATTCAATCTCTTCGTGCAAGATGAAATTATAAGCTTCAATAAAGATAAAGTAATGTCAATTATTGTCAGTCTGGGTTTTCAGTAAAATACAATGTAAACAAAATCAATAATGGCCAGCAGCGCCCACAATAAGAGATAGAGCATAAAATGCTCGCGAATATTATTCATCAGAAAGCTAACGATCTTGCGCATAACGCCCCAACATGCGGTGTGAATGAAGCGGGCCCCGTGACCTCCGGAGCCCGTGCGGATTATCCGTTAAAACGCGAGAGGGAGAAGGGCGTCAGATCAAACTGCGGCGCAATGCCCTGGGCAAACTGCGCGGCGATTTCACCCAGAACGGAAGCAAACTTAAAGCCGTGGCCGCTCAGTCCGGTGATGAGCAGGGTGTTGTCATGCCCCGGCAGCGTATCAATGATAAAGTCTTCATCCGGCGTATTGTCGTAGGTACAGGCCGCACCATACAGTAAGCCGCCAATGCCCGGAAGAATAGTGCGCAGGAACGAGAAGGCTTCTGAGCCATCCTGTGGGAAGGCGCCGAAAGGTTTACGCTCTTCAGGGGAGGCGATCGCCTGGCCGCCGTTGTGTTTACCGATTTTCAGCGCGTCTTTTTCTGACGGGAAGCCGTAGAACTGGTCCCCGTTGGGTAATTCGCCGGTGAAGGCCGGGAATTTATTCTGGGCGCTGTAACGGCCATCCGACTGGAACCAGGAGAAGACCTTGCGCACCGGCTGGATCGGCAGATCGGGCAGCAGGCGGGTAACCCAGGTACCTGCGCTGACCAGCAGGCGGGACGCTGAATAATCGCCGTCAATAGTGGTGACCGTGACGCCATTATCATCATGGGTGATGGCCTCTACCGGACAGTTGAACAGCTGCGCGCAGCCTGCCTTCGCAGCAAGCTCGATCCAGGTTTTGATCGCCGTTTCGCAATGGAGCACCCCGGAGTGGGCTTCAAAGAGGCCAATATAATCGTCCGGGACGGTAATTTCGGGCCAGCGTGCGGTAATGCCCGTCGCGTCCAGCTTCTCAACGTCCAGATTAAACGCTTTCGCGCTGCGTTCGACGCCAGCGAGAAACGCAGAATGTGCCGGACCCAGGTTGATGACGCCCGTACGTTCGAAAATACGATCTTCGGTCTGTTTCGCCAGTTCATCCCACAGCGTCTGGGCGCGAAGCACCAGCGGAACGTAGCGTTCACCTTCACCGTACGCATGGCGGATGAGGCGGGTATCGCCGTGATGGCTGCCTTCCGCATGAGGAGGCAGATGGCTATCGATCATCAGAACCTTCAGACCAGCCTGTGTTGCGTAATAGCCTGCGGCAGATCCTACGGAGCCGCTGCCAATAATGATTAAGTCGTATCTCATATGCATCTCATAAACTGATGTTTTGTTAGCAGAGTAATTAACAACGCGGGGTTAGACAAGGGAGAAATAAATAAGGCACCGCGAGGGTGCCTGTAGAGAGAAAAGTGGGCATAAGCTTAGTGCCGTTTATACTCATTTTCCTGGTAGTCGCCAGATTCTATTTTTGCAATACCTGCTTCTAAAATAGAAATAAACTGACGGGCGACGTCTGTTGTTAGCCACAGCGTCTGTCCAACTTCCGCTTCTTCACGGTTGAGTTGATTTGGGGTCTGGTAGTGCAAACGCAGCATCAGCGCATCGTAGCTATCTACGGTACTGATATCCCAGCCAACGAGTGGGTGGGTCTGGATGACTTCACTATTCTTTTCCATTATAACCCCCTTAATGCGTGTTAGAAGACAACGGCTTTGAGGTTCAATGCATGTTTTTCTGAAAGCAACTTCAGTATACCAAGTAATAAGGGTTCCGAAGGGAAAAATAAACAGGTGGCAACACATTTTTCTGCTTTTTAGGATTGTTCGAACAATAAAACACCATCTCGTTCACGATTTTTAAAGAAGATGCCGAATTATTTTGAACTTACAGGATTATGAGGCAAAAAAAAGCCGGGGCGACCCGGCAAAAAAACACAATGAGGGAGCAGTGTTAATCCGTGATGAACCAGTCGTCAGCGCTTTCCCACGTTTCCTGGAGGATTTCGCTGATGCGATCTTTATCTTCTTTTGCGGCGCCAATGACGGAGAGGTTGTTCGCCGCGGCGTAACGTACCGTGACGGCACCCGCGTTGTCGGGAAAGGTGTTGTTAATACGACGGGATAATTCGCCTGCCAGTGCATCAAGCGCGCCGGCAGGCAGAACGGTAGTTTTGGCTATGGTGACTTCAATACGCATAAATGCCCCCTGTGTAATATACTGTTTATTTATACAGGTATATTATCAGTTTGACAACAAGGGGCACTGATTTTTTAACGTTTTACCGTCCAGCTTACGGTTTCACCCGCCAGGAAGGGAATCAGCGTGTCGTCCGTCAGGGCAATGGACTCCTCAACGTGGCTCGCTTTACGCTCCAGTTCGATGAAGGTGTCGTTGACCGGCAGGCCGTAGAAGCGCGGGCCGTTAAGGGAGCAGAACGCTTCGAAATGTTCCAGCCCGTTCATCTCTTCAAACACGGTTGCGTAGCTGGCAAGCGCCGTTGGGGCGTTGAAGCAGCCCGCGCAGCCGCAGCTCGCCTCTTTACGATGGCGGGCGTGAGGCGCGGAATCAGTACCGAGGAACGCGCGGGAGAACCCGCTGGCGACCAGCTCGCGCAGCGCCTGCTGGTGGATGTTGCGCTTAAGAATAGGCAGGCAGTAGAGGTGAGGGCGCACCCCGCCCACCAGCATGTGGTTACGGTTAAACATCAGGTGCTGTGGCGTAATGGTGGCGGCGATAAGATCGTTGCCGTCACGCACGTACTCTGCCGCGTCTTTGGTGGTGATATGCTCGAAGACCACCTTCAGCGCGGGCAGGCGCTGGCGCAAAGGCTCCATCACTGTCTCGATAAAACGGGCTTCGCGGTCGAAAATGTCAATCTCGGCATGCGTTACTTCGCCGTGAACCAGCAGCGGCATACCCAGTTTCTGCATGCGTTCCAGCACCGGCATAATGGCATCAATGCTGGTGACGCCGTGGCTGGAGTTGGTGGTGGCATTCGCCGGGTAGAGTTTCGCTGCCGTAAAGACGCCTTCGTTAAACCCGCGCTCCACTTCGTTCGGATCCAGTGAATCGGTTAGATAGCAGGTCATCAACGGGGTAAAATCGTGTCCCGCAGGAACGGCGTCGAGAATGCGCTGGCGATAGGCTATCGCGGCATCGACGGTGGTGACTGGTGGCACCAGGTTAGGCATGACAATCGCGCGGCCATAAATTTCGCTGGTATAAGGCACGACGGTTTTCAGCATATCGCCATCACGCAGATGGATATGCCAGTCGTCAGGGCGGCGGATTTTAAGAACCTGGGGTTGTGCAGTCATGGAAGCTCCGGCTTGTCAGGAATCAGTCATAAGGATGGCTGTTTTTGCCGGACACAAATCATAAGCGGAAACGTTTTCGTTTGCACACTTTTCCGTGAAAAAAAAGGGCGCCGCAGCGCCCGTCAGGTTAATCGGTGAAAGGAATGATAATTTCGCCCGGTTTCACCTCTATGCCTTTTGCGTATTTTTTCGCCAGAGCTTCACCCTTGCTTTTGTCTTCGCTTAAGACGTACGCGGGCTGCTGGTTAAAGTAATTCCGCAGCGACTGATTCAGATAGGGCATCAGGGTTTGCAGAACCGGCGCCATCTTGTCCGGAGACACCTTCGCGTCGACCACTTCCATCTCCTGCAGGAAAATCGCCCCTTTCTCTTTGTTGAAAACAGGCAGTGCCTTCAGCTTGAGCTTGATGTTGGCTTTCTGATTGCCAAAGAGGGAGGACATATCGAGGTCCGCATCACCGGCCAGGGTGACTTTGTTTGGCTCTTCACGTCCGATTTGACTGGTGAGGTTTGTGAGCACGATATGCGCATCGGCAAGACCCGGTACGCCAATGTCTTTCGAGAAATTGTTATGTTTTTCCAGCGCCTGATTAATTTCCTGTTCACTGACGGTGTATTGCGTGAGCTGGTTACAGCCAACCAGCAGGCCGCTGACAATCAATGCCGCGGCTAAGACAATTTTCTTCATAGTGTTCCTCAACGAAAAATCGGCGCTTCTGTCCTGTTACGCCAGTATGTCAGCGTGAATGGGCAGAAACCAGCAGAAAAAACTGAGAAGTGGGGCGGGAAGGGCTCCCGCCCGAGGGAAAGGCTACGCGCCGGGCTCGAGCATGCCGCTCGCGCTGCGTTTCTGGCTGAACTGCCACCACAGGGCGAGTAGCGTCATAAAGCCCACCACGCCCAGCATCATCCACGGAAGTTCAGGTTGATTTAACGCTTTGCCAGCATCAAACAACCAGCCGCCGCCGGCGTAACCTAATGCCCCGCCAAGCGCCAGCCCCAGTCGGCTGAACCCCATATAGCTGCCGCGTGCACGCGCATCCGCAAGCGAGGCGCTCAGCGTTTCGCGGGCAGGCTCGGCGATGATCGAGCCAATATAGAACGTGCAAATCAACGTAAACAGCTGCTGGAGCGTGTTCACCAGGCCGATCGGCATCATGCTCAGCGTCATCAGGAACAGTCCGGCCATCAGGCGATGCTCCAGGCGAAAACGCCGCTCGCTCCAGCGGGCAATCGGATAGAGGAGCGTTAACGACAGGCAGGCTTCGATGGCGTACATCCATTTCACCGCCGCAGGGGTACCTGCAATGTCGTTAACCATGATCGGCAGCATCAGCATGACCTGCACGGCCAGCATGTAATATCCCGTCAGGGTCAACACATAGGTGACAAAACGTTTGTCGCGCAGAACGCGGCCCAGCCCTTCCCGAACCGGCGCTTTCACCGTTGACAGTTTCCACGCCGGCAGGAACAGGCCATTAAACAGCGCGCACAGCATAAAGAGCACCGCCCCAGCCGCGCAGACCAGACGGAAGTCATACTGCAGCAGCCAGCTTCCCAGCAGGGCGCCGATAACCGCCCCGGCACTGTCCTGCATCATCAGAATCGAGAAGAAACGGCCGCGGTGCTGCGGGCGAATCAGCTTTACCACCAGCGCGGTGCGGGGCGGATCGAACAGCGTGCCCCCGATACCGGAGAGGAAACAGGAGAACCAGAGCAGCCAGGGCTCCTGGGCGACCGCCATCGTGGCAAACCCTGCCGCGCGCAGCAGCATACCGGTGACGATCATCGGTTTCGCGCCAAAGCGGTCGGCGATAGCCCCGCCAAAGACGCCCAGGCCCTGCTGGACAAACTGGCGTAGCCCCAGGGCAATGCCGACCATTAATGCCGCCCAGCCCATCTGATCGACAAAGCGGATCGAAATAAGCGGAAAAACGACAAAAAAGCCGAGCACGACCAGCATGTTATCGACGAGCAGGAAATATTTACCCAGGCTCCTGGCCTGTGATACGCGGGACATTTTCCCTCCAGGGAAAATAAGATGGTGAGCACGCTAACATTCTGCGGTGTCGCCGCGTTTTTTCCCACCCCTGCACGTGACAATATTTTTTTATCAAAAGGGTGCTTTGATAGAGAGTTCTCATCGAAAAATGTGAAAAGAGGTGAAAATGGTATGTCACTGTTTTCACAGACGGCGCAGGCGCAGGTATAGTAAAGCTAATGGGCAAGCTGAAGTGACGGGAAGGAGTGGTATCGATGTTTGGCTATCGCAGTAATGTGCCAAAAGTGCGTCTGACAACGGACAGGCTGGTCGTTCGTCTGGTGCATGAGCGTGATGCCTGGCGTCTGGCGGATTATTACGCCGAGAATCGCCAGTTTTTAAAACCCTGGGAACCCGTTCGGGATGAGAGCCATTGTTACCCTTCCGGCTGGCAGGCGCGCCTCAGCATGATTACGGAATTTCACAAGCAGGGCAGCGCGTTTTATTTCGCGCTGCTGGATCCTGAAGAGAAAGAGATTATCGGGATCGCCAATTTTTCAAACGTGGTGCGGGGATCGTTTCACGCCTGCTACCTGGGCTACTCCATCGGCCAGAAGTGGCAGGGGCAGGGGCTGATGTACGAGGCGCTGACGGTAGCGATCCGCTATATGCAACGCACCCAGCACATTCATCGCATTATGGCGAACTATATGCCGCATAACCAGCGCAGCGGAAATCTGCTGGCGCGTTTAGGGTTCGAGAAAGAGGGTTACGCCAAAGACTATCTGCTGATAGACGGAGAGTGGCGCGACCACGTTCTGACGGCATTAACCACCCGGGACTGGACTGCAGGTCGTTAAGGAGAAAAGATGAAGTATCAGCTAAACGGTACAGAAGCGCGCGTGATTGGGTGCTTACTCGAAAAACAGGTCACCACGCCGGAGCAGTATCCGCTGTCCGTCAACGCCGTGACCATGGCCTGCAACCAGAAAACCAACCGCGAGCCGGTGATGAACCTCAGCGAGCATGAGGTTCAGGACGTGCTGGATGCGCTGGTCAAACGCCACTATCTGCGCACCGTCAGCGGCTTCGGCAACCGCGTGACCAAATACGAACAGCGCTTCTGTAACTCTGAATTCGGTGACCTGAAGCTGAGCAGTGCGGAAGTGGCGGTCATCACCACGCTGTTGCTGCGCGGGGCGCAAACGCCGGGAGAACTGCGAACCCGCGCTTCCCGCATGCATGAGTTTAGCGACATGCAGGAGGTCGAGCAAACTCTGGAAGGGCTGGCCGCGCGTGAAGACGGTCCTTACGTGGTGCGTCTGGCGCGCGAGCCGGGCAAGCGTGAAAGCCGCTATATGCACCTGTTCAGCGGTGACGTTGATAGTTCAGTTAAATCCAGCGCAACTGACATAACGGCCGTAGATGATGATTTGGTTGCCCGCGTAGCGGCGCTGGAAGACGAGGTCGCCGGGCTGAAACAGCGTCTGGATGCCCTGCTGGCACATTTGGGAGACTGACGGTGAAAAAATTACGCATTGGCGTAGTAGGGCTGGGCGGTATTGCACAAAAAGCCTGGCTGCCGGTTCTGGGGGCAGCGACGGACTGGACGCTGCAAGGGGCATGGTCACCCACGCGCGAGAAGGCCGAGCGGATCTGCGAAACCTGGCGTATGCCGTATGCGGCGTCGCTTCAGGATCTGGCCCGCGAGTGCGATGCGGTCTTTGTCCATACCTCAACGTCTACCCACTATCAGGTCGTGAGCGAGCTGCTCAATGCGGGCGTTCACGTTTGCGTGGATAAACCGCTGGCGGAAAATGTTCCGGACGCGGAACGCCTGATTGAACTGGCGGCGCGTAAAAAACTGACGCTGATGGTCGGCTTCAACCGCCGCTTCGCGCCCCTTTACCAGCAGCTTAAGGCACAGTCGGGCACGTTTGCCTCGCTGCGGATGGATAAGCACCGCACGGACAGCATCGGGCCGAACGATTTGCGCTTCACGCTGCTGGATGATTATCTCCACGTTGTGGATACGGCGCTGTGGCTCGCCGGCAGCAACGCGCAGCTGCAAAGTGGCACGCTGCTCACGAACGAGCAGGGTGAAATGGTCTATGCAGAACACCATTTCGCGATTGACCATCTGCAGATCACGACCAGCATGCATCGTCGTGCCGGCAGCCAGCGAGAATGCGTCCAGGCCGTCACCGACGGCGCGTTGTACGACATTACCGACATGCGTGAATGGCGGGAAGAGAAGGGCAGCGGCGTGGTGACGCTCCCCGCGCCTGGCTGGCAGAGCACGCTTGAACAGCGCGGTTTTGCCGGTTGCGCCCGCCACTTCATCACCTGCGTGCAAAATCAGACGGTTCCTGAAACGTCCGGCGAGCAGGCCATCATGGCGCAGCGCATTGTGGAAAGGCTCTGGCGCGAGGCCATGAGTGAATAACTCGCTGTAACATCTGCGGATAGTAATTCGTTGAAATCCGGGTAGACTAAGCGCCGCTTGTAGGCTTTGCCGGGTGGCGCTTACGCTTGCCCGTCCTGGAAATCCGTATGGTTCTGGAAATTCACGTTAATGAACTTATTAAAATCGCTGGCGGCCGTCAGCTCGATGACCATGTTTTCCCGCGTGCTGGGTTTTGCGCGCGACGCCATTGTGGCAAGGGTATTTGGTGCAGGGATGGCCACGGACGCCTTTTTCGTCGCGTTCAAATTACCGAACCTGCTGCGTCGTATTTTTGCGGAAGGGGCGTTCTCCCAGGCATTCGTCCCGATCCTGGCAGAATATAAAAGCAAGCAGGGCGAGGACGCCACGCGCGTCTTTGTGTCTTATGTCTCCGGCCTGTTGACGCTGGCGCTGGCGGTGGTGACCGTCCTCGGGATGCTGGCCGCGCCCTGGGTGATTATGGTGACCGCGCCCGGCTTTGCCGATACGGCCGACAAGTTTGCCCTGACCTCGCAGCTGTTGCGCATTACTTTCCCCTATATTCTGCTGATCTCGCTGGCCTCGCTGGTGGGGGCGATCCTCAATACCTGGAACCGCTTCTCTGTACCGGCGTTTGCGCCGACGTTTCTTAACGTCAGCATGATCGGCTTTGCCCTGTTCGCCGCCCCGCACTTCAACCCGCCGGTGCTGGCGCTGGCCTGGGCGGTCACCGTCGGCGGCGTGCTGCAGCTGGCGTATCAGCTGCCGCACCTGAAAAAAATCGGCATGCTGGTGCTGCCGCGCATCAACCTCAAAGATGCCGGGGCGATGCGCGTCATCAAGCAGATGGGGCCCGCCATTCTCGGCGTCTCCGTCAGCCAGATCTCGCTGATTATCAACACCATCTTTGCCTCGTTCCTGGTGTCCGGCTCGGTTTCCTGGATGTACTACGCCGATCGCCTGATGGAGTTTCCGTCCGGGGTGCTGGGCGTGGCGCTGGGGACCATCCTGCTGCCGTCGCTGTCGAAAAGTTTTGCCAGCGGCAATCATGATGAGTATTGCCGCCTGATGGACTGGGGCCTGCGTCTCTGCTTCCTGCTGGCCCTGCCAAGCGCGGTGGCGCTGGGTATTCTGGCCAAACCGCTGACGGTGTCGCTCTTCCAGTACGGGAAATTCACCGCCTTCGATGCCGCCATGACCCAGCGCGCGCTGATTGCCTACTCGGTGGGACTGATGGGGCTGATCGTGGTGAAAGTGCTGGCGCCGGGCTTTTACTCGCGTCAGGACATCAAAACGCCGGTAAAAATTGCCATCGTGACGCTGATTATGACGCAGCTGATGAACCTGGCGTTTATTGGTCCGCTGAAACATGCCGGCCTGTCATTATCGATTGGTCTCGCGGCCTGTCTGAATGCCGGCCTGCTGTACTGGCAGCTGCGCAAGCAGGATATTTTCACGCCGCAGCCGGGTTGGGGCAGTTTCCTGGTGCGTCTGATCGTTGCGGTACTGGTGATGTCTGCCGCGCTGCTTGGCATGATGCACGTGATGCCGGAGTGGTCCCTGGGCACGATGCCTTATCGTCTGATGCGCCTGATGGCCGTGGTGTGCGTTGGTGTGGTGGCGTACTTTGCTACGCTCGCGGTGCTGGGTTTCAAAGTCAAAGAGTTTGCCCGCCGGACGGCATAAACGCCAAAAGGGGAGTTCACCTCATGGTGCTCCCCACTGCATGATTAGTCGCTTAAGCGTCAAATCGAAATCTTTTTCACACCTGCAATACGCGCCGTCGCCGTCTGACCATCCGCACCGTACAGACCGGTTTCTTTATGCGGTTTCAACACCTCAAGCGCCTGCTGATTACGCTCAATCTGCCCTTCCAGTAGCCAGCCGTTATGCTGGTTAAGATCGCGCAGGTGCTGGGTTTTTTCAGTAATGGTCTGCCAGCGCTCAATAATATCGTCATTGGCGCTGCGCTTAGGATCTTGCTCAGCGCGTCGCTGCTGCTCCAGATAATCCAGCGTTGCCAGAAGCGAACTTTTGTCTTCAGTAATACGCTGCAGCGCGCTGCCGTTGATGTGACCGGAAGAGAGATGCTGCTGTTCAGCGTCCATTACCGTTTTCAGGTCGTTCAGGACAACCGTCATTTGATCCAGTATTTCTGACAGTCGACTCATACGGTTAGTTACTCTGTAAGAAACTCTGTGCTTCCTGAATCAGGGCGTCAGCGATTTTGCTGGTGTCCATTTTCAGCTCACCGTTACGAATAGCCGTTTTCAGCGCTTCAACACGTTCCATATTGATATCGTTGCTGCCCGGCTGCATCAGTTTTGCCTGCGCGTCGCTCAGGGTCACGCTGGTGCTGTTGGACGTTGACGGTTTTTCCAGGCGCGTTTTCTGCGCCGTTGCATCATTCGTTTCGCGAGGTTGTACAGCGCTTACCGGCTTCAGGGCTGATGTACGATCAATGCTCATAGTGTTGTCCTCATCGAGGGTTCACGGCGTTTGCGCCTGACATCATCATTAGTGGAATATTTATCGGCACGCGCCGCGAAATCTTTAAAAAGATTATAGGTTAATCAGAATATTCCCATCAGCATCGACGGTTCCGCTCACCACCTGGCCTGAGGACATTCTGACGCGGGCGTTTTGCGCCACCGCGGCATTGTTCAACGCTTTCCCTTCACTGTTGATGCTAAAGCCATCTCCGTTGGCCACCACCATCACCTGTTGGCCTGCTTTTACCCGCCATGCCTGACGCAGCATGGAGAGCTGTATCGGCTGGCCTGGCGCGACGTCGCGCAGGCTGACGGCGTCCTGTGCCTGGTTAATATCCAGCATGGTGCGTGGCGGCAGCTGATCCAGACGGCCGCGCTTCAAGGTCACGCTGTTTGTTTGTAGTACGCTGCCGCGCGCAATGGGCACGGCGGCGACAACATAATTGCCCGTCGCCTGAACGGCAACCTGTAAATAGCGTTTTTCGTTGGCGCAGCGTGCCAGCACGTTCACATTCCCCCAGAGCTTTGTGAACCCTACCACGCTGAAGGACGGCTGGTCGCACGTCGGGTACAGATTCGGTGGCGTGCGCACGGTAACGGTCACGTCATCGCTAAAGCCTGCCAGTTTTTCAGCAAAAAAAGCCGTTAGCCGATCCTGTATCCCTTCAGCCTGCGCCAGAGGGCTTAACAGCAAGAGAGCCGCCACCAGACCACGTTTTAACGTTTGCATCGCAAGTTCCACCGTTTCCAGAGTTGAACGAATTCTACCTGCAGTGGTTTTGCATCAACGGAATAAATAGCGACGCATTTTGCGCTTATTCCGTCGATAGGGGAGACCGGGTGAGATTTAAGCTGTGAACTGAAATTTTGCCATCAGCGGAGGAGACATGCTCGATAAACTCGACGCCGCGTTACGTTTTCAGCAGGAAGCGCTCAACTTACGCGCCCAGCGGCAGGAGATTTTAGCCGCCAATATCGCTAACGCCGATACCCCGGGGTATCAGGCGCGCGATATTGATTTTTCCAGTGAACTCAAAAAGGTGATGGAGCGTGGACGTGCCGAAGGAACGGGTGTTGCACTTGCCATGACATCCTCTCGCCATATTCCTGCTCAGGCGATGACCGCGCCAGCGACCGATTTACTTTATCGCATTCCCGATCAGCCCTCACTCGACGGTAACACCGTGGATATGGACCGGGAGCGTACCCAGTTTGCCGACAACAGCCTGAAATACCAGACGGGTCTGACCGTACTCGGCGGACAAATCAAAGGCATGATGAACGTCCTGCAGGGGGGGAACTGATAGATGGCCTTGCTGAATATTTTTGATATCGCCGGTTCGGCGTTAACCGCACAGTCCAAGCGCCTGAACGTGGCCGCCAGTAACCTGGCGAACGCCGACAGCGTCACCGGACCCGACGGTCAGCCTTATCGTGCCAAACAGGTTGTCTTTCAGGTCGATGCTGCGCCAGGCGCGGCGACGGGCGGCGTGAAGGTCTCGGATGTGGTGGAGAGCCAGGCCCCGGACAGACTGGTGTATGAGCCGGGTAACCCACTGGCGGATGCCAGCGGATACGTGAAGATGCCAAACGTGGATGTGGTGGGTGAGATGGTGAACTCCATGTCGGCTTCCCGTAGCTACCAGGCCAACGTCGAAGTGCTTAATACCGTGAAGAGCATGATGCTCAAAACACTCACTCTCGGCCAGTAAAGGAGACATGCATGTCCATCGCCGTAAATGTGAATGATCCGACGAACTCGGGTGTTAACAACACAAAGAGTACGACGGGTTCTAACTCCCTGACGGGAAGTAACGCCGCCGATCTTCAGGGCAGCTTTCTGACGCTGCTGGTGGCGCAGCTTAAGAACCAGGATCCCACTAACCCGATGCAGAACAACGAACTGACCACGCAGCTTGCGCAGATCAGCACCGTTAGCGGCATTGAGAAACTCAACACCACCCTTGGTTCCGTCTCTGGACAGATTAATAGCGCCCAGTCTCTGCAGGCGGCAAGCCTGATTGGCCACGGGGTGATGATCCCGGGAACCACGATTCTTGCGGGCACCAGCACTACCGAAGGCAACACCACCACGACCACAACGCCGTTTGGCGTTGAGCTGCAGCAGGCGGCGGAGAAAGTTACCGCAACCATTACCGACAGCAACGGCACTGTCGTGCGCACCATTAATATCGGCGAGCTGAAGGCGGGCGTTCACACCTTTACGTGGGACGGCAGCCTGACCGACGGCACGAAAGCACCAAACGGTGCTTACAAAGTCGCGATCAGCGCCAGCAACGGGACGACCCAGCTGGTGGCGCAGCCGCTGCAGTTCGCGCTGGTCCAGGGCGTGATTAAAGGAAGCGACGGCAACAAACTGGATTTGGGAACCTCTGGTTCCACCACACTCGACGAAGTTCGGCAGATTATCTAAGCCTTAACACTTATCAGGAGTAAGTCATGGCCTTTTCTCAAGCGGTCAGCGGCCTGAATGCTGCGGCCACCAACCTGGACGTCATTGGCAACAACATCGCCAACTCCGCGACCTATGGTTTTAAATCCGGTTCTGCTTCCTTTGCAGACATGTTTGCCGGTTCCAAAGTCGGCCTGGGCGTGAAAGTTGCGGGCATCACTCAGGACTTTAGCGACGGCACCACCACTAACACCGGTCGTGGCCTGGACGTTGCCATCAGCCAGAACGGTTTCTTTCGTATGGTCGACTCCAACGGCTCTGTGTTCTACAGCCGTAACGGCCAGTTCAAGCTGGATGAAAACCGTAACCTGGTGAACATGCAGGGGATGCAGTTAACGGGGTATCCGGTTGCCGGGACGCCATCAACGGTTCAGACCGGGGCGAACCCACAGGTCATTAATATCCCAACCACGCTGATGGCCGCGAAGTCCACCACCACGGCTTCCCAGCAGATTAACCTGAATTCCACCGATACCGCGCCGACCACCGCCTTTGATCCGGCTAACCCGGACACGTACAACAAAAAAGGTACGGTGACCGTCTTTGATAGCCAGGGTAATGCGCACAACATGAACCTGTTTTATGTCAAAGATGCGACCCCGGCTAACTCCTGGAAAGTGTATGCCCAGGACGGTAGCGTCGCAGGCAGCACGGCGGCACTGGCCACCACGCTGACCTTCGATAATAACGGTACGCTGACCGGTGGTGGAAATATCAACATCACTACCGCGACCATCCCAGGTGCGACGCCAGCGACCTTCGCCATGAGTTTTGCTAACTCCATGCAGCAGAACACCGGTGCGAACAATATCGTCGCGACCAGCCAGAATGGTTTTAAACCAGGCGACCTGGTGAGCTACCAAATCAATGACGACGGCACTGTGGTCGGTAACTATTCCAATGAACAGACCCAGGTTCTTGGCCAGATCGTGCTGGCAAACTTCGCCAACAACGAAGGTCTGAAATCGGAAGGCGACAACGTCTGGTCTGCCACCCAGTCCTCCGGCGTGGCGCTGCTGGGTACTGCCGGAAGCGGTAACTTCGGCACGCTGACCAACGGCGCGCTGGAAGCCTCTAACGTCGATCTGAGTAAAGAGCTGGTGAACATGATCGTCGCGCAGCGTAACTATCAGTCGAACGCGCAGACCATCAAAACCCAGGATCAGATCCTCAACACGCTGGTTAACCTGCGTTAAGCGGCTAACAGGAAAGCGCAATGGATCACGCAATATATACCGCGATGGGCGCGGCAAGTCAGACGCTCAATCAGCAGGCCGTTACCGCCAGCAACCTGGCAAACGCCTCAACGCCGGGCTTTCGCGCGCAGCTTAATGCGCTGCGCGCGGTGCCGGTAGAAGGACTTTCCCTGCCGACCCGTACGCTGGTGACCGCATCAACCCCTGGCGCCGATATGACGCCAGGGCAGATGGATTACACCTCACGCCCGCTGGACGTGGCTCTGCAGCAGGACGGCTGGCTGGCGGTGCAAACGGCGGACGGTAGCGAAGGCTATACCCGTAACGGGAACATCCAGGTGAGCGCGACGGGCCAGCTGACGATTCAGGGGCATCCGGTGATGGGGGAAGCGGGTCCGCTGACCGTACCGGAAGGTTCTGAGCTGACTATCGCTGCGGACGGCACTATTTCGGCGCTCAACCCGGGCGACCCGGCCAATACCGTTGCGCCCGTCGGTCGTCTGAAGCTGGTTAAGGCGGAAGGCAAAGAGGTGCAGCGTGGCGACGACGGTATGTTCCGTCTGACCCAGGCGGCGCAGGCGACGCGGGGTGCCACCTTACAGGCCGATCCGAGCATCCGCGTGATGTCTGGTGTTCTGGAAGGCAGTAACGTCAAGCCGGTCGAAGCCATGACCGACATGATCGCCAGCGCCCGTCGTTTTGAAATGCAGATGAAGATCATCAGCAGCGTCGATGAAAACGCGGGCAAGGCTAACCAACTTCTGGCTATGAGCTAACAGGATTCCTTATGATCAGTTCTTTATGGATCGCGAAAACTGGCCTGGACGCCCAGCAAACCAATATGGACGTGATTGCCAACAACCTGGCAAACGTGAGCACCAATGGTTTCAAGCGTCAACGCGCCGTTTTCGAAGATTTGCTTTATCAAACCATCCGCCAGCCGGGCGCGCAGTCTTCTGAACAGACGACGCTGCCATCGGGCCTGCAGATCGGTACCGGTGTTCGTCCGGTGGCGACCGAGCGTCTGCACAGCCAGGGCAACCTGTCTCAGACCAACAACAGCAAAGACGTGGCGATCAAAGGCCAGGGCTTCTTCCAGGTGCAACTCCCTGACGGGACTTCTGCCTACACCCGCGACGGCTCGTTCCAGGTCGATCAGAACGGCCAGCTGGTGACGGCGGGCGGTTTCCAGGTTCAGCCTGCGATTACCATCCCGGCGAACGCCCTGAGCATTACCATCGGACGTGACGGTGTGGTCAGCGTAACCCAGCAGGGGCAGGCTGCGCCGGTTCAGGTTGGGCAGCTCAACCTGACCACCTTCATGAACGATACCGGTCTGGAAAGCATTGGTGAGAACCTCTACACCGAGACGCAATCCTCCGGTACGCCAAATGAGAGCACCCCGGGCCTGAACGGCGCGGGCCTGCTGTATCAGGGCTATGTTGAAACCTCCAACGTGAACGTGGCGGAAGAGCTGGTGAATATGATCCAGGTTCAGCGCGCGTATGAAATTAACAGTAAAGCAGTGTCGACGACCGACCAGATGCTGCAGAAACTGACGCAACTCTAAGGTGTAGCCCGGTGCGGTAAACGCCGCGCCGGCTCCCTGTTTTCGAAGATGAAGGCAATGCAAAAAAACGCGGCGTTTCGTTATCCGATTCTGACTGTTCTGGCCGTCACCCTCAGCGGGTGTGCCTGGATCCCGTCTAAACCTTTGGTCCAGGGTGCGACGACTGCCCAACCCGTTCCTGGCCCTGCGCCAGTAGTCAACGGCTCCATTTTCCAGACCGCGCAGCCGATTAATTACGGCTATCAGCCGCTGTTTGAAGATCGCCGCCCGCGTAACGTCGGCGATACATTGACCATTGTGCTGCAGGAAAACGTCAGCGCGAGCAAGAGCTCGTCGGCGAACGCCAGCCGTGATGGCAAAACGAATTTTGGCTTCGATACCGTCCCGCGCTACCTGCAGGGACTGTTCGGCAACGCGCGTGCTGATGTCGATGCCTCTGGCGGCAACACCTTTAACGGTAAAGGTGGCGCGAACGCCAGCAACACCTTCAGCGGCACGCTGACGGTGACAGTTGACCAGGTACTGGTTAACGGCAACTTACACGTTGTGGGTGAAAAACAGATCGCCATCAACCAGGGCACTGAATTCATTCGCTTCTCGGGCGTGGTTAACCCTCGCACCATCAGCGGCACCAACACCGTTCCGTCCACCCAGGTGGCGGATGCGCGCATTGAGTACGTCGGTAACGGCTACATCAATGAAGCGCAGAATATGGGTTGGCTGCAGCGCTTCTTCCTTAACTTATCGCCGATGTAAGCGAGGTGACCCATGTTTAAATCGATCTTCGCCGTGGCGCTCGCGCTGGTGGCTACCTTTGCCCAGGCTGACCGTATTCGCGATCTCACCAGCGTTCAGGGCGTGCGTGAAAACTCGCTGATTGGCTATGGCCTGGTGGTGGGGCTGGACGGTACCGGTGACCAGACGACCCAGACCCCCTTTACCACCCAAAGTCTGAACAACATGCTTTCCCAGCTCGGCATTACCGTGCCGGCGGGAACTAACATGCAGCTGAAAAACGTGGCGGCAGTAATGGTCACCGCGTCCTACCCGGCGTTTGCGCGTCAGGGACAGACCATTGACGTGGTAGTCTCCTCAATGGGTAACGCCAAAAGCCTGCGCGGCGGTACGCTGCTGATGACTCCGCTGAAAGGCGTCGACAGCCAGGTTTATGCGCTGGCGCAGGGGAACATTCTGGTCGGCGGTGCGGGTGCATCCGCAGGCGGAAGCAGCGTGCAGGTGAACCAGCTCAACGGCGGACGGATTACCAACGGGGCGATCATTGAGCGTGAACTGCCGACCCAGTTTGGCGCGGGCAACACCATTAACCTGCAGCTCAATAATGAAGACTTCACGATGGCGCAGCAGATTGCCGATACCATCAACCGCAGCCGCGGCTACGGTAATGCCACGGCACTCGATGCGCGCACCGTGCAGATCCGTACCTCCACCGGCAGCAGCAACCAGGTGCGCATGCTGGCCGATATCCAGAATATGGAAGTGAACGTTCCGGTCCAGGATGCGAAGGTGATCATCAACTCCCGTACCGGCTCGGTGGTGATGAACCGGGAAGTGTCGCTCGACAGCTGTGCCGTGGCGCAGGGGAACCTGTCGGTGACGGTGAACCGCTCCGCTAACGTGAGCCAGCCGGACACGCCGTTTGGCGGTGGTCAGACGGTGGTAACCCCGCAAACGCAGATTGATTTACGTCAGAGCGGTGGGTCTTTACAGAGCGTGCGATCAAGCGCCAACCTGAACAGCGTGGTGCGCGCCCTGAACGCCCTGGGCGCAACGCCGATGGATCTGATGTCCATTCTGCAATCCATGCAAAGCGCGGGCTGCCTGCGCGCCAAACTGGAAATCATCTAATGCTGACCGATAGCAAACTGTTGACCAGTGCAGCCTGGGACGCCCAGTCGCTCAACGAACTGAAAACCAAAGCAGGCAAAGACCCGGCGGCGAATATCCGCCCGGTCGCCCGCCAGGTGGAAGGAATGTTTGTACAGATGATGCTGAAGAGCATGCGCGAAACCCTGCCGAAAGACGGGATGTTCAGCAGCGATTCAACGCGTCTCTACACCAGCATGTATGACCAGCAGATTGCGCAGCAGATGACCGCCGGCAAAGGCCTCGGTCTGGCTGACATGATTGTCAAGCAGACCGAAGCGGCGCAGGGCATTCAGCCTCAGGATCAGCCGCAGCAGGTACCGATGAAATTCGACCTGGAAACGGTGACCAGCTATCAGAACCAGGCTCTGACGCAAATGGTGCGTAAAGCCATGCCGAAAGCCACGGGCAGCGGCGATGAGCCGCTCTCCGGTGACAGCAAAGACTTCCTGGCGCAGCTTTCTCTGCCTGCGCGCCTTGCCAGTGAACAGAGCGGTGTGCCGCATCACCTGATTCTGGCGCAGGCCGCGCTGGAGTCGGGCTGGGGTCAGCGCCAGATCCGCAAGGAAAACGGCGAACCGAGCTTCAACATCTTCGGTGTGAAAGCCACCTCCAGCTGGAAGGGGCCAACTACGGAGATCACAACCACCGAATACGAGAACGGTGCGGCGGTGAAGGTCAAAGCCAAATTCCGCGTCTACAGCTCGTATCTGGAAGCGTTGTCCGATTATGTTGGCCTGCTGAGCCGAAATCCGCGCTATACCGCCGTGACGCAGGCGGCGACGGCGGAGCAGGGCGCTCAGGCGCTGCAAAACGCGGGCTACGCGACCGACCCGAACTATGCGCGCAAGCTCACCAGCATGATCCAGCAGCTGAAATCCATGGGCGAGAAGGTCAGCAAAGCCTATAGCACAGATATTGAAAATCTGTTCTGAAAGTTCTCAAGTCCCGGTGGAGGTTGCCGATAACCTTCATCAGGACTCGTATCTGAACGTATAAAAGGAACCCCCATGTCCAGTTTGATTAACAGCGCCATGAGTGGCCTCAGTGCTGCGCAGTCGGCACTCAATACCGTCAGTAATAATATTTCAAGCTATAACGTGGCAGGCTATACCCGCCAGACCACGGTGCTGGGCGCATCTAACAGCACGCTGACCGGCGGTGGCTGGGTGGGTAACGGGGTGTATGTCTCCGGTGCCCAGCGTGAGTATGACGCCTTCATCACCAATCAGCTGCGTGCCGCGCAGACGCAGAGCAGCGGCCTGACGACGCGCTACCAGCAGATGTCAAAAATCGACGATGTGCTCTCCGATACCACCAATTCGCTCTCCACCACGCTGCAGGACTTCTTCAAAAGTCTGCAAACCCTGGTGAGCAACGCGGAAGATCCGGCGGCGCGTCAGACGGTGCTGGGTAAAGCGGGCGGTCTGGTCAATCAGTTCAAAACCAACGATCAGTATCTTCGTGACCAGGATACGCAGGTGAATACCGCGATTAGCACCAGCGTTTCTCAGATCAACAACTATGCCAAACAGATTGCCAATCTGAACGATCAGATTTCCCGTCTGACCGGCGTCGGTGCGGGCGCATCGCCTAACGATCTGCTTGACCAGCGCGATCAGCTCGTCACTGAGCTGAACAAAATCGTCGGCGTGGAAGTGTCTGTGCAGGATAGCGGCACGTATAACATCTCTTTCGGCAACGGTTACAGCCTGGTGCAGGGCAGCAAAGCTAACCAGCTGGCGGCCGTGAAGTCCAGCGCCGATCCGTCCCGTACCACCGTGGCCTATGTCGATGACGTGGCCGGGAACGTAGAGATCCCGGAAAAGATGATCACCACCGGTTCTTTGGGCGGTTTACTGACCTTCCGCACGGAAGATCTGGATAAAGCTCGTAACACCCTGAACCAGATGGCGCTGGCCTTTGCCGATTCGATGAACACGCAGCATGAAGCCGGCTTTGACGCTAACGGTGATGCGGGCGGTAAGCTGTTCAACTTTGGTTCTCCGGCGGTGCTGTCCAACAGCAAGAACGGCGGGTCGGCGGTTGTTACGGCCTCTGTGGCGGACAGCAAACAGGTCCAGGCGACAGACTATAAGCTGCAGTTCAACGGCACTGACTGGACGATCACCCGTACATCAGACAAAACCAGCTTTACGATGAGCCCGGATGCCAGCGGCAACCTGTCGTTTGATGGTCTTAACGTCAACGTGAGCGGCACGGCAAATACCAAAGACAGCTTTACCGTGAAGCCGGTTTCCGACGTCATCATGAACATGGATCTGGCGATCAGCGACGAGTCCAAACTGGCGATGGCGTCAGTGCAGAACGGCGGCGAAAGTGATAACCGTAATGGCCAGAAACTGCTTGATCTTCAAAACGCGAAAGTTGTGGGTGGGAATAAAACCTTTAACGATGCGTATGCCTCTCTCGTCAGTACAGTCGGTAGCTCAACGGCGTCACTGAAGGTGAGCAGCCAGACGAAAGCGAATGTGGAAACACAGTTAACCAAACAACAGCAGTCCATCTCAGGGGTAAACCTCGACGAAGAGTATGGCAATTTGCAGCGTTATCAGCAGTATTACCTTGCCAACGCGCAGGTGTTACAAACTGCTAGTACGCTCTTCGACGCAATTATCAATATTCGCTAAGGTTGAGGTGAACAATGCGTATTAGCACCCAAATGATGTACGACCAGAACATGCGGGGGATCACCGATTCCCAAAGCAAATGGCTAAATTACGGGGAACAAATGTCCACCGGTAAGCGCGTTAATCGTCCGTCGGACGATCCTATCGCGGCGTCGCAGGCGATTGTTCTATCACAGGCTCAGGCGCAGAATAGCCAATTCGATCTTGCGCGTACCTTTGCAACGCAGAAAGTATCGCTTGAGGAGAGTGTCCTTTCACAGGTTACAACGGCCATTCAGAGCGCTCAGGAAAAAGTCGTTTATGCGAGGAATGGGACATTAAGTGACAGCGATCGGGCATCTCTGGCGACAGACCTGCAAGGCATACGCGATCAGCTTATGAACCTCGCCAACAGCACTGACGGTAATGGACGATATATCTTCGCAGGGTACAAGACGGAGAATGTCGCTTTTGACCAAACCAGCGGCAATTATATCGGTGGTACTACCCCAGTTAACCAACAGGTGGATTCTGCACGAAATATGCAAATCAGCCACACTGGCACAGAGGTTTTCGCCACGTTTACCAGCAATGCAACACCGGAGCCGGGTGGTGGAACACCTGAAAAGAATTTATTCAAGATACTGGATAATGCTATCACCTCGTTGAACACACCGGTCGGTGACGATCAAGCGAAGGTCGATCAGGAAAATGCAGCCATTGATGCTGCGAACCGGGGGTTGCGTAACTCGCTTGATAATGTATTAACTGTACGGGCCGATTTGGGTACCAAACTTAACGAACTGGATAAACTGAACACACTGAGTAACGACCGGTCACTCGCACAGACTTCGCAAATGAGTGACCTTGTGGACGTTGACTGGAATGCGGCAATTTCCTCTTACACCATGCAGCAGGCGGCCTTGCAGGCGTCTTATAAAGCGTTTAGCGATATGCAGGGCATGTCTCTGTTCCAGCTGAACAAATAACATCTTGACCTCTTAGAACATGTCTTGAAACTGGGCATGTTTTGCTGCCCAATCCGTCTGGATTGGGCATTTTTTTTATGCGACTTCTGCTGTTACTGAGGCGACACGCGCGCTTTCTATCAGACGGATGACCAGCGCAATGACGCCACAGACGGTGGCCAGTGCGACCACACCCGTCCAGCCAGCTAGCGAGTAGATATTGCTGCCTAACGCGGACCCCAGCGCCATCCCGATAAAGACGACCGTAAAGAGCAGGGCGTTGAGACGACCACGCGCCTGCGGTTCAAGGCTGTACACCAAGTTCTGATGGGCGACCAGGCTGGACTGCAGGCCCAGGTCGAACCCGACGGCAGAGATGGCGATCAGCATCAGCTGTCCATGAACGCCCAGCGCGGGCATCAGGAACATCAGGGCGAAAGAGACGGTCACAAGAACGGCACCAAGCTGCGTGACTTTTCCTGCCCCCAGTTTGTCCGCCAGACCCCCCGCCAGTGGGGCAGCTAACGCACCCGCGGCACCGGCAATACCAAAACCACCTGCGACGGCACTACCCAGGTGATAGCGTTCCAGCAGCATGACCGCAAGCGTTGACCAGAAGGCGCTAAAGGCAATCGACAGGAAACCCTGAGCCAGCGCCGCGCGGCGCAGCGCCGGGTAGCGACGCCACAGGTGTTCCATCGAGCGCATCAGCGCGGGGTAGCTCAGCGTGGAGTGAATGGCAAAACGGGGAAGTACAAACCACATCATTACCCCGATGAACGCAATGCTCGCCGCTGCCAGCTGGTACATGACGCGCCAGCCAAACGCTTCGCCCACCACGCCGCTCACGGTTCTGGATAATAAGATACCCATCAGCAGCCCGGTCATTACTGTACCTACGGTTTTTCCCTGTTTGCCTTCCGGCGCAAGAATGGCCGCGGCAGGGACGATATCCTGTGCCATGGTGGCGGCCATGCCGATAAGCAGGCTTGCCAGCAGCAGGGAATGGATCTGCCCGGTCAGGCTACAGCCGAGAAGAAACAGCGCCAGCGCCGCGCTTTTGATCAAAATTAACGTCCTGCGGTCGTGGCGATCGCCCAGAGGAAGCAGGAACAGGATGCCAAGCGCGTAGCCTGCCTGCGTTAATGTTGGCACCAGGCCCATACCTTCAATACTCAAATGCAGGTCGGCACCCATCAGCGGCAGCAGGGGCTGCGCGTAATAGATTGATGCCACGCTGAAGCCAGCCCCCAGAGCCAGCATAAAGATCACCCAGCGGCTTACAGCATGGGAAGTCGTTGTTGTGTTCATAATTTGTTCCTCATTCATCGTGTGAGGCTATTTTTTATCAGTACGCCTTGCGACGGTAGCGGGCCCGGTGGTAAAACGCTTATACGTTGAACGTATAAATGAAAATGCGATGAAAAGAGTTGAGCGTATAGACAGGGTAGAGCTAATGCGGACGTTTGTCCGCATTGTCGAGGCGGGTTCGCTCTCAGCGGCGGCGCGACAGCTGGCAACAACCCAGGCCACGGTAAGCCGACGGTTGCAGTCGCTTGAAACCATGCTGGGCGTGCGCCTGTTGTTGCGCACCACCCACACGACGCGGCTAACGGATGACGGCGAGCGCTGCTATCAGCACGCCCGTCGGGTGATTGACAGCTGGCTGGCGCTGGAGGATGAGGTAGGGCAGACGGAAGATGAGCCTGTAGGCGTGCTGCGGGTGCGGGCGCCGCACGCGTTTGGTCAGGATCAGCTTCTGAAACCCGTAACCGAATTTTTGCAACGCTATCCGCAGCTTTCGATTGAGTGGATGCTCAACGATCGGTCGGCGGATTTCCTCGGCGACAACCTTGACTGTGCTATTCGGGTGGGCGTGGAGGTCGATCCGGCAACCGTAACCGTACTGCTGGCGGAGGTGCCGCGCTCGGTGGTGGCTTCTCCGGCACTGCTGGCCCGCTTCCCGGCGGTGAATACGCCGGAGGATTTGCAGCAGTTTCCCTGGATAGCCATCAGCTCTTTCTACCAGCGCCACGTGGAGCTTTTTCACGATGCCTCGTCCGCCACCGCGCGGATTGCTATTACGCCACGGCTCAGCACCGACAGCCTGTATGTCGCACGCAATACGGCACTTACCGGCCTTGGCGTGGCCGTGGTATCCAGCTGGACGGTACAGGACGATATTCGGGAAGGGCGACTGGTGCATTTGCTGCCCGAGTGGCAGCCCGCGGCGCTACCGGTACATCTGGTTTATCCCTGGTCCCGTTATTATCCGGCACGCCTGCGGCGATTTCTGGAGTTGATGCGGCAGGTCATGCCGGAGGTGACCGGGATGAGAAAGCCTGTTCAGCAGCCATAAAAAAGCCGACCCAAGGGTCGGCTTTTTACTTTAGTGTCGTTTGTCGTTATTCGACAGACTGTGGACGCGTTGCCGGTGCAGTCGCCTGATGCGTTGCACTATGACCACCGGCTGCGCCTTTACCTTCGAAGCTGAAGGCCGGGCGAACCCAGTCGCTGTGACGCGGCGCTTCAGGCACGTAATCCGGCGCCGGGGCGCGGGTCATTGGTGCTGTCGCTACGTGGGCAGCGGCTGGCGCAGAAACAACCGGCTCAGGCTTCACTTCTGGCGCTTTTGGCTCTTCAACAAGCGGTTCAACCTGAATCTCAACGTCCTGAACGACCTCTTCAGCGGTGGTTTCGTCGAGAGTTTCAGCGGCTTCTTCTACCGCGGCTACAGGTTCAGCCTCTTCAGCAATTTCCTCAGCCACCACGACATCTTCTTCAGCAATAAGCTGCGGTGC
The DNA here is from genome assembly GCF_019584525.1 of Enterobacter sp. EC_50. Lineage (NCBI taxonomy): Bacteria > Pseudomonadati > Pseudomonadota > Gammaproteobacteria > Enterobacterales > Enterobacteriaceae > Enterobacter > Enterobacter sp. EC_50. The sequence goes on along the minus strand of NZ_VDAF01000002.1, from coordinate 100,012 downwards.
GGCATCAACCGGCGCGGCAATCACTTCCGGATGCGTGGTTTCGACGTCCGCGGCCTGAGGTGCTTCAGTTTCAACAACCTGAGGTTCAACCACGGTTGCCGTTTCAGTCACGACCTCTTCTACCGCTGCTACAGGTGCAATGACCTCTTCCGTTACCGGCTGTTCTTCAACAACCTGCTCCGGGCGAGCAACAGGGTAGCGGATCCAGACTTTGCCGGAAGCCATTTCTGGTGAAGCACAGGCAACGGTCAGCGGCATTGGAGACTGAGTCGGGTACCGCTCGTCACGATAGCGACGACGGCGCTGACCGCTGACGCGCAGATGACGTGGGGAACGACGTGAACGGCGCGGCATACCGGCGTTATCACGGTTTTCACCGTTTTCATCCTGCTCAATATTGTTATCAACGACCGCTGGCAGGTCAACTTTTGCCAGCTGCGTACCGGTTGCGCTCTCGCGAGTTTCAACCGCAACGTTTGCTGTCTCTTCGGTTGCTTCAGAGGCGAAGCGGACTTTCTGAGCAAGCTGGCGCTGCTTACGGCGCGGCATGACCTGAGTACGTTCTTCCTGCTCGCCGTCCTGCTGCTCAACAGGCTCTTCGCGGTTCAGGTTTTTTACTTCCTGCTGTGCCTGACGCTTCTCGTCGTTACGACGACGGTTGCGTTCACGGCGCGGCTGCTGGTCGTCACGCTGTTTGCTCTTCTCAGACTCATCGCCCGCCTGCTGGCGAATTTCACGATCTTCAACATTCTGCTGCTGTTTCTCGCGACGGTTGCGACGGTTGTCTTCGCGTTGCTCACGGCCTTCGTTATTGTCAGAGCGGTTGTCACGGTTGTCACGACGCTCGTTGCGCTCATTACGATCGCTACGGTCATTACGGTCGCGGCGGTTGTTCTGACGCTTACGGCGGTCCTGCTGACGTTCAGGCTTGGCCGCTTTTGGCTCTTCTTTCGGCTGCTCTGGCTGAACTTCCTCACCGGCAAACATCTTCTTCAGCGCGCCGAAGAAGCGGCTCAGCAGACCCGGCTGCGCAGGCTGGGCTTTCGCGGCCGTCGCTTCTGGTTTCTGCGCCGCAGGTTTGGCCGCTGGTTTTTCCAGGGCGGCTTCCGGTGGGGCTTCTGGCATGATGAAGGTCGCTAACGCAGGCTGCTCTGGCAGCTTACGCTCTGCTGGCTCGTCATCAGATGGCAGGGCCATCTCTTCTTCGTGCAGCTTAGGCAGCAGGTAGCTGAGCGTTGACGTCTCTTCGCCTTTACGGACACGCAGCACGTGGTAGTGCGGGGTTTCCATCTGATCGTTTGGCACGATGATGCAGCGAACACCACCCTGACGTGCTTCAATGGCACTGACCGCAGCACGTTTTTCGTTCAACAGGTAGGACGCAATTGGCACAGGCACAATCGCGTGAACCTCTTTGGTATTCTCTTTCAGCGCTTCTTCTTCAATCAGACGCAGGATAGAGAGGGACAGCGATTCGTTATCACGCACTGTACCGGTGCCGGAGCAGCGTGGGCAGACGTGATGGCTGGACTCACCCAGCGATGGGCTCAGACGCTGACGGGACATCTCCAGCAGGCCAAAGCGTGAGATATGGCTAATCTGAATACGCGCACGATCCTGACGCACCGCTTCGCGCAGACGGTTTTCTACCGCACGCTGGTGACGAACAGGGGTCATGTCGATGAAGTCGATAACAATCAGACCACCCAGGTCGCGCAGGCGGAGCTGGCGGGCGATTTCATCAGCGGCTTCAAGGTTGGTGTTGAAAGCGGTCTCTTCGATGTCGCCGCCGCGGGTTGCACGCGCGGAGTTGATGTCGATAGCGGTCAGCGCTTCAGTGGTATCGATAACGATAGAACCGCCGGATGGCAGACGCACTTCACGCTGGAAGGCGGACTCAATCTGGGATTCGATCTGATAGTGGCTGAACAGCGGGATTTCACCGGTATACAGCTTAATTTTGCTGGTGAAATCCGGACGGCCCAGCGCGGCGATGTGCTGGCGCGCCAGCTCAAGCACTTTCGGGTTATCGATCAGAATCTCACCGATGTCCTGACGCAGGTAGTCACGGAAGGCACGCACGATCACATTGCTTTCCTGGTGGATCAGGAACGGAGCAGGGCGGCTTTCCGCTGCTTTCTGGATGGCTTCCCAGTGTTTCAAACGGAAGCTGAGGTCCCACTGCAGCGCTTCGGCGGATTTCCCGACGCCTGCGGTACGCACGATAAGCCCCATGCCGTCAGGCAGTTCAAGGCTTGCCAGCGCTTCTTTCAGCTCGGTACGGTCATCACCTTCGATACGGCGAGAGATACCACCCGCACGCGGGTTGTTTGGCATCAGCACCAGATAGCTCCCCGCCAGGCTGATAAAGGTTGTCAGTGCGGCACCTTTGTTGCCACGCTCTTCTTTATCAATCTGAACGATAACTTCCTGACCTTCACGCAGAACATCTTTGATGTTTGGGCGGCCATGGGCGTTGTAGTTTGCAGGGAAATATTCGCGGGCGATTTCTTTCAGAGGGAGGAAACCATGACGCTCAGCACCGTAATCGACAAATGCAGCTTCAAGGCTTGGTTCAATGCGGGTGATTTTGCCTTTGTAAATGTTCGCTTTTTTCTGTTCGTGTCCAGGACTTTCGATATCCAGATCGTACAGGCGCTGCCCATCCACAAGGGCGACACGCAACTCTTCTTGCTGAGTTGCGTTGATTAACATTCTTTTCATCGTAACTTACTCGTTATTCTTACATTGACGACAAAGCTGCGGGCAAGGTGACGCTTTCCGGGGTATGAACCGATGGCCTCGTGTCTGTTCACGTCGCCAACCTCACGGTTGTCGCTCGCTTAAGAGGCGCAGAGTGTCGGTTGCCTGTGTTTCATACGGAAACACAGCGCAATTATCAGGGGAATTGCCTGGGTAGAACTCTCCAGAGAACAATCCTTATACCGGGAAGTACTGCAACCCGCAGCCCGCTAACTGCCTGAAAGATCAATACGTCTTACGCCATTGCTGCGTGGATGATCGGTCAGACAAAATTGGTCATTCCGTCGACATCCTTACAAAACCCGGATTTAACGCGGAAAACGACCTCATTATTCCACTGCTCGCCGGGTTATAGCAAGATGACTTTTACCAATTATCACCCGGTTACTCACAGTTTCTTCACCTCAAGGTGGTGATTGGTTTAATAACCACCAAATCGATTGCGTGAAACGGGGCGCAGGCCGGATAAAAGTAAATATAAGCATAGAAAAATGAGTGGCGCTAATGGCTGACGATATTTAGAATCGCCAACCATGAAAACAGAGACTCCAGCCGTAAAAATGGTTGCCATCGCCGAAGATGAAGCGGGGCAACGTATCGATAACTTCTTGCGCACCCAGTTGAAAGGGGTGCCAAAGAGCATGATTTACCGCATCCTGCGTAAGGGCGAAGTGCGGGTGAACAAAAAACGCGTGAAGCCCGAGTACAAACTCGAGGCGGGCGATGAAGTGCGCATTCCGCCGGTGCGCGTGGCAGAGCGTGAAGAAGAGACCGTTTCACCGAAGCTACAGAAAGTGGCGGCCCTGAGCGATGTCATCCTTTACGAAGATGACCACATTCTGGTGCTGAATAAACCGTCAGGAACGGCAGTCCATGGCGGTAGCGGCCTGAGCTTCGGTGTGATTGAAGGGCTCCGCGCCCTGCGCCCGGAAGCGCGTTTCCTTGAGCTGGTGCACCGTCTTGACCGTGACACCTCTGGCGTGCTGCTGGTAGCGAAAAAACGTTCTGCGCTGCGTTCCCTGCATGAACAGCTGCGTGAAAAAGGGATGCAGAAAGACTACCTGGCGCTGGTGCGCGGCCAGTGGCAGTCCCATGTAAAAGTGGTGCAGGCGCCGCTGCTGAAGAACATTCTGCAAAGCGGCGAGCGTATTGTCCGCGTCAGCCAGGAAGGGAAACCGTCTGAGACGCGCTTTAAGGTTGAAGAGCGCTATGAGTTTGCCACGCTGGTGCGCTGCAGTCCGGTGACCGGTCGTACCCACCAGATCCGCGTACATACGCAGTTTGCAGGGCACCCCATCGCGTTTGATGACCGCTATGGCGACCGCGAGTTTGATAAGCAGCTGGCGGGAACGGGGCTATCGCGTCTGTTCCTGCATGCGGCAGCGCTGAAGTTTACCCACCCAAATACCGGTGAAGTCATCCGTATTGAAGCGCCGCTGGATGAGCAGTTGAAACGCTGCCTGAAGGTTCTGCGCGGCTGATTTTGCCGGGTGGCGCTGCGCTTGCACGGGCCTACGGTTTTGTAGGCCGGGTAAGCGCAGCGCCACCCGGCGAAGGTCACATCGTCAGCGGATTACACTCTTCTCGCCGTAACATCTGACACAAGGCAATCAGCGGTAACCCCACCAGGGTGTTCGGATCCCGACCGTCCAGCTTGTCGAACAGCGCAATCCCCAGCCCCTCACTTTTAAAGCTCCCCGCGCAGTTCAGCGGACGCTCACGACGCACATAATCCATAATCTCTTGCTCGCTGAGATGGCGGAAGTGTACGTCGAACGGCTCGCACTCGGTTTGCAGATGGCCAGACGCGGCGTTATAGAGGGCGAGGCCCGTATAGAAGGTCACGATAGTACCGCGCGCGCGCAGAAGCTGCTGGCAGGCATTTTCCTCTGTATGCGGCTTGCCGGTGATTTCGCCGTCCAGCACGCAAACCTGATCGGAGCCTATAATCAAATGCGAAGGATAGCGTGCGGCCAGCGACTGCGCCTTCTCCTTAGCAAGACGCGTCACCAGATGGCGCGGTGACTCGCCCGGCTGTGGCGTCTCATCCACGTCTGGAGCAGCGCATTCAAACGGGATCCCAAGCTTTTCCAGCAGCATTCGGCGGTAGGGAGACGTGGAAGCAAGGACGAGATTTGGCATATTTTTATCACCAGATATAGCGTATCGATGCCAGCCATTTTAAACTACAGGCCGCAATGTGTGCGAATAATTGGCAAAAGGCAGCTCTGGTTGCCTTTTTCTTTGACTCTATGACGTTACAAAGTTAATATGCGCGCCCTATGCAAAAGGTAAAATTACCCCTGACTCTTGATCCGGTTCGTACGGCTCAAAAACGCCTCGATTACGAAGGTATCTATACTTCCGATCAGGCTGAGCGTATTGCCGAATCCGTAGTCAGTGTGGACAGTGATGTAGAATGCTCCATGTCGTTCGCTATCGACAACCAGCGCCTCGCCGTGTTAACCGGTGATGCAAAGGTGACGGTAACGCTCGAGTGTCAGCGTTGCGGGAAACCGTTTGTACAGCATGTTCACACAACGTATTGTTTCAGTCCGGTTCGTTCTGACGAACAGGCTGAAGCACTCCCGGAAGCGTATGAGCCGATTGAGGTTAACGAATTCGGTGAAATCGATCTTCTGGCTCTGGTTGAAGATGAAATCATCCTCTCCTTGCCAGTCGTTCCGGTGCATGATTCTGAACACTGTGAAGTGTCCGAGGCGGACATGGTCTTTGGGGAACTGCCTGATGAAGCGCAAAAACCAAACCCATTTGCCGTATTAGCCAGCTTAAAGCGTAAGTAATTGAGGAGTAAGGTCCATGGCCGTACAACAGAATAAACCAACCCGTTCCAAACGTGGCATGCGTCGTTCCCATGACGCGCTGACTGCAGTTACCAGCCTGTCTGTAGACAAGACTTCTGGTGAGAAACACCTGCGTCACCACATCACCGCTGACGGTTTCTACCGCGGCCGCAAGGTTATCACTAAGTAATCACGCGTCAGCGTGATTAGGCTTAGTGAGGAGCTCCCCGTGCAAACGGGGAACTTACCGAACCAGGCTGCGACGATACCTTGACACGTCTAACCCTGGCGTTAGATGTCATGGGGGGAGATTTTGGCCCTTCCGTGACAGTGCCTGCAGCATTGCAGGCACTGAATTCTAATTCGCAACTCACTCTTCTTTTAGTCGGCAATCCCGACGCAATCACGCCATTACTTGCAAAAGCTGACTTTGAACAACGTTCACGTCTGCAGATTATTCCTGCGCAGTCAGTTATTGCCAGTGATGCCCGACCCTCGCAGGCGATTCGCAATAGCCGCGGCAGCTCGATGCGGATAGCGCTGGAGCTGGTGAAAGAAGGACGAGCCCAGGCTTGCGTCAGCGCGGGTAATACCGGCGCGCTGATGGGACTGGCGAAATTGTTGCTCAAACCGATTGACGGTATTGAGCGCCCGGCGCTGGTGACGGTGTTGCCGCATCAGCAGAAGGGCAAGACGGTGGTGCTAGATTTGGGCGCGAATGTCGATTGTGATAGTACAATGCTGGCTCAGTTTGCCGTAATGGGATCGGTGCTGGCAGAAGAAGTGGTCGGGATCAATACTCCCCGTGTTGCGTTACTGAACATTGGTGAAGAAGAGACCAAAGGCCTGGACAGCATTCGCGAAGCAGCTGAATTGCTCAAACAGGTTCCCTCCATCAACTATATTGGTTATCTCGAAGCCAATGAGTTGTTGACGGGTAAAACGGATGTTCTGGTCTGCGATGGCTTCACCGGAAACGTAACGTTGAAGACCATGGAAGGGGTCGTGCGGATGTTTCTTTCTCTGCTGAAATCACAGGGAGAGGGCAAAAAAAGCGCCTGGTGGCTGATTTTATTGAAGCGTTGGTTACAAAAGAGCCTGACGCGGCGATTCAGTCACCTCAACCCCGACCAGTATAATGGCGCCTGTCTGTTAGGATTGCGCGGCATCGTGATTAAGAGTCATGGCGCCGCCAATCAGCGAGCATTTTCTGTCGCCATTGAACAGGCAGTGCAGGCGGTGCAGCGACAAGTCCCTCAGCGGATTGCCGCTCGCCTGGAATCTGTATTAGCTAAAAGTGACTGAGCGTACATGTATACGAAGATTTTAGGTACCGGCAGCTACCTGCCAAAACAAGTGCGTACCAACGCCGATCTGGAAAAAATGGTAGATACGTCTGACGAGTGGATTGTCACGCGCACAGGTATCCGTGAACGTCGTATCGCCGCGCCAGACGAAACCGTGTCCACCATGGGTTACGAAGCCGCACAGCGTGCTATCGAGATGGCGGGCATTGATAAAGAACAGATCGGTTTGATCGTGGTGGCCACGACGTCTGCTACACATGCTTTCCCAAGCGCGGCATGCCAGGTGCAGAATATGCTCGGCATTAAAGGTTGCCCGGCGTTTGACGTTGCCGCTGCGTGCGCAGGTTTTACCTATGCGCTGAGCGTTGCCGATCAGTACGTGAAGTCCGGAGCCGTCAAATATGCGCTGGTGATCGGTGCTGACGTGCTGGCGCGTACCTGCGATCCAACCGATCGCGGAACGATCATTATTTTTGGTGATGGTGCGGGCGCGGTGCTGCTGGGGCAGTCCGAAGAGCCGGGTATCATCTCTACGCATCTGCATGCTGATGGCAGCTACGGTGAGCTTTTGACCCTGCCTAACGCCGATCGCGTTAATCCGGACAACTCGATTTACCTGACCATGGCAGGGAACGAGGTGTTCAAGGTGGCGGTGACTGAGCTTGCGCACATTGTTGATGAAACGCTGGAAGCGAATAACCTTGAGCGCTCCGCGCTCGACTGGCTGGTGCCGCATCAGGCGAACCTGCGTATCATCAGCGCGACCGCGAAAAAGCTGGGCATGTCGATGGATAACGTTGTGGTGACGCTGGATCGTCACGGCAACACCTCTGCGGCGTCAGTACCGTGCGCATTTGATGAAGCGGTACGCGACGGGCGAATCAAACGGGGCCAGCTGGTCTTGCTTGAAGCCTTCGGTGGCGGGTTCACCTGGGGTTCCGCGCTGGTTCGTTTCTAGGATAAGGAATAAAAAATGACGCAATTTGCTTTTGTGTTCCCGGGGCAGGGCTCTCAAACCGTTGGGATGTTGTCTGAAATGGCAGCACACTATCCGGTCATTGAAGAGACTTTCCGTGAAGCTTCTGATGCACTGGGTTATGATTTATGGGCGCTGACCCAGCAGGGCCCGGCCGAAGAACTGAACAAAACCTGGCAGACACAGCCAGCGCTGCTGACAGCGTCCGTTGCGCTGTGGCGTGTCTGGCAGCAGCAGGGCGGTAAAGCGCCAGCGCTGCTCGCGGGCCATAGTCTGGGTGAATACTCAGCGCTGGTCTGTGCCGGTGTGATCGCGTTTGCTGACGCCGTACGTCTGGTGGAACTGCGCGGTAAATTCATGCAGGAAGCGGTGCCAGAAGGCACAGGTGGCATGTCTGCTATCATCGGTCTGGATGATGCTGCGATTGCAAAAGCGTGTGAAGAATCTGCTGAAGGGCAGGTGGTTTCACCGGTTAACTTCAACTCGCCGGGCCAGGTGGTTATCGCTGGTCATAAAGAAGCGGTTGAGCGTGCCGGTGCTGCCTGTAAAGCTGCTGGCGCGAAACGCGCGCTGCCGCTGCCGGTCAGCGTGCCGTCCCACTGTGCGTTAATGAAGCCAGCCGCCGAGAAACTGGCGGTTGAGCTGGAAAAAATTACGTTTAACGCACCGACGATTGCCGTTGTGAACAACGTCGATGTGAAATGCGAAACCGCGCCGGAAGCTATCCGCGACGCACTGGTTCGCCAGCTCTACAGCCCGGTACAGTGGACCAAAACCGTTGAGTTTATGGCCGCTCAGGGCGTTGAGCATCTATATGAAGTCGGCCCAGGGAAAGTCCTCACCGGTCTGACGAAACGTATTGTTGACACCCTGACAGCCTCGGCGATTAACGAGCCGGAAGCGATGTCAGCGGCACTCTCGCAATAAAAGAGGAATACCATGAGTTTTGAAGGAAAAATCGCCCTGGTGACTGGCGCAAGCCGCGGTATCGGGCGTGCAATTGCTGAAACACTGGTTGCGCGCGGCGCGAAGGTGATTGGTACAGCAACCAGCGAGAATGGCGCGCAGGCCATCAGCGAGTATCTGGGTGCGAACGGTAAAGGTCTGGTACTGAATGTGACCGAACCAGCATCTATCGAATCTGTTCTGGAAAATATTCGCGCAGAGTTTGGTGAAGTGGATATTCTGGTCAATAATGCCGGGATCACTCGCGACAACCTTCTGATGCGAATGAAAGATGACGAGTGGAACGATATTATCGAAACCAACCTGTCATCTGTATTCCGTCTGTCAAAAGCGGTAATGCGCGCTATGATGAAAAAGCGTCATGGTCGTATTATCACTGTTGGTTCTGTGGTTGGTACCATGGGAAATGCTGGTCAGGCTAACTACGCTGCGGCGAAAGCAGGTCTGATCGGTTTCAGTAAATCGCTGGCGCGTGAAGTCGCGTCCCGCGGGATTACTGTAAACGTTGTTGCTCCGGGCTTTATTGAAACGGACATGACGCGTGCGCTGACCGATGAGCAGCGTGCGGGTACACTGGCGGCAGTTCCGGCGGGTCGTCTTGGCGACCCTAAAGAAATCGCCAGTGCGGTTGCATTTTTAGCCTCTGACGAAGCGGGTTACATCACTGGTGAGACCCTCCACGTCAACGGCGGGATGTACATGGTTTAATCACGATCGAAAATATTTGCGTTATTAGGGCAAATGGCCTCAAAATAACGTAAAATCGTGGTAAGACCTGCCGGGATTTAGTTGCAAATTTTTCAACATTTTATACACTACGAAAACCATCGCGAAAGCGAGTTTTGATAGGAAATTTAAGAGTATGAGCACTATCGAAGAACGCGTTAAGAAAATTATCGGCGAACAGCTGGGCGTTAAGCAGGAAGAAGTTGTGAACTCCGCTTCCTTCGTTGAAGACCTGGGCGCAGATTCTCTTGACACCGTTGAGCTGGTAATGGCTCTGGAAGAAGAGTTTGATACTGAGATTCCGGACGAAGAAGCTGAGAAAATCACCACCGTTCAGGCTGCCATTGATTACATCAACGGCCACCAGGCGTAAGTGAACATCTCCAGGCGGTCATTCGACCGCCTGAGTTTTATCTTTTTTAGTCCCACGAATCTCTTTTTTTATCCCTCCCTGGAGGACAAACGTGTCTAAGCGTCGTGTAGTTGTGACCGGACTTGGCATGTTGTCTCCTGTCGGCAATACCGTAGAGTCCACCTGGAAAGCTCTCCTTGCCGGTCAGAGCGGCATCAGCCTAATCGACCATTTCGATACTAGCGCCTATGCAACGAAATTTGCTGGCTTAGTAAAGGATTTTAACTGTGAAGAGATCATCTCGCGCAAAGAACAGCGCAAGATGGATGCCTTCATTCAATATGGAATTGTCGCTGGCGTTCAGGCCATGCAGGATTCTGGCCTTGAGATTACGGAAGAGAACGCAACCCGTATCGGCGCTGCTATCGGCTCCGGGATTGGCGGTCTTGGCCTGATCGAGGAAAACCATACATCGCTGATGAATGGCGGACCGCGTAAGATCAGCCCGTTCTTCGTTCCGTCCACGATTGTTAACATGGTGGCAGGTCACCTGACCATTATGTTCGGCCTGCGTGGGCCAAGCATTTCTATCGCTACCGCGTGTACGTCTGGCGTGCATAACATCGGCCAGGCCGCGCGTATCATTGCGTACGGCGATGCAGATGCTATGGTTGCGGGCGGTGCTGAAAAAGCCAGTACCCCATTGGGTGTCGGTGGCTTTGGTGCAGCGCGTGCGCTTTCTACCCGTAACGATAATCCTCAGGCGGCGAGCCGTCCGTGGGATAAAGACCGCGATGGTTTCGTGTTGGGTGACGGGGCAGGTATGCTCGTGCTGGAAGAGTACGAACATGCGAAAAAACGCGGTGCGAAAATTTATGCTGAAGTCGTTGGCTTTGGTATGAGCAGCGATGCTTATCACATGACCTCTCCTCCGGAGAACGGTGCGGGTGCTGCGCTGGCGATGGAAAACGCGATCCGTGATGCGGGTATTACCCCAGCGCAGATTGGCTACGTTAACGCTCACGGTACCTCTACGCCAGCAGGCGACAAAGCTGAAGCGCAGGCTGTGAAGTCTATCTTCGGCGAGTCTGCCAGCCGCGTACTGGTTAGCTCCACGAAATCTATGACCGGTCACCTGCTGGGTGCTGCGGGTGCAGTAGAGTCCATCTACTCTATCCTTGCGCTGCGCGATCAGGCTGTTCCGCCAACCATCAACCTGGATAACCCGGATGAAGGTTGCGATCTGGACTTCGTTCCTCATGAAGCGCGCCAGGTTAGCGGTATGGAGTACACCCTGTGTAACTCCTTCGGCTTTGGCGGCACGAATGGTTCTCTGATCTTCAAAAAGGTCTGAGCCTGACGGCCCGAAAGCTATAAAAAAAGGTCCGCTTGCCGGGCCTTTTTTATTAAGCCTAATCTTCTTGTCGGTTGCATGGCATCCTGCCAGACTAAACGCCCACGCATAAGGAGCCACCATGTTTTTAATTAATGGCCTTGAGCAAGACACGCTGCCGGCAAGCGACAGGGCGACGCAGTTTGGCGATGGCTGCTTTACGACTGCGCGTATTCTGGAAGGCGACGTGTGCTTGCTTGATGCACACCTCCGCCGTTTACAAGACGCCTGCCAGACGTTACTGATCCCTTTTACGCAGTGGGAAATTCTTGAAAATGAGATGCGTCAGCTGGCGTCAGGTAAAACCAGCGGTGTCTTAAAAGTTATCATTAGCCGAGGCAGCGGTGGGCGGGGGTACAGCGGTGCCGCCTGTCAGCATCCAACACGTATTCTCTCTGTTTCAGCTTATCCTGCTCACTATGCGCGCTGGCGTGAAGAGGGCGTGACGTTGACGCTGAGCCCGGTGCGGCTGGGGCGAAACCCGATGCTTGCCGGACTAAAACATCTTAATCGCCTGGAACAAGTGCTTATTCGTACTCATCTTGAACAGACGGACGCCGATGAGGCGCTAGTCCTTGACAGTGAAGGGCGCATTACGGAATGCTGTGCGGCTAATTTATTCTGGCGTAAGGGGCGCGACGTCTTTACGCCTTCGCTGGCGCAGGCTGGCGTTAACGGCATCATGCGCCAGTTTTGTTTACAGCAGCTCGCACGTTCAGACTTTCGCATTGTCGAAGTTTGCGCAGGAGAAGACGCGCTACATACCGCCGATGAAGTCGTTATCTGCAATGCGTTGATGCCTGTTATCGCCGTCCGTGCGTATGACCAACAGCGCTGGTCTTCGCGCGAGCTGTTCCAGTTTTTAGCCCCGATATGTGAGCAAACCAGATAGTCATGAAGAAAATGTTGCGTTTTGTCCTTCTCCTTATTATTGCGCTGGGTATTGCTGGCGGAGCGGGAGTATGGAAAGTCCGCCAGCTGGCGAACAGTAAAATCTTGATTAAAGACGAGACGATTTTTACCCTGAAAGCCGGTACCGGGCGGATGGCGCTGGGCGAGCAGCTTTACAGGGTTAAAATCATTAACCGTCCTCGTGTGTTCCAGTGGTTATTGCGTATTGAGCCTGATCTATCTCACTTCAAGGCCGGTACCTACCGCTTTACGCCCGGCATGACAGTCAGAGAGATGCTGCAACTGCTGGAAAGCGGTAAAGAAGCCCAGTTCCCGCTGCGTTTTGTCGAAGGTATGCGCCTGAGCGATTACCTCAAACAGCTGCGCGATGCGCCGTATATCAAACATACCCTGAAGGACGACAGCTACCAGACGGTGGCCGACGTGCTCAAGTTTGAGCATCCCGAGTGGGTAGAGGGCTGGTTCTGGCCGGATACCTGGATGTACACCGCAGGCACGACCGATGTGGCGATCCTGAAGCGGGCACACAAAAAAATGGTCGCCGCCGTGGATGCCGCCTGGGAAGGGCGAATGGATGGCTTACCCTATAAAGATAAAAACGAGTTTGTCACCATGGCCTCGATTATCGAAAAAGAAACCGCCGTTGCCGCCGAGCGCGATCGGGTGGCGTCAGTATTTATCAATCGTCTGCGCATTGGTATGCGCCTGCAAACCGACCCTACCGTCATCTACGGCATGGGAGAGAACTATACGGGCAAGATTTCCAGAAAAGATCTGGAAACGCCAACGGCGTATAATACCTACGTGATTAGCGGTTTACCGCCTGGCCCGATTGCCACGCCGAGCGAGGCTTCTCTCAAAGCCGCCGCGCACCCGGCGAAAACACCGTATCTCTATTTTGTGGCTGATGGAAAAGGGGGGCATACCTTTAACACCAACCTTGCCAGCCACAATCGCTCTGTTCAGGACTATCTGAAGGCACTTAAGGAAAAAAATGCGCAGTAAATACATTGTCATTGAGGGACTCGAAGGGGCGGGTAAAACCACTGCCCGCAACGTAGTGGTGGACACGCTGAAATCGCTTGGCGTCGCCGACATGGTCTTCACCCGCGAGCCGGGCGGTACACAACTTGCGGAGAAACTGCGCAGCCTGGTGCTGGATATTAAATCCGTTGGCGACGAAGTTATCACTGACAAAGCCGAAGTGTTGATGTTCTACGCGGCGCGCGTACAGCTGGTTGAGACGGTGATCAAACCCGCGTTGGCCGAGGGTAAATGGGTGATCGGCGATCGCCACGATCTGTCGACTCAGGCCTACCAGGGCGGGGGACGCGGTATTGACCAGACGATGCTGGCAACGCTGCGCGATGCCGTACTGGGTGATTTTCGCCCCGACCTGACCCTCTATCTGGATGTTACGCCGGAAGTGGGCCTCAAACGCGCCCGCGCGCGCGGCGAGCTGGACCGCATTGAACAAGAGTCCTTTGATTTCTTTAACCGCACCCGTGCGCGCTATCTTGAGCTGGCGGCACAGGATAGCGCTATTCGTACCATCGATGCGACGCAGTCGCTGGATGACGTCACGCACAACATCCAGCAGACCGTTACGCAGTGGGTACAGGAGCAGCAGACATGAAATGGTATCCATGGTTGCGTCCGCACTTTGAGCAGCTGATCGGCAGCTATCAGGCGGGGCGGGGGCATCATGCGTTACTGATTCAGGCATTGCCAGGGATGGGGGATGAGGCGTTAATTTATGCCCTCACCCGTTTTCTGATGTGCCAGCAGCCGGAAGGGCACAAAAGCTGTGGTAAGTGCCGCGGCTGCCAGCTGATGCATGCGGGCACACATCCTGACTACTACACCCTTGAGCCTGAGAAGGGCAAGAGCGCGCTGGGTATTGATGCCGTGCGTGAGGTCAGTGAAAAATTGTACGAACATGCGCGTCTGGGTGGCGCTAAGGTCGTCTTGCTCAAAGACGCCACCCTGCTGACCGAGGCGGCGGCTAACGCCCTGCTTAAGACTCTTGAAGAGCCGCCGGAAAAAACGTGGTTTTTCCTCTCGTGCCGCGATCCGGGACGATTGCTGGCGACGTTGCGCAGCCGCTGCCGTCTTCATCACCTTGCGGTGCCTCAGGAATCATGGGCGCTGAGCTGGCTGGAGCGAGAGGTGACAACGTCACCTGAAAGTGCGCTGTCCGCCTTGCGCCTGAGTAGCGGCGCGCCCGCGGCGGCGCTGGCCTTGCTGCAACCTGACGTCTGGTCACAGCGAGAAGCGCTCTGCCGGGCCGTCGAAGCGGCGCTGAATAACAACGACTGGCTAAGCTTACTCCCGACACTTAACAGCGATAGTGCCGTTGAGCGTCTGCACTGGCTGGCCGCGTTGCTGCTGGATGCCCTTAAAATTCAGCAAGGGGCAACGCTGCTGACTAACCCTGACGCGTGGCCACTGGTGAGTACGCTGGCGAACCGCCTCTCCGGCGCGATTCTTCACGCGATGCTTCATGAAGTTTGCCAGAGCCGCGAACAGCTTTTAACCGTGACGGGTCTTAATCGCGAGCTTTTACTGACCGACCAGTTACTGCGCATTGAACATTACCTGCAACCCGGCGTCACACCGCCAGTTTCCCATCTCTGAGAGAGACATTATGTTTTTAGTCGACTCACACTGCCATCTTGATGGCCTGGATTATCAATCCCTGCATAAAAACGTGGATGACGTGCTGGAAAAAGCCGCTGCCCGCGATGTGAAATTCTGCCTTGCGGTGGCGACGACGCTGCCGGGTTATCGCACCATGCGTGAGCTGGTGGGCGTTCGCGACAACGTGGTGTTCTCCTGCGGCGTGCATCCGCTGAATCAGGACGAGGCGTATGACGTTGAGGAACTGCGCCGACTGGCAGCAGAAGAGGGCGTGGTGGCGATGGGGGAGACGGGCCTGGACTATTTTTACACGCCGGAAACGAAACCGCGGCAGCAGGAGTCCTTCCGCCATCATATCCGCATTGGCCGCGAACTGAACAAGCCGGTCATTGTGCATACCCGCGATGCGCGTGCCGACACCCTGGCGATCCTTCGGGAAGAAAACGTGACGGATTGCGGTGGCGTACTACACTGTTTCACAGAAGACAGAGAAACGGCGGGTAAACTGCTTGATTTAGGGTTTTATATTTCGTTTTCCGGGATCGTGACGTTCCGTAACGCTGAGCAGCTCCGGGATGCCGCGCGTTATGTTCCGCTCGATCGCATTCTGGTGGAGACAGACTCTCCGTATCTGGCCCCGGTACCGCATCGCGGTAAAGAGAACCAACCGGCGATGACGCGAGACGTGGCTGAGTACATGGCCGTACTGAAGGGCGTCAGCATCGAAGAGCTGGCCCGCGTGACCACGGAAAACTTCTCAACGCTGTTCCATATTGACCCCGCCCGCCTGCAATCTGTCTGATACACCTGTTTTTTTAGGCTCGTAATTAATAAATAAAACGAGTAAAGTTCACCGCCTCATTTGGGGCGGTGAGGGTGTTTTTAGACACATCCGGACATGCTTTTTGTAAATAACTGAAAGTTTTTCGACCGCCTTAAGCTGAAACGTGATAGCCGTCAAACAAACTCAGAGGGAATTATTTTACTCTGTGTAATAAATAAAGGGCGCTTAGATGTCCTGTCCACGGCACGGTACTCCCCCCGGGCCAATGCGTGAAAGCGTAAAAAAAGCACAAATACTCAGGAGCACTCTCAATTATGTTTAAGAATGCATTTGCTAACCTGCAAAAGGTCGGTAAATCGCTGATGCTGCCAGTATCCGTACTGCCTATCGCAGGTATCCTGCTGGGTGTCGGTTCTGCTAACTTCAGCTGGCTGCCAGCCGTAGTGTCCCATGTGATGGCCGAAGCAGGCGGTTCTGTCTTTGCTAACATGCCACTGATCTTCGCGATCGGTGTGGCTCTGGGCTTCACCAATAACGACGGCGTATCTGCGCTGGCTGCAGTGGTTGCTTACGGCATCATGGTGAAAACCATGGCTGTGGTTGCGCCGCTGGTTCTGCATTTACCGGCAGAAGAGATCGCCGCGAAACACCTGGCGGACACCGGTGTTCTGGGCGGTATCATTTCCGGTGCGATTGCAGCGTACATGTTCAACCGCTTCTATCGCATCAAGCTGCCTGAGTACCTGGGCTTCTTCGCGGGCAAGCGTTTCGTTCCGATCATCTCTGGTCTGGCAGCGATTTTCACTGGCGTGATCCTGTCCTTCATCTGGCCACCAATCGGCTCCGCTATCCAGACCTTCTCTCAGTGGGCTGCTTACCAGAACCCGGTCGTGGCGTTTGGTATCTACGGCTTCATCGAGCGTTGCCTGGTGCCATTCGGTCTGCACCACATCTGGAACGTTCCATTCCAGATGCAGATTGGTGAATTCACCAACGCAGCAGGCCAGGTATTCCACGGCGATATCCCACGTTACATGGCGGGTGACCCAACTGCAGGTAAACTGTCTGGTGGCTTCCTGTTCAAAATGTACGGTCTGCCAGCAGCGGCGATTGCTATCTGGCACTCTGCTAAGCCAGAGAACCGTGCAAAAGTGGGCGGTATCATGATCTCCGCAGCGCTGACCTCGTTCCTGACCGGTATCACCGAGCCGATCGAGTTCTCCTTCATGTTCGTTGCGCCGATCCTGTACGTTATCCACGCGATTCTGGCGGGCCTGGCGTTCCCAATCTGTATTCTGCTGGGTATGCGTGACGGTACGTCCTTCTCTCACGGTCTGATCGACTTCATCGTTCTGTCCGGTAACAGCAGCAAACTGTGGCTGTTCCCAATCGTGGGTGCGTGCTACGCCGTTGTTTACTACACCATCTTCCGCGTGCTGATTAAAGCACTGGACCTGAAAACCCCAGGCCGTGAAGATGCGACAGAAGACAGCAAAGCTGGCGCGACCAGCGAAATGGCTCCGGCACTGGTTGCCGCGTTCGGCGGTAAAGAGAACATCACTAACCTGGACGCGTGCATCACTCGTCTGCGTGTGAGCGTTGCCGACGTCGCGAAAGTAGACCAGCCGGGTCTGAAAAAACTGGGCGCAGCGGGCGTGGTTGTTGCAGGTTCTGGTGTACAGGCAATTTTCGGTACGAAATCCGATAACCTGAAAACCGAAATGGATGAATACATCCGCAACAACTAAGCTGTGACCTGGGGAGACTAAGGCAGCCGAATGGCTGCCTTTTTTATTTCTGTCTTAAAAAAATGCAGCAGCACGCTTTAACGGTCACTCTTCGTTCAGCTGATGAACATTCAGGAAAGAAATCGAGGGAGGAGGTTGAAAGGACAGGAGAAACTCGCTCATACTCTTGAATTGTGTCACGCACTCAACCAGAGCGTGTGTTAACAGCAATTGCTCGCGCCAGATTAAACAAAAAAGGAAAAGGTCATGGCTGAAGAAACGATTTTCAGTAAAATTATCCGTCGCGAAATCCCGTCGGATATCGTCTATCAGGATGAACTGGTAACGGCTTTCCGGGATATTTCCCCTCAGGCACCGACGCACGTCCTTATCATTCCCAATATTCTGATTCCGACCGTAAACGACGTAAAAACCGAGCATGAAGTGGCGTTAGGTCGTATGCTGACGGTGGCCGCGAAAATCGCTGAACAGGAAGGCATTGCAGAAGACGGTTACCGTCTGATCATGAACTGCAACCGTCATGGTGGCCAGGAAGTTTATCATATTCACATGCATCTGCTGGGTGGACGTCCTCTGGGGCCGATGCTGGCACATAAAGGTCTTTGATATGCGTAAAGGGCGTATTGCAGCGCTGGTATTGACGATGATGATTGTGGGGTGCAGCTCGCGCCCGGCAATACCCGTGAACGATGAACAGACGCTGGTGATGGAATCCTCCGTGCTTGCCGCGGGCATCACGGCGCAACAACCCGTGCTGACCATCAGTGAAATCAATTCCTCTGCCTCCTCTACGCTCTTTAATGAAAGACATGAACCCGTGACGGTCCACTACCGTTTTTTCTGGTATGACGTAAGAGGTCTTGAAATGCATCCGCTGGAGGCGCCGCGCAGCGTCACCATTCCGGCCAGATCGTCGGTAACGCTCTATGGCAGCGCCAACTATCTGGGTGCGCATAAGGTGAGACTTTATCTTTATCTCTAAGGGGTGAACCTTGATTAAAAACTTGAGCCGCTATGCGCTCGTGACAGCTTTCGCGCTGTTCCTGGCGGGGTGTGTGACCCGAACTGAACAGCCAGCGCCTGTGGAAGAGGCGAAACCGGGCACTGAACAGCCGACACAGCCAACGCAGCCGCAGCCAACCGTGCCGTCTGTGCCGTCTATTCCGTCACAGCCTGGCCCGATTGAGCATCCAGACCAGACGTCACAGCCCACGCCGCGCGTGCGCCATTACGACTGGAACGGCGCAATGCAGCCCATGGTCGGCAAAATGCTGCAGGCACAGGGCGTGACGGCAGGTAGCGTGTTGCTGGTTGATAGCGTGAACAACCGTACCAACGGTTCGCTGAACGCGGGCGAAGCGACGGAAACGCTGCGCAATGCGCTGGCAAACAACGGTAAGTTTACGCTGGTCTCCGCCCAGCAGCTCGCGGTAGCCAAACAGCAGCTTGGCCTGTCGCCACAGGACAGCCTCGGCACACGCAGCAAGGCGATCGGCATTGCCCGTAACGTTGGCGCACAGTATGTGCTGTACTCTAACGCTACCGGTAACGTGAATACACCGGCCCTGCAGATGCAGCTGATGCTGGTTCAGACAGGCGAAATTATCTGGTCAGGTAAAGGTGCGGTTACGCAACAATGACAGCACGCGTGAAGAGATTCTGACGCGCTATTTTCCTCAGTACCGCCTTATCGCGCCGCAGGCCCACTCCGGGCTTGGCGGCGCGAGTTGCATTATAGCGCAGGGGGAACGACGCCTGGTCTTGCGGCAACATCACGACCCCTATGCGCCTGCCTCCCATTTCCGTCGTCAGTTTCGCGCCCTGAGGCGTCTTCCGTCAGATCTCGTGCCTGCCCCCCGTTTTTTCAGAGAGAGCTGGATGGCCGTCGACTATCTGGACGGTGACGTGAAAAGCGCGCTGCCGGACACGCCGACGCTCGTGGCAATGCTGTATCATCTGCACCGGCAGCCACGTCTGGGATGGCGAATCATGTTATACCCGCTGCTTGAACGCTACTGGCAGCAGGCCGCGCCTGACAGACGCACTCCAGTGTGGCTGGCACATCTCAAGTGGTTGCGTAAAGCAGGCGAGCCGCAGCCGATTCGGCTATCGCCGCTGCACATGGATGTTCATGCCGGAAATATTGTGCATACGGCAGAGGGCATCAGGCTCATCGACTGGGAATACGCCGGAGATGGCGATGTGGCGCTGGAGCTGGCGGCAGTCTGGACGGAGAGTGACGACGCGCGGCAGACGCTTATCAGGAACTACGCCGAGGTGGCGCACATTGACGCCGACGCGCTCAGGCGTCAGGTCAAACGCTGGCGGCCATGGGTCGTCATGTTAATGGCTGGCTGGTTTGAAATGCGCTATCAGCAGTCAAGAGACAAACATTTTATTGCGCTGGCAGACGATGCCTGGCGTCAGTTATAAACGAAAGGATAAGAGAGGTGGATGTGGGTCCAGTCATGTTGGATGTAGAAGGGTTTGAACTGGATGCGGAGGAGCGTGAAATTCTGGCGCATCCGCTGGTGGGGGGCCTGATCCTGTTTACCCGCAACTATCACGATCCGGCGCAGCTGCGCGAGCTGGTGCGTCAGATCCGCGCCGCGTCGCGCAACCATCTGGTGGTCACCGTCGATCAGGAAGGCGGCCGGGTGCAGCGTTTTCGCGAAGGGTTTACCCGCCTGCCGGCGGCCCAGTCTTTTGCCGCGCTGCTCGGCACGGAAGAGGGCGGGACACTGGCGCAGGAGGCCGGCTGGCTGATGGCCAGCGAAATGATTGCCATGGATATCGACATCAGTTTTGCCCCGGTGCTGGACGTGGGGCATATCAGCGCCGCCATTGGCGAGCGCTCGTACCATGACGATCCGCGCATTGCGCTGGCCATGGCGACCCGCTTCATTGACGGCATGCACGATGCCGGGATGAAAACCACCGGGAAACACTTCCCTGGCCACGGGGCGGTGACGGCGGACTCGCATAAAGAGACCCCGCGCGATCCGCGTCCGGAAGCAGAAATTCGCGCCAAAGATATGTCGGTGTTCAGGTCGCTTATCACCGACAACAAGCTGGATGCCATCATGCCTGCGCACGTGATTTACAGCGACGTTGATCCGCGTCCTGCCAGCGGCTCTCCGCACTGGCTGAAAACCGTTCTGCGTCAGGAGCTGGGCTTCAATGGCGTGATTTTCTCTGACGATCTATCAATGGAAGGGGCGGCGATTATGGGCAGCTACGCTGAACGCGGTCAGGCGTCGCTGGATGCAGGTTGCGATATGATCCTGGTCTGCAATAATCGTAAAGGTGCCGTTAGCGTGCTGGATAACCTGTCGCCGATCAATGCAGAGCGTGTTACGCAATTGTATCATAAAGGTTCATTTAGCCGTCAGGAGCTGATGGATTCGGCGCGCTGGAAGACGGTCAACGCCCGGCTTGAAGACCTGAATGAGCGCTGGCAGGCACATAAAGCCAGCCTGTAAACCCTCCCGGAAGGCGTAGCGTGGTGAGAAGACGATGATCATCTATTTACACGGTTTTGACTCAAACAGTCCTGGTAATCATGAGAAGGTGCTGCAGCTGCAGTTTATCGATCCGGATGTCCGGTTGATCAGCTACAGCACGCGCCATCCGAAGCATGATATGCAGCACCTGCTCAAAGAGGTGGACAAGATGTTGCAGCTCAACGTCGACGATCGGCCGTTGATTTGCGGCGTGGGGCTGGGCGGCTACTGGGCAGAGCGGATTGGCTTCCTGTGTGACATCCGTCAGGTGGTATTCAATCCCAACCTTTTCCCGAACGAAAACATGGAAGGCAAAATCGACCGCCCGGAAGAGTATGTCGATATTGCGACCAAGTGCGTCAGCAATTTTCGGGAGAAAAACCGTGACCGCTGCCTGGTGATCCTGTCGCGTAACGATGAGGCGCTCAACAGCCACCGGGCTGCAGAACTGCTGCATCATTACTATGAGATCGTCTGGGACGAAGAACAGACCCACAAGTTTAAGAATATCTCCCCGCACCTCCAGCGCATCAAAGCCTTTAAAACGCTGGGCTAAACCACAGCCTGCCGCTTCAGAAACCCGGTCGCGAACGCGCACCGGGTTTCTTTTTGTCCAGAATTGTCTACTTTTAAGCCATCAAAACTTGATGCATATCAATTTTGGTATGACCAATGCGCCTGACGTGGTATTCTCAATGCACCTGAATGGTTTCAGTGCTGTAACCTGTTGTTAATTAAGGGTTATTTTTATAACTTTTAATTAACAATTGGTTAATAATTTGAGGGGGTCACGTTGACTACGCCATTGAAAAAGATAGTGATTGTAGGCGGTGGTGCTGGCGGGCTGGAGCTGGCGACACAGTTGGGTAAGAAGCTGGGGCGCGGTAAAAAAGCCAAAATCACGCTGGTGGATCGTAACCACAGCCACCTGTGGAAACCGCTGCTGCACGAAGTAGCGACCGGCTCTCTGGACGAGGGCGTGGACGCGCTCAGCTATCTGGCACACGCGCGCAACCATCATTTCCAGTTCCAGCTGGGCTCGGTGGTGGACATCAACCGTGAAAGCAAAACCATCACTCTGGCAGAACTGCGTGATGAAAAAGGGGAGCTGTTGGTTCCTGAGCGCAAGCTGCCGTACGACACCCTGGTCATGGCGCTGGGCAGTACCTCCAACGACTTCAACACGCCGGGCGTGAAAGAGCACTGTATCTTCCTCGATAACCCGCACCAGGCGCGTCGTTTCCATCAGGAAATGCTGAACCTGTTCCTGAAGTACACCAGCAATATGGGTGCGAACGGTAAGGTCAATATCGCCATTGTCGGCGGCGGTGCGACGGGCGTTGAGCTGTCCGCTGAGCTGCACAATGCGGTGAAGCAGCTGCACAGCTACGGTTACAAAGGGTTAACGAACGAAGCGCTGAACGTCACGCTGGTCGAAGCCGGTGAACGCATTCTGCCTGCGCTGCCTCCGCGTATTTCCGGTGCGGCGCACAATGAACTCACCAAGCTGGGCGTGCGGGTGCTGACGCAGACCATGGTGACCAGCGCCGACGAAGGCGGCCTGCACACCAAAGACGGCGAGTATATCAAAGCGGATCTGATGGTCTGGGCGGCAGGTATCAAAGCGCCTGACTTTATGAAAGATATCGGCGGCCTGGAAACCAACCGCATTAATCAGCTGGTCACGGAGCCAACGCTGCAAACCACGCGTGACCCTGAAATCTTTGCTATTGGTGACTGCGCCTCCTGCGCCCGTCCTGAAGGTGGATTCGTGCCGCCGCGCGCCCAGGCTGCACACCAGATGGCAAGCCTGGTCCTGCACAACATTCTGGCGCAGTACAAAGGCAAGCCAATGAAGGCCTATGTCTACAAAGACCACGGTTCTCTGGTGTCTCTGTCAAACTTCTCAACCGTCGGCAGCCTGATGGGCAACCTGATGCGCGGCTCAATGATGGTAGAAGGGCGCATTGCCCGCTTCGTGTACATCTCCCTGTACCGTATGCACCAGATTGCGCTGCACGGCTACTTCAAAACCGGGCTGATGATGCTGGTGGGCAGAATCAACCGCGTGATCCGTCCGCGTCTGAAGCTGCACTAATCTTTCACTCCCTCCGGGCTCTCCGGAGGGAGTTTTTAGCATTTCATGCTGTAGATCACAGTTTGACTGCTTCAGAGTTCTCCTAAATAGAATATATCTCCTCGCTATGCCCCTTTTTTGATCCTTTATCTGATTGGCGAAGCCGTGCCTCCATTGCAAAATTGTTACCAATAGCAACAAAGGAGGAAGTCCCGTGAATAAATCAATGTTGGCGGGTATAGGGATTGGCGTCGCGGCTGCGTTAGGTGTGGCTGCCGTTGCCAGTCTCAACGTATTAGACCGCGGCCCGCAGTATGCGCAGGTGGTTTCTGCTACACCGATTAAAGAAACGGTAAAAACGCCTCGTCAGGAGTGCCGTAACGTCTCCGTGACGCATCGTCGTCCGGTGCAGGATGAAAACCGTATCGCCGGTTCTGTTCTGGGTGCGGTAGCGGGTGGCGTGATTGGTCACCAGTTTGGCGGCGGCCGGGGTAAAGATGTAGCGACCGTGGTCGGCGCGCTGGGTGGCGGCTATGCCGGTAACCAGGTGCAGGGCGCGATGCAGGATAACGATACCTACACCACGACTCAGCAACGCTGCAAAACCGTCTATGACAAGTCGGAAAAAATGCTGGGTTATGACGTGACGTACAAAATTGGCGATCAGCAGGGCAAAATCCGCATGGATAAAGACCCGGGCACGCAAATTCCGCTCGATGGAAATGGCCAGCTGGTTCTGAATAACAAAGTGTAAAAAAGATGTTCTCTGAATTTAGCTCCTCATGCGCTCAGGCTGAGGAGCTTTTTTTTGCTTCAGATTTTGAGTAGCTCAGGCCACAGCCGCAGCGTGGTGTCGCTGATATTCTGCAGTTTTTCCAGCGTTGCCCCTTCACGGGCGCTGATCGACATCCCCTGCAAAATACAGCTCAGGTATTGCGCCAGCAGCTGAGGGTTGCACTGTGCAGGGATTTCACCGCGCTGCTGCCGCTGAGCCAGAAAGGCGCTCAGCGTCTCCTCCTGCATGGCATGACGCGATTTCACCGTATTGGCAATCTCTTTCGAGGACGCCGCCAGGGTGGCAGAGGTGTTAATCATAAAGCAGCCCGCAGGCGTGTCCTTACTGGTGAAGCAGGTCGCGACGGCGGTGAAGTAATCCCGAAGCGCCTGTTCGACGCTTTTCTCTTCACAAAACAGCTGGGCTTCGTGTTTCGCCGCAAAGCGCGAAATGTATCTGTCCAGCACTGCCCTGAACAGCCCCTCTTTATTGGTAAATTCGGCATAGAGCGTCGGCGCTTTGGCGCCGGTGGCTTCTACCAGATCGGAAAGCGAGGTTGCTTCATACCCATGTTGCCAGAAGAGAGTCATGGCCTTATCAAGCGCTGCATCCCTGTCAAACACTTTTGGTCGGCCACGGCTTTTCTTTGCACAACTCGTGACGTCGGTTGTCATGTGCCGTTGGTCCTCTGTTGGTTTGTTGAATGACCATTATAAAAATAAACGCAAGTCACCACCAGCGCTGAATGCTTAAAAATAAATTAATCATATGAGTATGAAAAATAACGACTTTAAAATTAAGTTAACGACCATTATAAAATTATGTTGACGTGTGAGGTGGATCACATTTATGATTTACCTATCGATCGTTAACTAAATAGCTAACGACCTCCAAATTCATCTGCTAAAGGTAAACATCATGAAAAACGTAAAAACCCTCATCGCTGCTGCTGTCCTGAGTTCACTCTCTTTCGCAAGCTTTGCGGCTGTACAGGTACAGTCCACTCCAGCCGATCAGCATAAAGTCGGCACGATCTCTGCCTCTGCCGGGACTAACCTGGGTTCACTGGAAGATCAGCTGGCGCAAAAAGCGCAAGAGATGGGTGCAAAATCTTACCGCATCACCTCTGTGACCGGTCCTAACACCCTGCACGGCACCGCCGTCATCTACAAATAAGCCGGGCATAAACCCTCATTTATGCCACTGCAATAAAAAAACGCCCTGCTTAGCAGGGCGTTTTTTTATTTATGATTTACATCGATTGCTGGATAACATCGTGATGCCGGGTGACGTCGGTCGGCATGCCTGAACGGGCCTCCATTGCGCGCTCCATCACCTCGCTGTTGGTATTCGCATTCGTTTTGAAGCTTACCATCGCGGCATTCAGGTTAATGGGCAGCGTCTGCGGGTCATCGCCAATGTTTTTCGATAGCGGCTGGTGAATTTCAACCAGCCGCACGCCGCCCGGCTCCTCAGAAACCTTGATCGGCGTATTGATGATATTGACTTTGGTACCCGGCGTAACGACGTTAAACAGCGTTTTGATATCGTCATCGCGCAGACGAATGCAGCCCGAGCTGACGCGCATGCCGATGCCAAAGTCCGCATTCGTTCCGTGCAGCAGGTAAACGCCGCCGTAGGCCGCCAGACGGATCGCGTGGTGACCCATCGGGTTATCCGGGCCTGCTGGCACCACGGCTGGAAGATCGATGCCCTGAGCTTTATACCGTGCACGAATATTGGCCGTTGGTGTCCAGGTTGGATTCGCGCGTTTATCCGAGACGGTGGTGACCATCGTCGGCGTCAGGGTGTCGCCGCCCAGCTGACCAATACCAATCGGGTAGACGGTCACCTCATTTTTACCCGGCGGGTAATAGTACAGACGCAGCTCCGCCAGATTTATGACGATCCCCTCACGCGGAGCGTCCGGCAGGATAGTCTGTAACGGGATAGTCAATACGCTGCCCGCGCGCGGGACGTAGGGGTCGACGCCAGGGTTCGCCTGCAGCAGGGCCAGAAAACCAACGTTATATTTTTTGGCAATGGCTTCCAGCGAACCGCCATTATTTTCAACCACATGAAAGCGGTTTTCCCCCACCACCTTGCTGCCGGACGGAGGAAGGGGCCAGGTATTTGCGCGAGCGGGAAGCGCAACCGCAACGGTGGCTGCCAGCGCAAACAGGGTTAACCAGCGAGTCATACGCGAAGAGATCATCACCATAATCCATGTAAATGATAAGGTTATTGTTTTATAAGGCGTTAACGATAATTATGGCGAATGGGTGTGTCGGGAAGATCGGGTGAAGTGCAAAGAGTTTGTAAATTGTCCCCCGTTAGCGCTGGGCTAACGGGGGAAGGGAGGTCAGGCGATCGCGTTCTCTTCCAGCTGGCGCATAAAGTTACGCACCCAGTCCATGCGGGTTTTGCGCTCCGTCAGCTCCTGGGTAAATTTGAGACGCGTTGGGCCATCCAGACGGAAATGCTGCGGCTGTTTTTGCAGCAGACCGATGAGCCACATCGGGTTGACGTGGTTCTTCTCGGCGAACTCAATCACGCCGCCTTTTTCGTTGCCTTCAAGCTTGCGAATGCCCAGCTTCTGCGCCTGCTGGCGCAGGCGCGCGATATCCAGCAGATTTCGCGCCGCATCGGGCAGCAGACCAAAGCGGTCGATCAGCTCAACCTTAATCTCTTCCAGCTCGCTTTCCTTCTTCGCGCTGGCGATGCGCTTGTAGAACGACAGTCGGGTATTCACGTCCGGAATAAAATCGTCCGGCAGCAGGGAAGGCATACGCAGCTCGACCTCGGTTTGCTGGCTGGTGAGATCTTCCAGCGACGGCTCGCGCCCGGCCTTCAGGGCATCAACCGCGTTTTCCAGCAGTTCCATATAGAGCGAGAAGCCGATGGTTTCCATCGAGCCGCTCTGGTCCTCACCCAGCAGCTCGCCGGCACCGCGGATCTCGAGATCGTGCGTGGCCAGCGCGAAGCCTGCGCCGAGGTCTTCCAGCGAGGCGATGGCTTCCAGACGCTTCTGCGCATCGGTGGTCATCGCTTTCGGATGCGGCGTCAGCAGCCAGGCGTAGGCCTGATGGTGCGAACGCCCGACGCGGCCGCGCAGCTGGTGAAGCTGCGCCAGGCCAAAGTGATCCGCACGTTCAATGATGATGGTGTTCGCCGTCGGAATGTCGATCCCGGTTTCGATGATGGTGGTACACACCAGCACGTTAAAGCGCTGATGGTGGAAGTCGTTCATCACCCGTTCCAGCTCGCGCTCGCGCATCTGCCCGTGACCGATAGCAATGCGCGCTTCCGGCACCAGCTCCGCCAGCCTGTCGGCCGCTTTCTGGATGTTTTCCACGTCGTTGTACAGGTAATAGACCTGACCCCCGCGCAGCACTTCACGCAGAATGGCCTCACGCACCACCAGATTATCGTACTCGCGGACGAAGGTTTTTACCGCCAGACGGCGCGCCGGCGGCGTGGCAATAATCGACAGATCGCGCATGCCGCTCATCGCCATGTTCAGGGTTCTCGGGATCGGCGTCGCGGTCAGGGTCAGGATATCGACGTCGGCGCGCATCGCTTTGATGCGTTCCTTATGACGCACCCCGAAGCGGTGCTCTTCGTCGACGATCAGCAGCCCCAAATCTTTCCACTTCACGTCGCTTTGCAGCAGCTTATGGGTGCCGATCAGAATATCAATCTTGCCTTCGCTGGCCTGCTCCAGAATCTGCGTCTGCTCTTTGGCGCTGCGAAAACGTGACAGCATCTCGATGCGTACCGGCCAGTTGGCGAAGCGGTCGCGGAAGTTGTCGAAGTGCTGCTGAGCGAGCAGGGTGGTTGGCACCAGCACCGCCACCTGCTTGTTGTTTTCCACCGCAAGGAAGGCGGCGCGCATCGCCACTTCGGTTTTACCGAAGCCGACGTCGCCGCACACTAAACGGTCCATCGCCAGCGGCTGGCACATGTCGCTCAGCACGGCATTAATAGCCTGAGCCTGATCCGGCGTGGTTTCAAACGGGAAGCTGTCGCAGAAGAGCTGATACTGTTCCTTATCATGC
This sequence comes from Enterobacter sp. EC_50, assembly GCF_019584525.1. Lineage (NCBI taxonomy): Bacteria > Pseudomonadati > Pseudomonadota > Gammaproteobacteria > Enterobacterales > Enterobacteriaceae > Enterobacter > Enterobacter sp. EC_50. The sequence continues at coordinate 72,228 of NZ_VDAF01000002.1, read as the reverse complement.
TTAAAGGCGAAGCCCTCTTTGGCCGCGCGCTGGGCGTAGATATCCAGCAGCTCGGCGGCCACGTCGCGCACTTTTTCCGCGGCCTTCTGGCGCGCGCGCGCCCAGGCGTCGCCGCCCAGCTTGTGCAGCGGCGCGTTCTCTTCGGCACCGCCCGCGTAGCGGCTGATCAGATGCAGGGACGACACCGGGACATACAGTTTGGCGTCGTTCGCGTAGGTCAGCATCAGGTATTCACCTTTAATGCCGCCCGCCTCGAGCGTGGTCATCCCCTGATAGCGTCCAACGCCATGCTCCAGGTGAACAATCGGCTGGCCCGGATGCAGTTCGGCCAGGTTGCGGATCAGCGTGTCCGGGTTGATGGTTCGACGGCTGTCCTGACGACGGCGCGCGACGCGCTCGCCCAGCAGGTCGCTTTCGCAAATCAGCGCCAGGTTGTTGAGCGTGTCGATGAACCCATGCTCGGCGGCGCCAATCATCAGGTAACGGCCGTTTCCGGTCGCTTCGCTCAGGCGCAGGATGCGCTTCGGCGCCACCTTAATGCGTCCCAGCAGCTCACCTAACGCTTCGCGACGGCCTTCACTCTCAACGGAGAACACCACCGGGCCGGTAAAGGACTCCAGGAACTTGCGCAGATTATCCAGCGGGGATTTCTGCTGCGCCTGGACGGCCAGGTCCGGCAGCGTCCGGAAGGCGAGGTTGGTGTTAGCGGCCTTATCGGCAAGCGAATCGGTTTTCAGCTGCATGCGCGGCCAGCGCTTCAGCTCGGCGTTGAGCTCGTCGGTACGCAGCCACAGCGCTTCCGGCGGCAGCAGCGGACGCATCGGGTCAACGCCCCGGTTTTCGAAGCGAGCGCGGGTTTCGCTTTCAAAGCGGCTGGCGCTGGCGTCGATATCCCCGGTGTTAACAATCAGGGTATTCGCCGGGAAGTAGCTGAACAGGGCAGGGAGCGGCTCGCTGAAGAACAGCGGCTGCCAGTATTCGATCCCGGCAGGCAGCGTGCCTTTGCTGACCTGTTGATAAATATGTTCCGCGTCGCGCTTCACCTCGAACTTATCGCGCCACTGGCTGCGGAACAGTTCGATAGCGGTTTTGTCCGTCGGGAACTCATGCGCGGGCAGTAAATTGATGGACTCCACTTCCTCCAGCGTGCGCTGCGTGTCGGCGTCGAAGACGCGCAGGCTGTCGATTTCATCATCGAAAAAGTCCAGACGATACGGCTGGTCGCTGCCCATCGGGTAAAGGTCGAGCAGCGCGCCGCGGGTCGCATATTCCCCGTGCTCCATCACCTGATCGACGTGGCGGTACCCGGCGCCGTCAAGCTGCGCCCGCAGGGCATCACGGGACAGGCGCTGACCTTTTTTCATTACCAGCGCGTGACCGTGCAGGTAGCTGTGCGGACAGACGCGTTGCATCAGGGTGTTTACCGGCACAATCAGCACGCCGCGCTGCATGGTCGGGAGTTGATAGAGCGTCGACAGGCGCGAGGAGATGATCTCCTGGTGCGGAGAGAAGCTGTCATAGGGCAGCGTTTCCCAGTCGGCCAGGCTGAACACCAGATTATCGGTGAACTGGCGAATTTCATCGTGCAGGCGCAGGGCGTTTTGCATATCCGGGGCAACCAGTATCACCGGGCCAGGATGACGCTCAGCAATTTCCGCCACCAGCGTGGCGCACGCTGCGCCCGTGAGTTCACCCAGCTGGCGCTGGTCGCCCGCTTTGACAGGCAAGGAATAACGATAGTGTTCAGGCATGGCTATGTCAGAGTCTCTTATGGATATACCAACAGTATTGGGGCATATCACTGATACGCAATGTCTTTATTATCCTCGATCGTTTTACATAAGCAAATCGTAACCGCACGGCGGGGTTATACGCCCCCGAAAGGGGGCGGAGAGGGCATTAACGAGTGGTCGGCGAGAGCGTAAGCGTCGAAGGCGGAGAAAAGAAAATGTCCCCGAACAGCGCGGTGGAGAGTTTACGCACCCCCAGCCCGGCCAGGGTACAGATAAGCAGGCTGGCAAACGGGTAGACCAGAATTAAGGTGAGTTCAGCCCAGAGCGGCCAGTACGCGGCATTCATCTCGCCAATCAGGAACAGGCTAAAGGCCTCAATGAGGATGCGGTGGGTGGTATAAATCGCAATGGTATTGGAGCCAATCACGTTCAGCAGGTTGTCAGGGTGAACGGCATAGCGCTGCTCAACGCTGTAGAACAGCTTCATGATCAGCACAATCGACAGCAAGGAGAGCAGCAGCGGAACGTTAGCAAACCACAGCACCACGGAGACGGCGGCGAAAGCGCCCGTTGCCAGCCAGGTGCGGCGCAGGTTTAGATTTTTCATCCATGCCATCAGCTCAGCGCCATACCACGCCCCGAGGCTGTAGTAGATCATGTTGCGTACCACGCTGTTCATTCCCCACCACGGCAGCGGCAGGAAGTTGATCGCGATGCTTGCCAGCGCCAGCAGTCCCAGCATCGGCAGCTTCCAGCGGCTCAGCAGCTTACACAACGTGAAGTAGACCACCAGGGCATACAGATACCACAGGCTGGTGCTGGCGGTGAGCATCCCTTGCACAAATCCCAGGAGCGAATCGGCGTAGGCCGCGTTCGACGAGGTGGCAACCTCGCGATCGGGCGCCAGCCAGGCGTTCAGGTGGGTCAGCGCCTGCCATTGCAGAATCCCCCACAGCGCCAGAACCCAGACAATGCTCCAGATTCGCTTGTCGAGGCTGGTTCGCCAGTCCACCTCGTCAATATAACGACGGATCAGATAGCCGGAGATAAAGAAAAAGACCGGCATACGGAAGGGGGCGAGATAGAGATTAAAATAGATCCAGCATTTGGCGAGAAGGCCAGAGAGCGGGTGTTGCAGCCCGATCAGGTGCGGATAAAACGTGATAACTGAATGGTAGATAACCACCAGGCAGATGCACAGCCCTTTTATCTGGTTAATCCATAATGCTTTTTGCTTCATTGTTCGCAACTACCTTATTGCCATAGACGAACGAGCAATTGTTGTTAAACGAAACCGGGCTGTAATGGGTAACAGTCTGTATCAGGAGGTTTTTCGGAAAAGGTGGAGGTTGCGAGGGGCGGTTTCAGATATTAGTATCCTGATTTATCTGAATTTTTTGGAAAAATGATTACCAAAGCTTACGGTTTCAGTCATTTACGCTTAACGGATTCGCTTATATACTCGTGGGTCTGCTATCAGCAAACAGACGGACTTCATGTATCAACCTGTCGCACTCTTCATAGGCTTACGCTACATGCGTGGGCGCGCCGCGGACCGCTTCGGTCGCTTTGTCTCCTGGCTTTCGACTATTGGCATTACGCTTGGCGTGATGGCACTGGTGACGGTGCTTTCCGTCATGAATGGCTTCGAGCGCGAGCTGCAAAACAACATCCTGGGGCTGATGCCGCAGGCCGTACTCTCATCGACTAACGGTTCGGTTAACCCACAGCAGCTGCCGGAAAGCGCGGCGAAGTTACAGGGCGTCACGCGCGTTGCGCCACTGACCACCGGCGACGTGGTGCTGCAAAGCGCCCGCAGCGTGGCGGTCGGCGTGATGCTGGGTATTGACCCGGCGCAAAAAGACCCGCTGACGCCGTATCTCGTAAACGTGAAGCAGACTGACCTGGAAGCCGGAAAATACAACGTGATTCTGGGTGAGCAGCTTGCCGGTCAGCTTGGCGTCAACCGCGGCGACCAGCTCCGCGTGATGGTGCCTTCAGCCAGCCAGTTTACGCCGATGGGGCGCCTGCCAAGCCAACGCCTGTTTACCGTGGTTGGGACCTTTGCCGCCAACAGTGAAGTCGATGGTTACCAGATGCTGGTTAACATTCAGGACGCGTCACGCCTGATGCGCTACCCGGCCGGCAATATCACCGGCTGGCGCCTGTGGCTCGACGCGCCGCTGAAGGTCGATACCCTCAGCCAGCAAAAACTGCCGGACGGCACCAAATGGCAGGACTGGCGCGAGCGTAAAGGCGAGCTGTTCCAGGCCGTGCGGATGGAGAAAAACATGATGGGGCTGCTGCTGAGCCTGATCGTCGCCGTGGCTGCTTTTAACATCATCACCTCGCTGGGGCTGATGGTGATGGAGAAGCAGGGCGAGGTCGCTATCCTGCAAACCCAGGGGCTGACGCCGCGGCAGATCATGGCCGTGTTTATGGTGCAGGGGGCCAGCGCCGGTATCATCGGCGCGCTGCTCGGGGCGGTGCTGGGTGCGCTGCTTGCCAGCCAGCTCAACAATTTAATGCCGATCATCGGCGCGCTGCTTGACGGCGCGGCGCTGCCGGTGGCCATCGAGCCGCTGCAGGTGGTCGGTATTGCGCTGGCCGCGATGGCCATTGCGCTGCTTTCAACGCTTTATCCTTCCTGGCGCGCCGCCGCCACTCAACCCGCTGAGGCTTTACGTTATGAATAAGATCCTGTTGCAATGCGACAACCTGTCCAAACGCTATCAGGAAGGCACTGTGCAAACCGACGTGCTGCACAATGTGAGCTTTAGCGTGGGTGAAGGCGAGATGATGGCGATTGTCGGCAGCTCCGGCTCCGGTAAGAGTACCTTATTACATCTGCTGGGCGGGCTGGATACCCCAACCAACGGCGACGTGATTTTCTCCGGCCAGCCGATGAGCAAAATGTCCTCGGCGGCGAAGGCCGAGCTGCGTAACCGCGAGCTGGGCTTTATCTACCAGTTCCACCACCTGCTGCCGGACTTCACGGCGCTGGAAAACGTGGCGATGCCGCTGCTGATTGGCAAAAAGAAACCGGCTGAGATTAACGCCCGCGCCAGCGACATGCTGAAAGCGGTAGGGCTGGGCCATCGCGGAAACCACCGTCCGTCGGAGCTGTCCGGCGGCGAGCGTCAGCGCGTGGCGATTGCCCGTGCGCTGGTCAACAACCCGCGTCTGGTGCTGGCGGATGAGCCTACCGGTAACCTGGACGCCCGCAACGCGGACAGTATTTTCCAGCTTCTGGGCGAGCTGAACGCCTCGCAGGGCACCGCGTTTCTGGTGGTGACCCACGATCTGCAGCTGGCAAAACGCATGGGGCGCCAGCTTGAGATGCGCGACGGCCATCTGAACGCGGAACTGACCCTGATGGGAGCAGAGTAATGGCGTCACCGTTATCGTTACTCATCGGTTTACGTTTTAGCCGCGGCCGCCGTCGCGGCGGCATGGTGTCGCTGATCTCCGTTATCTCGACCATCGGTATTGCGCTGGGTGTGGCGGTGCTGATCGTCGGCCTGAGCGCCATGAACGGCTTCGAGCGCGAGCTGAATAACCGTATTCTGGCGGTCGTGCCGCACGGGGAGATCGAACCGGTTAACCAGCCGTGGACGAACTGGAGCGACGCCCTGAACAAAGTGGAAAAAGTGCCCGGTATCGCCGCGGCTGCGCCCTACATTAACTTTACCGGGCTGGTGGAGAGCGGGGTAAACCTGCGCGCCATCCAGGTGAAAGGGGTGAATCCGACGCAGGAAGCGCGCCTCAGCGCGCTGCCGAACTACGTGCAGAACGGCGCGTGGGCCAACTTCAAGGCGGGCGAGCAGCAGATCATCATGGGTAAAGGCGTTGCTGATGCCCTGAAGGTGAAGCAGGGCGACTGGGTGTCAATCATGATTCCGAATGCCAGCGCCGATCACAAACTGCAGCAGCCAAAGCGCGTGCGCCTGCACGTTACCGGTATTCTTCAGCTGAGCGGTCAGCTTGACCACAGCTTTGCGATGGTGCCGATGGAGGATGCACGCCAGTATCTCGACATGGGCGACAGCGTGACGGGCATTGCCATTAAGGTGAACGACGTCTTTAACGCTAACAAACTGGTGCGCGACGCGGGCAGCGTGACCAATAACTATGTCTACATCAAAAGCTGGATCGGCACTTACGGCTATATGTACCGTGATATCCAGATGATCCGCGCCATTATGTATCTGGCGATGGTGCTGGTGATCGGTGTTGCGTGCTTTAATATCGTCTCGACGCTGGTGATGGCGGTCAAAGACAAGAGCGGCGACATCGCCGTGCTGCGTACCCTTGGGGCAAAAGACGGCCTTATTCGCGCCATTTTCGTCTGGTACGGTTTGCTGGCGGGGCTGTTCGGCAGCCTGTGCGGCGTGGTGATTGGCGTGGTGGTTTCCCTGCAGCTAACGCCGATTATCAACGGCATTGAAAAGCTTATTGGTCACCAGTTCCTGTCGGGTGATATCTATTTTATTGACTTCCTGCCGTCTGAACTGCACTGGCTGGATGTTTTTTATGTGCTGCTTACAGCACTTTTACTGAGTCTGCTGGCAAGCTGGTATCCGGCGCGTCGCGCAAGCCGAATTGATCCGGCGAGGGTATTAAGTGGCCAGTAATTACGTCACGATCTAGCGGCTTTCGGGTCGCCAGATCGAAAGAGGAATGCGTTATGTATTATGGATTTGATATTGGCGGCACCAAGATTGCGCTCGGCGTGTTTGATAAAGACCTCAAACTGCAGTGGGAAACCCGCGTTCCCACGCCGCGCGACAGCTACGACGAATTTTTAACCGCCATTGCCGCGCTGGTGGCGCAGGCTGATGAACGCTTTGGCGTGAAAGGCAGCGTCGGCATTGGTATTCCGGGCATGCCGGAAACCGACGATGGTACGCTTTATGCGGCCAACGTGCCTGCCGCCAGCGGTAAACCGCTGCGCGCCGATCTCTCCGCGCTCCTTGAACGCGACGTGCGTTTAGATAACGACGCCAACTGCTTTGCGCTCTCCGAAGCCTGGGATGATGAGTTCCGTCAATATCCGCTGGTGATGGGGCTGATCCTCGGTACCGGCGTCGGCGGAGGAATCGTCATCAATGGTAAGCCCATCACCGGCCGCAGCTACATCACCGGCGAGTTTGGTCATATCCGCCTGCCGGTGGATGCGCTGGAGGTCGTCGGCCGTGATTTCCCGCTGACCCGCTGCGGCTGCGGGCAGCACGGCTGTATTGAGAACTACCTGTCTGGCCGCGGGTTTGCATGGCTTTACGAACACTTCTATCATCAGAAACTTGAGGCCCCTCAAATCATTACCCTGTGGGAGCAAGGGGATGCGCAGGCGCGTGAGCACGTCGAGCGCTATCTGGATCTGCTGGCGGTGTGTCTGGGCAATATTCTCACCATCGTCGACCCGGATCTGCTGGTGATTGGGGGAGGGCTCTCAAACTTTACCGCGATTACGGAACGGTTGTCCGGGCGTTTGCCCCGACATTTATTGCCGGTTGCCCGCGTGCCGCGTATTGAACGCGCGCGACACGGGGACGCAGGAGGCATGCGCGGAGCCGCATTCCTTCATCTCACCGATTAGTTTACGAGGTTTCTATGCTGTCGCGTCGCCAGGGTCGACTCAGCCGTTTTCGCAAAAATAAACGCCGCTTGCGTGAGCGCTTGCGCCAGCGGATCTTTTTCAGAGACAGAATGATGCCAGAAGCGATGGATAAACCCAGAGTGGTGGTGCTGACCGGGGCGGGGATCTCCGCCGAGTCAGGTATTCGAACCTTCCGCGCGGCGGACGGGCTGTGGGAAGAGCACCGCGTGGAGGATGTCGCCACGCCGGAAGGCTTTGCCCGTGACCCGGATCTTGTGCAGGCGTTTTACAACGCCCGCCGTCGTCAGCTTCAGCAGCCTGACGTCGCGCCGAATGCCGCGCATCTGGCGCTGGCGAAGCTGGAAGAGGCGCTGGGCGATCGTTTTCTGCTGGTGACGCAGAATATCGACAACCTTCACGAGCGGGCCGGTAACAAGAACATCATCCATATGCACGGCGAGCTGCTCAAAGTTCGCTGCGCCTGGAGCGGTCAGGTGCTGGACTGGAAAGAGGACGTGCTGCCGGAGGATAAGTGCCACTGCTGCCAGTTCCCGTCGCGCCTGCGTCCGCACGTGGTCTGGTTCGGAGAAATGCCGCTGGGAATGGATGAGATCTACAGCGCGCTGGCGATGGCCGACGTGTTTATCGCCATCGGCACATCCGGCCATGTTTACCCGGCGGCGGGGTTTGTCCACGAAGCGCGGCTGCACGGTGCGCATACGGTTGAACTCAATCTTGAGCCAAGCCAGGTGGGCAGCGAGTTTGAAGAGAAACACTACGGTCTGGCAAGCACGGTTGTTCCGGAATTTGTCGACAAGCTGCTGAAAGGTCTGTAACGCGAATCGCGTGAAAAGGCACCCGCCGGGCGGGTGCCTTTTTATTTAAGAATGAAAGAACGCCAGCGTCTTCTCCAGCGATTTAGCCTGCTCGTCCAGCGAGAGCGCCGCCGCTGAGATCTGCTGAACCAGTGAAGCGTTCTGCTGGGTGGTGCTGTCCATCTGGTTGACGGCGGTACTGACCTGGCTAATCCCCCGATTCTGTTCGTCCAGCGCCTGAACAATGTCGTTGATGACCAGATGCACATGCGACACCGCTTCAATCACCTGTTTCATCATCACGCCGGTTTCATTGACCAGCTCAACGCCTTTGCTGACGCGGCCTGAGGACTCGGCAATCAGCTGAGAGATCTCTTTGGCCGCGTTGGCGCTTCGCTGCGCAAGGTTGCGTACTTCACCTGCGACTACCGCGAAACCGCGTCCCTGTTCACCTGCGCGCGCCGCTTCAACGGTAGCATTCAGCGCCAGGATATTGGTCTGGAAGGCGATGCCATCGACGATACTGTTAATCTCACCGATCTTGCGCGCGCTCTCATCAATCTCGCCGATCACCACGACCACGTCGTTCACCAGCGTTTCGCCATGCCCCGCAAGACTCGCGGCGCGATCGGTCAGCGTGGTCGCCTTGTGGGCGTTATCGGCATTGTTCTTCACCGTAACCGAAATCTCTTCCATACTGGCAGCGGTTTCAACAATCGCCGCCGCCTGTTCCTCGGTACGCGAGGCGAGGTCAAGGTTGCCCGCCGAAATTTCGCTGGTCCCGCCGTGCACGGAGTGGCTGGCTTCGCTGATGTTGTCGACGATGCGCTTGAGCTGCGTCTGCATGGTGTGCAGGGCATAAAAAATGCTGTGGGTATCTCCGGAGCGCACCGGGATGGTGTTGTTCAGATCCCCGCGGGCGACGGCCAGGGCGATCCCGGCGGCCTCGGAAGGTTCTCCCCCCACCGGACGGTCAACCTTGCGGGTAAAAATCTGGGCCATCACCAGGCTAACCGCAACGATGCTTAACACCATCATGACGATGGCCTTCAGTAAAAATGCGCGCGCTTCGGCCATCACTTCGCTGACCGGGGTGATGATGGCGAGTTTCCACGGCGTCTGGCTATTACCGACGGCGATCGCCTGCCAGGTGATAAACACCTCTTCTTTCAGCAGCGGATCGTTTACCCGAGTGACGTCATGTCCTGCAATGTGACCCGCGTAAGGCTTGCCTGCCGCACCTTTTTCCGGGCTGGACACCACGTTATTGCCCGCAGACAGGAGCAGGGCGTAGCCTGTGCCGTTCCACGGTTTAATGGCGCCAATCATGGACTGCAGCGTGGCGAGCGAGAAGTCAGAGGTGACTGAGCCCAGAAACTGACCGTCACGCATGATGGGGGCGGCAATTGAGGTGAGCATCACGTCCACGCCGTTGTAGGGGTAAATATAGGGTTCGATGATCACATCTTTATGCCGCTGTTTCGGCAACAGATAGTAATCGCCGCTGCCGGGCGTTTCGATGTCCGTCAGCAGGTGCAACGCCGGTTTGCCGGTGGCATCGCGGTCGACGTAGCGGGCGTAGCGCCCGGCAGGATCTTCGCCGCTCTGACCGGCAAAGACGGCATCTTTATCGTCAAACGCATTGGGCTCAAAGGCCATCGACATGGAGAGAAACGACGGGTGAGCCGAGAGGAAGTGGACGAGCAGCTGGTTCAGGCTCTGGCGGTCGGAAATGCCCGCTTCGCGTAGCGCGAGGGCGCTGCTGCCCATATCCCGGGCGGCAGTCAGGGCAGAATCCAGCTGTTTGCTGACCTGTAAAGCGTGTACCTCGGCTATCTGGCGGATATGGTTTTTGGCCAGCACCTCTTGCTGCGCCATCCATTGCCACATCATAAACCCGATCGTTGCCGTAAAGCCCACCGTCACGGTGAGGAAAATGGACAATAGCATCAACGTCTTGACTCTTATTTTTTGTCTTCGGACCATGGCGTCTTTCATTCTCATCTCCCGTAATGTCGTGCATGTCGGGCAGGCACAAAGTACTTATCGGATATTTCATCCCCTTTCTGTAGAGCGAAGGATATATTTAATTTAAATCCAGACGGTTAATTCCCGTTAATTAGTGTGGATGCTTTTATTTTGTGCATTCAATCAAAATAGTGCTCGATAAAACTCGTTATCGTCGTGTAGAAAGAGGATGCTAATAAATATAAAGTGGTAGAGGAGGATGGGATATGTACGGATTTATCGCGCGACAACCCATTTTTAACCCTGAAATGAATACCGTAGCCTATGAGCTGCTTTTCAGAGACGGGATGACAAATCGTTTTCCGGATGTGTCGGCAGAATATGCCACGTCCAGGATGATATCAGATCAGTTCTTATGTGTGCCGTCCCAGCGCATTGCCGGGGCACATACGTCGTTTATTAATTTCCCTTCAAGGATGGTTATTGACCGCAGTGGAGAAGCGCTTGATAAAGAGAGCGTGGTGATTTAAATCCTTGAAGATGCTGTGCCGGGGGCCGAACTGCTGCAGGCCGTCAGGGAGATGAATGCGCACGGCTATCAGTTTGCGCTTGATGATTTCACCCTTGCGCCAGAATGGGATGTTTTTTTACCCTATATTTCAATCCTGAAATTTGACGTCAGAAATTATACCTTAGCGCAAATTAAAGCGTATCTGAAAGCACGCAAACATCTGACCGGTCATATTAAATATCTTGCTGAAAAAATTGAGACTAAAGAGGAATTCAACCAATACAGAAACGAGGGATTTTCCCTTTTTCAGGGCTATTTTTTCTGCCGTCCGGAGGTCATTAAATATAAACGGCTGTCGCAAAATCAGCTGGCGATTTTTCGGCTGCAAATGGAGGTCGGACGCAATAAACCTGATTTTCGAATCATCGAGTCGTTGATAAAAACCGATCTCACGCTCTCTTATAAAATCATGCGCTATATGAAGCATACGGCGTTTAAACATGTCGGCGCCTGTAATTTCAGTAAGTTAACCCTGAGCGAGGTGCTCAGGTATCTTGGCGAAAACCAGCTCCGACGGTTTGTTGCCGTCGTGGTCCTCGCCAGTGCGGGCAATGACACCGTCAGCGAGCTTTACCCGCTGAGCATGATGCGCGGCAAATTCTGCGAACTGCTGGCTGAGACGATGAACGAACCTACTCTGGCTGAAAATGCGTTCATGTGCGGCCTGTTTTCTCTGCTCGATACCCTCCTGGAGCTTCCGATGGCAGAGCTGATGAAGCAAATTGCGGTGCCGCAGAGCGTGAGCAACGCGCTGTGCCACCAGGAGGGACGGTTAGCCGACATGATTAACCTCTGCCGTTACTATGAACAGCAGCGGTGGGACGAGGCGACCCGGGTTCGTCAGGCGCTGGGCCTGTCAGATGAAGAGGTGGTTGAGGCGATGCGAAAAGCGACGCTCTGGGCTGGAGAGAATACGGTCAGTTAATCCTTCCTCACGCCGCGCAGGCGGCGTGAGGAAGAGCGCGATACTGGTTAGCGGCCCGCTTTTAACTTCTGGTAATACTCTTCGTAGAGCCGGCTGGCGTCGCCGACATCGTTCTGCCACTCACCTTTGCTGATGGTTTCCGCATCCGGGTAGAGCGACTTATCGTTAGCCACTTCCGGCTTCAGCAGCTTGCGTGCGGCCAGGTTTGGCGTCGGGTAGCCAATCGTCTCGGCAACCTGTTTCGCCACGTCCGGGCGCAGCAGGAAGTTAATCAGCTTCAGCGCCCCATCCACATTTTTCGCGTTAGCCGGAATGGAGAGGCTGTCCATCCAGAAGATCCCGCCTTCTTTTGGCCAGACTACCTCAAGCGGCGTACCGGCCTGGCGGGCCACATACGCGGAGCCGTTCCACACCATCCCCAGATTCACTTCGCCTTCCATATATGGGTTAGCCGGATTATCAGAGTTGAACGCCGCCACGTTAGGCATCAGCTTTTTCAGCTCGGCATATGCCGCTTCAATCTCTTTAGGATCCGTCGTGTTGCCAGAGTAGCCAAGCTTGCGCAGCGCCACCTGGAAGACTTCGCGCGCGTCGTCGGTCAACAGCAGGCTGCCTTTGTATTGCGGTTTCCACAGATCGGCCCAGCTGGTCACCGACTTCGGATCGACGGCCTCGCTGTTAACGCCAATCGCGGTTGCCCCCCAGATATACGGAATGGAGTAGTCGTTATTTGGGTCAAACGGCTTGTTGAGCATCTCAGGATCGAGGTTTGAAAAATGGGTTAGCTTCGTTTTGTCGATCTTCTGGATCATGCCCTCTTTGCGCATTTTGTCGACAAAGTAGGTGGACGGAACCACCAGATCGTAAGCGCCATCTTTATAGGTTTTGAGCTTGGCGTACATGGTTTCATTCGACTCGTAGGTCGAGTAGATCACCTTGATGCCCGTCTCCTTGGTGAACTGCTCCAGCAGGCCCGGCGGCACGTACTCGGTCCAGTTGTAGAAGTAGAGCTTTTTGCTGTCATCAGCGTGTGCGGCACCCATACCAAGCACCAGCGCCGCAGCGGCGAGCATTTTTTTCATTTCATTGTCCCCTGAGATTTTGTTTTATCACGAGCAATAACCTGGCTGGCGATCACCAGAACCAGCGAAAACACCAGCAGAATGGTCGCCAGCGCGTTCACCTCAGGTGAAACGCCGACTTTCACCATCGAATAAATTTTCAACGGCAGAATTTCATAGCTCGGCCCGGTCACGAAGGAGGAGACCACTACGTCATCCATCGACAGGGTAAAGCTCAGCAGCCATCCGGCCGCCACGGCGGGCATCGCCAGCGGCAGGATGATTTTGCGCAGGATGGTCATCTCGCTGGCGCCCAGATCTTTCGCCGCCTCCAGCATGCGCACGTCGAACCCTTTCAGGCGCGCAAAGACGGTCACCACCACAAACGGCAGGCAGAAGGTGATATGGGAAAACAGCAGCGACCAGAAGCCAAGCTGTACGCCCAGCAGCATAAACAGCACCAGCAGCGAAATCGCCATCACGATGTCCGGCGACATCATCACCACAAACAGCATGCCGCTGACGAACGGCTTACCGCGAAAGCGATAGCGATAGAGCGCCACGGCGGTCAGGGAGCCAATCAGCGTGGCGAAGGTGGCGGAGAAGATCGCCATCGTCAGCGAGTGCTGAGCGGCCTGCAGCAGGCTGTCGTTGTTCATCAGCAGGCTGTACCAGTCGGTGGTAAAGCCCTGCCAGTTAATCCCAAAGCGCGAGCTGTTAAACGAGTTCACGATCAAAATAATGATCGGGATATACAGGTAAGCGTAAATGGCGGTCATGAAACCGCCGCGAAGCAGTCGACCGATCATTCGAGTTCCACCTTCTTGTTCAGCAGCCGTGAGGCGCGCCAGTAAACCAGCAGCATCAGACCCATCACCACCGTCAACGTAATGCTGGTGGCGGAGCCGAACGGCCAGTCGCGAATGTTGAGGAACTGACTCTTGATCACATTCCCAATCAGCAGGTTTTTCGCGCCACCCATCAGGTCCGAAACGTAGAACAGACCCATGGCCGGAAGCATGACCAGCAGACAGCCCGCGATAATGCCGGGCATGGTCAGCGGAATGATAATGCGGATAAAGGTCTGGAACTTGCTGGCACCCAGATCTTTTGCCGCTTCCAGCAGCGGTTTATCCAGCTTCTCAATGCTGGAGTAGAGCGGCATCACCATAAACGGCAGCAGGATATAGACCAGACCCACAATCACCGCACTCGGGGTAAACATGATGCGGATCGGCGTATCAATCACCCCCAGCCACAGCATAAATTCATTGAGGTAGCCTTTGGTGCTGAGGAAGATTTTCAGCCCGTAGATGCGAATCAGCGAGTTGGTCCAGAACGGCACAATCAGCAGAAACAACAGCAGCGGACGCACCTTTTGCGGCAGACCCGCGAGGAACCATGCGAACGGATAACCCAGCACCAGGCAGGCAATGGTGGCAATCAGCGCCATATTGAGCGAATGCAGCAGCACGTCAAAATAGAGCGGATCGAGCAGGCGCGCGTAGTTGTCCAGCGTAAAAACCAGCGAAACGAAGTTTGCGTCGTCACGGGTCAGAAAGCTGGTGGCGATGATCATCAGGTTGGGTAAAAAGACAAACAACACAAGCCAACCGACGATCGTGGCAATCACCACATTCTGGAACTTACTTGTGTTCTTCATCAGCCAGTACAACCTCCCAGCTTTCTACCCAGTTGATAACCATTTTCTGGTCGAGAGAGTGGTCGAAGTCCGGGTCGTCCTCGTTAAAGAACTCGCTGACCATCACCATTTTGCCGTTCTCCAGCTCGACGACAGACTCCAGCGTCATCCCTTTGTAGTTGCGCTCGCGGATATAGCCGATTAACCCTTCGGCCTCGGCATTGCCGTGGATTTCATCGACGCGCAGATCTTCCGGGCGCAGCAGAACGTTGAGCTTTTGTCCCTTTTCGACGGGGAAATTCACCGTGATGGCGCACTCGCGTCCTTCGACGCACGCGCGAACGCGCTGGTCGTCCAGACGCTCGATCACCGTGGCGTCGAAGATATTGATCTCACCAATGAAGCTGGCGACAAAGAGATTTTTCGGCTCTTCGTAGATTTCACGCGGCGTGCCGTCCTGCTCGATTTTGCCGTCGCGCATCACCACGATGCGGTCGGACATGGTCAGGGCTTCTTCCTGGTCGTGGGTGACGAAGACAAAGGTAATGCCGAGCTTGCGCTGCAGGGCTTTAAGCTCGTTCTGCATCTGCTTGCGCAGCTTGTAATCCAGCGCGGAGAGGGATTCATCCAGCAGGAGCAGACGCGGCTTGTTGACCACGGCGCGGGCGATGGCCACGCGCTGCTGCTGGCCGCCGGAAAGCTGATGCGGTTTTCGCTGGGCAAACGTCTCGAGCTGTACCATGCGCAGGGCTTCGGTGACGCGCGGTTCGATCTCACCCGCCGGGGTTTTTTGCATCCGCAGGCCAAACGCCACGTTTTCAAACACGGTCATGTGCGGGAAGAGGGCATAGCTCTGAAAGACAGTGTTGACGTGGCGGTCTTCGGCGGGAACCTGGGTGATGTCCTGACTTTCAAGATGGATATGGCCATTATCGACGCTTTCCAGCCCGGCGATAAGGCGCAGTACGGTGGTTTTGCCGCAGCCGGAGGGGCCAAGCAGCGTCAGAAACTCACCGTCATTGATGGTGAGAGTGAGGTCGGAAATGACGTCTTTGCCATCAAAACTTTTACGAATTCGTTCCAGTTGCACCAGCGGTGAACGTGAACGGGATTGTGTATTCAATTTTTGCGCTGTCCCATATAGACGCCTCAGGCAGCAGACTGAAGCGGGGTTTGTGTGTAACCACCTTGGTGACTCGTAATGAGGGCGGACATTCTACGGCAATCCCCCGCAATCGCCAATCCTTGTCACTGATTCATAAGCTACATTTACTAACGCACAACGATATAAACGGAAAATATTCTCGTTTGCGGGATAAAAGTGACCTGACGCAATATTTGCGTTTTGATGCTTATTGATAATGTTGTCACAAAAAGTGAGGGTGACTGCATGGATAAATTACTTGAGCGTTTTTTACAGTACGTTTCGCTGGATACCCAATCTAAGCCGGGTGTTCGCCAGGTGCCGAGCACCGAAGGCCAGTGGAAGCTATTAAACCTGCTTAAAGAGCAGCTTGACGCCATGGGGCTGGTCAACGTCACGTTAAGCGAGAAAGGCACTGTGATGGGAACGCTGCCAGCGAATGTCCCGGGCGACATTCCGGCGATTGGCTTTATCTCCCATGTCGACACCTCTCCGGATTTTAGCGGTAAACATGTGAACCCGCAGATTGTTGAAAACTACCGCGGCGGCGACATTGCGCTGGGCATTGGCGACGAAGTGCTCTCACCCGTCATGTTCCCGGTGCTGCACCAGCTGCTCGGTCAGACGCTGATCACCACCGATGGTAAAACGCTGCTGGGGGCGGATGACAAAGCGGGCATCGCGGAGATCATGACGGCGCTGGCGGTGCTGAAGGGCAACGATATTCCGCACGGTGATATCCGCGTGGCCTTTACGCCGGATGAAGAGGTCGGCAAGGGCGCGAAGCACTTCGACGTGGACGCCTTTAACGCCCAGTGGGCCTACACCGTCGACGGTGGCGGCGTCGGTGAGCTGGAGTATGAAAACTTCAATGCCGCGTCAGTCACGATCAAAATTGTCGGCAACAACGTCCACCCAGGCTCTGCCAAAGGCGTCATGGTCAACGCGCTGTCGCTGGCGTCGCGAATTCACGCGGAAGTCCCGGCGGAAGAGAGCCCCGAACAGACCGAAGGGTATGAAGGTTTCTACCACCTGACCAGCATCAAAGGCACCGTGGACAGCGCGCAGATGCACTACATCATCCGCGATTTTGACCGTAAAGCCTTTGAGGCGCGCAAGCGTAAGATGATGGAGATCGCTAAGAAGGTTGGTAAAGGATTACATCCTGACTGCTATATTGAGCTCATCATCGAAGACAGCTATTACAATATGCGCGAGAAGGTGATGGCCCATCCGCATATTCTCGATATCGCCCAGCAGGCGATGCGCGACTGCGATATTGAACCGATATTAAAACCGATTCGCGGCGGTACCGACGGTTCTCAGCTGTCATTCATGGGGCTACCGTGCCCGAACCTGTTTACCGGTGGCTATAACTACCACGGTAAACATGAGTTTGTGACGCTGGAAGGGATGGAAAAGGCGGTGAAGGTGATAGTGCGGATAGCTGAGTTGACCGCTAAACGCTAAAAAATGCCCGGTGGCGCTGCGCTTACCGGGCCTACGATCCGAATGTAGGCCGGGTAAGGCAAAGCCGCCACCCGGCAATGAGGCAAGGAGTGCCCATGTCAAACTACCGTCGCCATTACGTCCCCGGTGGAACCTGGTTCTTCACCGTCAACCTGCAAAACCGTCAGAGCGATTTGCTTACCCGCCATATCGATAGCCTGCGTTCCGCCACCTCAACGGTTAAGCGTGCGAAGCCCTTCACCATCAACGCGTGGGTTATTTTGCCTGAACATATGCACTGTATCTGGAGCCTACCGGACGGGGACAGTGATTTTTCCGCCCGCTGGCGGGATATCAAAAAGACATTCAGCCGCAGCATCGACATGCGCTATATCTGGCAGCCACGATTCTGGGGGCACACTATCCGCAACGAAGAGGACTACCGGCGACATGTGGATTACATTTATATCAATCCGCTGAAGCATGGCTATGTCAGTAAAGTCAGCGACTGGCCGTTTTCAACGTTTCATCGGGACGTGGCTGAAGGGTTGTATCCGGTGGATTGGGCAGGAGAGATTGAGGATTTTGCCGCGGGGGAGCGGAAGTGAAAAGCCGGGTGGCGGCTACGCCTTACCCGGCCTACAAAAGCTCGATCCCGTAGGCCCGGTAAGCGAAGCGCCACTGGGCACTAAAGCGACTCAGTCCTCAAAGAACCAGTACCCGCTGTTGACCAGCGCGGCCAGCATCGCGAGGAAGGACGGGTCTTCCAGCGCATCGCCAAAGGTATCCGCAGTCAGCACCAGATGGCTGGCAATCGCTTCCAGCGCCGGTCGGTGCGGAGAGTCCAGCTTCTCGCCGTTGACGAACACGTCCTCACCAATGCGCAGCACGCGCAACCCGCCCAGGCGCGTCAGCTTGTCGCCTTGCTGAAGCGCATCGTAAATCTCGTCCGCCTGATACGGCGGCTCCGGAGGCGCAACGTCCAGCTCGTGGCGGGACTGGCTGATGAACTCGCCAAACCACTGACGGAAATGTTCCGGCTCGTTGATCAGATCCAGCATCATGCCGCGCAGCTTATCCAGCTCCTCAGGCAGGATGTCTGCCGGGTGCTCACGCGCAGGCACGTCGGGATCGCTGTAACGATAGCTGCCCAGCTCGCGCTGCAGAACATAGTCGGCAAATCCGCTGATCATCTCGCGGCCGCTTGGCGCGCGGAACCCGACGGAGTAGTTGAGGGAGTTCTCCAGGGAGTAGCCTTCATGAGGGAATCCCGGCGGGATGTAGAGAATGTCGCCCGGCTCCAGCTCTTCGTCGATAATCCCGTCAAACGGGTCAACCTGAAGCAGGTCCGGATGCGGGCAGTGCTGCTTCATCGGCACTTTTTCGCCCACGCGCCAGCGGCGGCGGCCCGTACCCTGAATGATGAACACATCGTACTGGTCCAGATGCGGGCCCACGCCGCCGCCCGGCACGGAGAAGGAGATCATCAGATCGTCCATGCGCCAGTCGGGCAGGGCGCGGAACGGACGCATTAATGCGGCCGTCGGCTCATGCCAGTGGTTGACAGCCTGTACCAGCAGCGACCAGTTGTTTTCACCGAGATGATCGTAGCTTTCGAAAGGACCGTGGCTAACCTGCCATTTCCCGTCCTGGTGGCTGACCAGGCGGCTGTCGACTTCGTTTTCCATGGCCAGACCGGCCAGCTCGTCAGGCGAGATAGGGTCGACAAAATTGCTGAACCCGCGTTTCAGAACGACCGGGCGTTTTTGCCAGTAACGTTCAATAAACTCGGGCCAGTTAAGCGTTAAGTGATAATCCATATTTTTTTATTCCGCAGGCTCTTACTGACTCGGATTATAACGGAAGCTCAGCCCCCCGGCTGCGAGATCCTCGCATTTTTCACATAACGGGTTAACTATCGTTCGAAGTGGGCTGCTGGCGACCAAAAATGACCTCCATTCGCGCGCCGCCCAGCAAACTTTCGCTGGTTTCGATTTTCCCGTCGTACTGGTCGACAATCTCCCGGGCGACGGCTAATCCAACGCCCTGGCCAGGACGCAACGTATCGGCGCGCTGACCGCGATCGAACACCACATCTCGTTTATTGCGCGGGATCCCCGGGCCATCATCCTCCACGATGATATGCAGTTCGTTATCCGTCTGGCGCGCCGACACTTCCACGAACTCCAGACAGTATTTGCAGGCGTTATCCAGCAGGTTGCCCATCACTTCCATGAAGTCATTTTTTTCACCCACAAAGCTTATCTCTGGCGAGATATCGAGGCTGATATTCACCCCTTTACGCTGATACACCTTGTTGAGGGCGGACGTGAGGTTATCCAGAAGCGGGGCGACCGGATGCAGCTCGCGGCTCAGCAGGGCGCTACCGGAACGCATGCTGGCGCGGTGGAGGTAATAGCCAATTTGCTGGGAAATACGGCTGATCTGCTCCAGCATCACCGGCTCGGCATCGTCGACGCTCAGCTTCGAACTGCGCATGGAACGCAGGGTGCTTTGCATCACCGCGAGCGGGGTTTTCAGGCTGTGGGTCAGATCGGTAAGCGTGGTACGGTATTTATCATAGCGTTCGCGTTCGCTTTTCAACAGGCGGTTGAGGTTTCGCACCAGGCTGGTGAGCTCGCGGGTGGTTTCCGGATTTAGCTTTTCGCGATGATGTTCTTCCAGCTCGCGAACCTCTTTCGCCAGTGATTCAATGGGGCGCAGGCTCCACCACGCCGCTATCCACAGCAGCGGGATCACCAGCAGCAGATTTGCCGCCAGAACGTAGATGAACCAGCTCCAGACCATATAAGAACGCTTCAGCTCGACCGGAATGGTGTCGATCACCACGATGGTCAGCTGCGGCATGTTTAGCGTCGCCGGATAGAGGTTAATCGCAACGGAGTGCGTCATCTCCGTTTCGGCGTCGTCGGCGCGGATCTCGTTCAGCTTTTGCTGCAGGGAACGATCTTCACGGATCAGCGAGCTGGTGGTGTTGAGATCGGCTTCAATTTCGTGAAACCCGTTGGTTTTAAGCCACTCCGGACGAATGCTTTTGACCAGCCACGGAATGTCGCGCTGCGCCCACAGCAGCTTTCCCTTTTCGTTGTAAATCAGGGCGAGGGTGGGGCTTTGCTGATTAAGGTTTTCCGGCATTTCGACGGTGATTCGGTTGTCTTCCCATTTCGCAAGGGTATAAAACAGATTGCTTTCGCCGCGTAAGAGACGAAAGGTCGTTTTATCGAAGCTGACGCTGTACCCCACCAGGGCGACCATGCCGTAGGAGAGCGACAGCACCAGCACCACCGCAGCCGTTGCCAGTAAAAAACGAACCCGCAGTGAGAGGGGCAGAAGATGACGCAAAATCCGTCTCATTTAGCGTAATTCAAACAGGTAGCCCTGACCGCGGACGGTGGTAATCACATCCTGCGGGTACTGGGCCTGAATTTTCTTACGCAGTCGTCCCATCAGCACGTCAATGGTATGGCTCTCGCGCAGTTCAGCGTCAGGGTAGAGCTGAAGCATTAAAGAATCTTTACTCACCACCTTGCCGCTGTTGCGGATCAGCGTTTCCATAATCGTATATTCGAATGCGGTCAGCTTGATGACTTCATCGTTAATTGAGAGCTCGCGGCGGGAGAGATCGACCTGGAAAGGCGGGATGGAAATAACCTGCGACGCCAGCCCGCTGTTGCGACGGAGCAGCGCCTGCATGCGGGCCGCCACTTCTTCAATATGGAACGGCTTAGTGACGTAATCATCTGCGCCCGCGCTGAGCACTTCAACTTTATCCTGCCAGCCTTCACGAGCGGTCAGCACCAGAACCGGCAGGGAAACATCGTGGCTGCGCCAGCGGCGAATCAACGACAGGCCGTCTTCGTCAGGCAACCCTAAATCGACAATGGCGATATCCGGCAGGTGTTCATTGAGATAATAATCGGCTTCTTTTGCATCTTCAGCATCGTCCACCTGATGTCCCATCTCCTGAAGCTGAACCTTCAGGTGATGGCGTAGCAATGCGTTATCCTCAACAACCAGTACGCGCATCATCTTTTCTCCCAGAATAAATAGTATGAATAGTTTAACGCTGATTATCTTGCTGTGGGGATAAACATTGAGTAAACCGGGGAAAAGCAACCCCCTTTCCGGGCGGAAAGGGGGGAGAAGGGATTATTTCAGTTCGTCAACCATGGTGATGGCGCGGCCAATGTAGTTCGCCGGAGTCATCGCCTTCAGGCGGGTTTTCTCTTCTTCCGGCAGCGCCAGGCCGTCGATAAACTGCTTCATACCTTCGGCATCAACGCGTTTGCCGCGGGTCAGCTCTTTCAGCTTCTCGTACGGTTTTTCGATGCCGTAACGACGCATCACGGTCTGAATCGGCTCCGCCAGCACTTCCCAGTTGTGATCCAGTTCGTCCAGCAGACGATCGCGGTTCACTTCCAGCTTGCTCACGCCTTTCAGCGTGGACTGATACGCGATCAGCGCGTAGCCGATGCCCACGCCCAGGTTACGCAGTACGGTGGAGTCGGTCAGGTCGCGCTGCCAGCGGGATACCGGCAGTTTGCTCGCCATATGCTGCAGCACGGCGTTCGCCAGACCCAGGTTACCTTCGGAGTTTTCGAAGTCGATCGGGTTCACTTTGTGCGGCATGGTGGAAGAGCCGATTTCACCGGCGATGGTTTTCTGCTTGAAGTGGTTCAGGGCGATGTAGCCCCACACGTCACGATCGAAGTCGATCAGGATGGTGTTAAAGCGCGCGATGCAGTCAAACAGCTCGGCGATGTAGTCGTGCGGCTCAATCTGGGTGGTGTACGGGTTCCACTGAATGCCCAGCGAGGTCACGAACTCTTCGCTGAACTGGTGCCAGTCCACTTCCGGATACGCGGCGATGTGGGCGTTATAGTTACCGACCGCGCCGTTGATTTTGCCCAGAATTTCAACCTGTTCCAGCTGACGGTACTGGCGCTCCATACGGTACGCGACGTTCGCCATCTCTTTACCCATCGTGGATGGGGTGGCTGGCTGGCCGTGGGTACGGGAGAGCAGCGGAATGTCGCGGTATTCCACGGACAGCGCTTTCACCGCGTCGATGATTTTACGCCAGTAAGGCAGCACCACCTCTTTGCGCGCGGTGGAGAGCATCAGCGCATGAGAGAGGTTGTTGATGTCTTCAGACGTACAGGCGAAGTGAATGAACTCAGACACGGCGTGCAGCGCAGGAACGCTTTCCACTTTCTCCTTCAGGAAGTACTCAACCGCCTTCACGTCGTGGTTGGTGGTGCGCTCAATGGTTTTAATGCGCGCGGCGTCTTGTTCGCTAAACTCGGCAACGATTTTATCAAGGTAATCGTTTGCCTTTTCGTCAAAAGCAGGAACTTCCTTGATTGCTGCCTGGGCGGCCAGCTTTTGCAGCCAGCGTACTTCAACCTGAACACGGAACTTCAGCAAACCATATTCGCTGAAGATCCCGCGCAGCGCGCTGACTTTATCGCCGTAGCGTCCATCGACAGGGGATACGGCGGTCAGTGAGGATAATTCCATAATTCGCAACTCCGGGAGGTTAACAATGAGCAAGAATTTGTTTTGCCTGAGTGGTCAGGCGATTACGAGAAAACATTAACTGCAGGCGGCCACCGCCAACCTGGTGCCACAGTACGGCGGCACGGATCCCTGCCAGCAGGGAGGCGCGTACTTTTGCCTGTACCTGCGGGCTTTGCAGCACGGCAGGGGAGCCGGTGACCTGAATCCGTGGGCCCAGCGGGCTGATGACGTCAACATAAATGCCAGCCATGGCGCTCAGCAGCGTGTCGGACTGCAGGTCAAAATGGTCAAGCTGACGCTGTAGCCCGGCAATGCGATCGCCCAGGGTATTAAGCGCACCTTGTGCTGCGCTCAGCTTACGCTCCAGCACCATCAGGCTCAACGTGTAGCGGGTCAGCTCTGCGTTTAACCCCTGACGGCTGCTGGCGTTAAGCACGCCAAGCAGGGTTTCAAGACCGAGACGAAGATTGGTTTCACTGCCACCGAACACGCCCAGGGTCGAACCGGGGTTGAGGTCGATAACGCTATTGAGTGAAACGTGCAGGGCATCAGCGTCGCAATGACCCTGATGCGCCAGCTGTTGCACCAGACGGGCTGACTGGCAAATTCCCGCCAGGGCCAGGGTGATGTCATAGTAGTTCTTCGCCACACGGTCTCCTTTATGTGTGCAAACGCTGTTAAACAGCGGGCAGCGGCAGGCGCTGTTCAATGATCCCGCCGCCCAGGCAGATTTCGCCGCTGTAGAAGACAGCGGACTGACCCGGGGTGACGGCGGCGACCGGCTCGTCGAAGCGCACGTCAATGCGGTCGTCATCAAGCGCGGTAACGGTGCAAGGAATATCGGTCTGACGGTAGCGTGTTTTCACCGTGCAGCGCAGCGTGCCTTTCAGCGGCTCACGATCGACCCAGTGCAGCTGCTGCGCGATCAGGCCAACGGACATCAGACGCGGATGGTCATGGCCCTGAGCAACAACCAGAATATTGTTTTCGACATCTTTGTCGACCACGTACCACGGATCTTCGCTACCTTCTTTCGTCCCGCCGATACCCAGGCCTTTACGCTGGCCTAAGGTGTGGTACATCAGCCCCTGATGCTGGCCAATCTCTTCCCCGTCGACGGTGACAATTTTACCCGGCTGTGCGGGCAGGTAACGTCCGAGGAAATCGCGGAATTTGCGCTCGCCGATGAAGCAGATGCCGGTAGAGTCTTTTTTCTTCGCGGTGATGAGGTCCAGCTCTTCGGCGATTTTACGCACCTGAGGCTTTTCCAGCTCGCCGACCGGGAACAGGCTCTGGGCGATTTGCTCGTGGCTCAGCGTATAGAGGAAATAGCTTTGATCTTTGTTGCCGTCCAGACCGCGCAGCAGCTGGCTTTTGCCATTCACGTCAGCGCGACGCACGTAGTGACCGGTCGCAATGTAGTCTGCGCCCAGATCTTCCGCGGCGAATTCCAGGAAGGCCTTAAATTTGATCTCTTTGTTGCACAGAATATCCGGGTTCGGAGTGCGGCCCGCTTTGTACTCTTCGAGGAAGAGTTCAAAAACGTTGTCCCAGTATTCTGCGGCAAAGTTAACGGTGTGCAGTTCAATGCCGAGCTTATCGCACACGGCCTGCGCATCGGCGAGATCCGCTGCGGCAGTGCAGTATTCCTCGCCGTCATCTTCCTCCCAGTTCTTCATGAACAGGCCCTCCACCTTATAGCCCTGTTGCTGTAACAGGTAGGCGGAAACGGAGGAATCGACACCGCCGGACATGCCGACGATCACTTTTTTCTGGCTGTTATCTGACATGGAATACTCACGACATTGAACTTCAAGGCGGCGTATTCTATCACGCCCCCCCACCATTGGCACCCTCTGTAAACGGCCAGTTAAATGCGCCGATGACATCCAGCGGCAAGCGTGCGCCTGACTGCCAGCAGCGGATGCTTTCCGCAACCAGCGGCGAGCGCAGGTTTGGCGCGTTCAGGATCTCGTCGGCGGTGACCCACAGACAGCGGTCGATATCGTTATCCTGCGGTTCAGTGGCGCACGTTTCGCTAAGCTCAACGGCAAATAAAAAACGCAGGAACGGCGTGTGGTCGGGGGCAATCCACTGGTGCATACGAATGAAGTGCTGGGGCTCGGCGTGAATACCGGTCTCTTCCCACAGCTCGCGTTTTGCCGCCTGCAGGAGGGTCTCATTGGCTTCAAGGTGCCCGGCAGGCTGATTCCACAGCGCTTTGCCGTTAATGCTCTCTTCGACAACAAGGAATTTCCCCCGGGCGTGGACCACGCAGGCAACCGTGACATGAGGTTTAAACATAGTGACTCCTTAAGAGGTAACGTCCCGCCATTCACCATTTGCCAGCGTTTCCAGGGTGTAGTTGCCCATGGCGTAACGAATCAGGCGCAGGGTGGGGAAGCCGACGTGTGCGGTCATGCGCCGAACCTGGCGGTTGCGGCCTTCATAAAGGGTGATTTTGAGCCAGCTTGTCGGAATCGATTTGCGTTCGCGGATAGGCGGGTTACGCGGCCACAGCCACTCCGGTTCATTCACGCGTTCAATACCTGCCGGCAGGGTGGGACCGTCGTTGAGCGTGACGCCTTTGCGCAATTTTTCCAGCGTCTCGTCATCCGGCTCGCCTTCTACCTGGACGAAGTAAATTTTGCCGGTGCGTTTCCCCGGCTGCGTGAGTTTCGCCTGCAGCGCGCCGTCGTTGGTCAAGACCAGCAGGCCTTCGCTGTCGCGGTCCAGACGCCCGGCCGCGTAGACCCCCTGAACCGGGATGTAGTCCTTAAGCGTGCTGCGTCCGGCTTCATCGGTGAACTGCGGCAAAACATCGTAGGGTTTATTGAACAGAATCACCCGCTTTGGCTGGGTTTCTTGCGGTCGTCTGGCGGCTTGTCGCGAGCTGAATCGCTCAACCCGGTGTTTTGTAAAAGAAGTTTTCTTCATGGTATTTTCAGGCGTTATCAATTGCCGCATTATAGCCTAATAACGAAGACCTTTCATGGCGTCGGACAATCAGGTACTATCGAAGGGCTCATTACAATTTATTAACATAAGATCAGTAACAACCAGAAGCGCTCGAAGGAGAGGTTAATGGAAAGCAAAGTAGTTGTTCCGGCGGAAGGTAAAAAGATCACCCTGCAAAACGGCAAGATTAACGTTCCTCACAATCCGATCATTCCATTCATCGAAGGTGATGGTATCGGTGTAGACGTTACCCCGGCAATGCTGAAAGTGGTTGATGCCGCTGTTGAGAAAGCCTACAAAGGCGAGCGTAAAATTTCCTGGATGGAAATTTACACCGGTGAGAAATCGACGCAAGTTTATGGCCAGGACGTCTGGCTGCCAGCCGAAACGCTGGACCTGATCCGCGACTACCGCGTTGCTATCAAAGGCCCACTGACGACGCCAGTTGGCGGCGGTATCCGTTCCCTGAACGTGGCACTGCGTCAGGAGCTGGACCTGTACGTCTGTCTGCGTCCGGTTCGTTACTATCAGGGCACCCCAAGCCCGGTTAAGCACCCGGAACTGACCGACATGGTCATCTTCCGCGAAAACTCAGAAGACATCTACGCGGGTATCGAATGGAAAGCGGACTCTGCTGATGCAGAGAAAGTGATTAAATTCCTGCGCGAAGAGATGGGCGTGAAGAAAATTCGCTTCCCTGAGCATTGCGGTATCGGCATTAAGCCGTGCTCCGAAGAAGGGACCAAGCGTCTGGTGCGCGCGGCCATCGAATATGCGATCACCAACGACCGTGACTCTGTGACCCTGGTTCACAAAGGCAACATCATGAAGTTCACCGAAGGCGCGTTCAAAGACTGGGGCTACCAGTTGGCGAAAGAAGAGTTCGGCGGTGAGCTGATCGACGGCGGCCCATGGCAGAAGATCAAAAACCCGAACACCGGCAAAGAGATCGTCATTAAAGATGTGATCGCCGATGCGTTCCTGCAGCAGATCCTGCTGCGTCCTGCGGAATACGACGTGATTGCCTGTATGAACCTGAACGGTGACTACATCTCTGACGCCCTGGCAGCTCAGGTTGGCGGTATCGGTATCGCCCCTGGCGCGAACATCGGTGACGAGTGCGCCCTGTTCGAAGCTACCCACGGTACTGCACCTAAATACGCAGGCCAGGACAAAGTGAACCCGGGCTCTATCATCCTGTCCGCAGAGATGATGCTGCGTCATATGGAATGGTTCGAAGCCGCAGACCTGATCGTCAAAGGTATGGAAGGCGCGATCAACGCGAAAACCGTCACCTATGACTTCGAACGTCTGATGGAAGGCGCTAAGCTGCTGAAATGTTCAGAGTTTGGCGACGCGATTATCGCGAACATGTAATCCACGTGCTGGGTTAAAAAAGAACGGGAGCCAATTGGTTCCCGTTTTTATTAATAGTTTTCGAACGGTTATCAAAATTTTATCAAAATGATTTATCAAAACGAAATTCTTATAATATTGTTTTAGTGAGCATTTTGTAATGGATGGTATATTTACACAGTCGTAATCACCTATGTAAATGTGCTACATAAAAAATCCGGTAACAGTCTATACTGTGTATATGAACAGGCGTGGATGCTGATCAAATACACATATAACGAAACTGACTTTAGATTGATATGATATTGACACAATGGCTAATAATTTCCGAGAAGTGATAGGTCTTATTCTTTCACTAACGAAAGTAGAACCTCGAATAATGTACATATCTCATAAAAAAGAACAGTTTCAGGTTGGATATCTTAAAGCCCTAGTCTCTTGTGCAGGATTTGACACTGGACGATGGGATGTAGATAACGATTGTATAGATGTGACTTTAAAAGGCGTGGACTATCCAAGGCCTGGAAGGCGTAACCCTTGCATTGATATACAATTGAAGGCTACACAGCGTTTTGAAGAACAAGGCGACTTTTATCTTTATGATCTTAATCTCAGGAACTATGATCATTTACGTGATGAATATGTGTCTTCTCCTCAATACTTAATGGTTTTACACTTGCCTGAGTCGGTGAGTGACTGGATTGATGAAACTGGCAACGGAATTACTCTTAACAATAAATGCTACTGGTTATCATTGCGTGGTTTTCCAGCATCTTCAAACACATCAACTGTAAGGGTTAAGATACCAAAAGCTCAAAAGGTTACAGTTTCTTTGCTTAAGAATTTGATGAAGCAGGCTAGCGTTATGGGGCTAGAAGCATGAAGATTGAAAACGAGAAATTCATTGCTACGGCTGATTTTGGGAAATACTTATCTTTCAATGGCTGGAGTTTAATCTCGAGTAAGAGTAATATTTTTAATATATGGGAGTCTGATGATCATTCTAATTATGAGATCTTGCAGCCACTCATCCCTACCGCCTCAGATTTTAAGAGAAGAGTACTTGATCTAATTGACGTGTTGTCTATAACTCAAAATAAAAGCATTGACAACATTATTTCTGAAATAAATGAAATCAGTGATGATGTTATACGTATTAGAGTTATACATGAAGATGTAGCTGATGGTTCCATTCCATTCAATGATGGAGTTGAATTATTTGTTAAAACGAAAGAGCTTTTGATATCAGCTGCAAGATCATTAATCAAAACCCAGAAAGGTATGTATGGTGGTAAAGCACCGACAATAGTTAGTGAATATTTTGATGGTTTGAAATTGTCTCAGACAGAGATTGGTAGCTATGTTTTGAAGGTTGAATCTCCGATTTGCTTCACTAATAGTGATCAAGAAGACTATTGTTCAAAACCATTTGGCCGTAGTGTTTCCGAGCGAGTTATTGACAGTGTATCTAAGTTAGGCCAAGCCGTAAACCTATTCAAAGATAATAATAACTTCATGTATTTCGAAGAAATTATTAGGCATGGTGTTAATGCGTCATTATGCTCCGCCATTATTGGCCTGAGCGGCTCGAATCACACCCGTTCAATTGAAATATCAGTGCAGCCTTCACCATATGCTGATACGGAAAATTTACGTTCCAAAGCTATAAAAATATGCGCTACTGATATTCCATTTATTAAACGCGCTAAGGGTTATTATTTAAACCAATACACAATTCCAAATTACATATTAATCGGGAAAGTTATCAAGCTTGCTAGAGAAAATGATATCGGTAATGGTATAGCAACTATTATTGAACAAAAAAATCAGCGAAACATTAAAAGACGTACAGTGGAGTGTCTACTTGATGAGGGATTATATAATCAAGCAATCGAAGCTCATAGTAAATCTTTAAGGTTACATCTTAAAGGAGTGTTGGTTGTTTCTGGCCGGAAGTCATATTTAACGAATCCTCGAATTTTTAAAAGAAATATAAAATTACTTGTTGATTAACCCGCTTTTGCGGGTTTTCATTGATTTTTTCGATGTTTTCCTTAACAAGGATATAATTAAATCACTTTAATCCAGTCCTTCCCTCGATCATCATGGTACCGAGCAGTCTGATTAGGGGACTTGTGTCCCAATAATTTTTGGGTATCAATACCCTGGGCTTCATACAGACGTTCTGCTAAAGAACGCTGCTCATGAAAAGTAGCCGGTGTTCCATCCCCCCAATTTATTTCTGCTTTATCCCGTGCCTTACTGAAATTCATCGTTAATGTGTTCGACTTCACTTGTGCCCCTCGTTCTGCCATTGAGGTTGCCCGGAAGAAGTGGATTAGGTATGGACTCACTGCATAATCTTGGCAACGAGCAACTACATCCCTTAAACTCCAGTCAATCGCGTTAAGTCTGAGGGATAGCGGAATCGCTAGCTTGCTCCCCGTCTTCTCCTGTACGACATGAAGATGGTCATCCCAAATATCGCTAAACTTCATGTTGGAAATATCCCCAAGGCGTTGACCAGTAACGAGAGCCAATAGCATTGCATTGCCCATGTACTGGTGATTAGCGTCTGCAATCTCGAAAATCTTTTTCCATTCGTCAAGGTTAAGACGTTGTCGGGTAATCCGTCGGCGTGGTTGTTTTGTAGCAAGAGCCGGGTTATAACCCGGCGGTACCTCGCCATAATGCTGTGCTTCTTTGAAGACATCTATTAACACTGAGCGTATGACCTGAGCCATTCGCGGCTGGCCTTCTGCAACATAGGACTCCAGTATCTGGGCAACATCCCGAACATCGACGGATGAAATCAATTTCATTCCCACGCTCTCACGAAGTAGGGCTACTGGTTTAGCCTTTTGCTTATGAGTGTTCGGCTTGATATCACCGTTCTCCAGTCTTTCATCCTGAATTTTCCAATAACGATCTAACCACGTATTTGTTGTTATCGCCTTTCCTTTGCTGGTGGCGATCTTGTCACTGATAGCCAAAACTTGCCTAGTGCGCTGTTCAGCTAGTCGCTCATTAGCTTCGATTGCTATTGCTGTTGCTTCAGCCTCGTTAGTTCCGAGGCTGTGAAATTTACCAGTAACAGGATGCTTATAGCGCCAGTAGATTTTATTTACCTTACGACTGTAGAGCGGATAAAGATTAGGTATCTTAACGTTGTTTTTACGTGGTCGGGCAGCCATCAGACAGTATCCTTTGAAGCATAGGAGAATCAGATTTTTTAATAACGGGCTTGGTTAAATTACCTGTAATCTCGGCATCTTCTCTTACCCGCCAGTATCTTCCTTCTTTGGTGGCCGGGGGAGTGAACATGCTCTCTTTAGCGTATCGGCGTAAAGTATTCAGACTTGGAGGATTACTCCGGTATTTTTCCGCAGCCCATTCTTCTAAAGTCAGCATTTGAAGCATGTGATTTACCTCATAATGGCCCATATCAGGGCCATTTTCTGAAATTAAAAAATCAGTGTTCTGTCAGACGCTGCCAGATTGCTGACACGTATTTGACCTGGTGAAGAGCATCCGAAATAGCCTTGTGAGGTTCACCCTCAAATGGGATCTCATAGCGAGGCTTGCAGCCAACGGCTTTACCCAACTCGACAATGGTTCTTACATCCCGGTTATTCCAGAACTTCCATGGGCAGGGGATCCCCGTCCGGTCATAAGATGCCTCAAGCAGGACATTGTCATAAGTGGCACCATTCCCCCAGACCTGAACAGAATCGTGGCCGTTAACCGCATTCTCGCCTATAAACTCATTTAGCTGCAGTAATGCATCATCGAGCGGAATAGCGTCATCCATTACCAACTCAGAGCGCGCTTCGGGCGAAGCTTTTAGCCAGAAGATAATGGTAGATGCATCCGGAACTCCGCCGCTGGCCATTGAAGATTCCAGGCTAATAACTTTGTAAAATTCCGATCCGGTATTACCTGTAGATGGATCAAAGAACACGGCCCCGATAGATACGACTGGTGAATCAGCTTTTTTACCAAAAGCTTCAATGTCGATCATAAGGTGTGTATAAAGCATTTCAGGCTCGGCATGATTATGATGACCGGAATCATTATTTATGGCAGTTGTGCTGCTATAAGTTTCAGTAGCGCTTGCGCTTGAGATAGTTTCTTCCGTGCCTTCTGATAACGCAGCACCGTCCGGGGTTTCATCATTGCCAGTTTCTTCCATCTGCATATTATCAACGTACTCCGCCGCGGTATCTTGTTGGTCGATTTCAGCGTTGCTGGTGGCCAACCCTTCAATAGAAAAAAGGCCATTTCTAACTTTTTCGAGAGCCGGCTGCGTGCCGTCGTCGACATGTGTCCCTTCATTCTGGCCGCCAGTTTCAACATCAGAATCAGTCGCTACCTCGTTTGTCCAGCTCACCTCAGGGTTATGGCGCGCAGCCGCAAGAGTTTCGTCTGATGGAGCAGAATGATCGCTTTCAGTCAGGTTCGCGTTAATGAATCCGCTGAGACGTGCCGGGTACAGGTAATGCTCTGGGTGAGCGCTGCGGATAAGTGCAAAGATAGCTGCACGCGAGTAGTCCAAAACCCCCGGAGTTGCGCGAAGAGCTCTAGACCATTCTTTGAATGGACTTTCTTTTTTACTAACGATCTCTTTTGCCCGACGGAAAACACCACCAGGGATATCATAAATGTTGAAATCCATTGGTAACGTGGCCAGCGCAATCTCTAAATCGAGAGTGTCGAGATCATGTTTAAGGTCAGGGTTTCTGTCGGTCTTGTTGCCTCCGCCAGCATTCGTACCGCTTTCAGTGCGCTGTATTTCTGCAACGCGACTACCTTTAGCCCATTCTTTTACCAGCAGGCCGCGGTCAATGTAATCAGTCGCCGCCCAGATTCTGGTGAATCGGAGAACCAAAGCGAGTTCGTGACGCTTTTCTTGTCCGAACACCTTGCGAATGGCATCGGTATAGCGCCACAGGTCTTTGGTGTCGTAACCCTTTACCTGTTCGCAGTTTTCTGCCGCCAGCAACAGGTTCTGGACATAGCTATTGTCAGTGTCCATCTCAAGCGCGCTGATACCTTCGTATTCTTCGCGGGTTAAGTGGTGGCGCAGTTCGTCGGCGGTGAACTGGGCGAGTAGCTGCTTGCGGAAGGGCATACGAACGACTGGATAACGTGTGGTTTCGTCATCATTCTCGTCAATCTGGATAGCGTTATCAGGTTCAAGACCCTGACCTGCTATAACGCCAGTGTCGCTGGTGCTTTCAGATTTCAGAGGGGGAAATTTGCCGCTGCGCCAGTCTTCCACTAATTGGTTGCGA
Organism: Enterobacter sp. EC_50; assembly: GCF_019584525.1. Classification (NCBI taxonomy): domain Bacteria; kingdom Pseudomonadati; phylum Pseudomonadota; class Gammaproteobacteria; order Enterobacterales; family Enterobacteriaceae; genus Enterobacter; species Enterobacter sp. EC_50. The sequence continues at coordinate 40,172 of NZ_VDAF01000002.1, read as the reverse complement.
GCGCTGGCATCTGCTTTAGCCCAGTCAGCCATGAATGCAGCGATATCTTCAGTTTCGTGCGTTTCATCTGGCGCGAATACCTGCTTAATCGCCTGAACGAGTTTCCACTCAGCGTTCGGGCTGAGTTCGGCAACTTCAGGGATGTCGCTCTTCGCCAGCAGCAGGTTCTGAAGATAGGTGTTGCCTTCATCCAGTGACATTTCGCTGGCAGCAAGCTGCTGCTCTTTTGTGATGTGTGATTGATACTTGTCGCTGGTCAGGTGAACGGCAAAACGTACTGCTGGAGTGCGGTTTTCAAGCGGGACACTCTCGACGGTGGTTTCAACTGTAGTGGTCGCTTCCGGAGCGGCAGTGTTGTTGTCCACGGCTCCAGTAGACTCCGCACCAGCCTTTGGCAGCCAGGTGCGTCCATCGTCCTGGAGTTCGTAGCGTTTGCACCAGGTGTAATCCACTGTGCATTCTTCCGGTAGGTCGTTGTAAACAGGGAAATCGGTACGGACAGGCTTGCTATAATCCTTGCCCCGGCCGGTTTCAATGCCAGCATCTTCAAGCTCTACATCCAGCTGCAAATTGGCTCGCGCTTCTGATTTAGCAGTGAACCAGATGACGGCATCTTCTTTGCCGGATTTCTGTGTTGCCTTGATTAAATGAAAGAATTCCATATCGGGTCCTTAATTTTGGTTGTAAGATACCCGTAGCTAGTGATTGCCGCCTTGGGTAGTGGTCATTGGTCAAAACTCGATTCCGGAAAGCTTTGGTCGGCTGACCGGGTACTTAACCCGCCTTGCGCGGGTTTTGTGCTTTTAGGGGCTGGTAGCAGCCATTGGTCACAACTCGATTAAAATTTGAAAGCTGGCTGTTGGTCGTCAGCCGATTTGTACGGGTAACACTCTCCTTTAATGTGCTGCTCTTTGGTAGCTGCATCACAGCCATATCGGTTTTGTATACACCGAGCATGATGTCTGAGCATTCCCCGGTGAGGGCACAGACGGTAACGATCAGGGCAAAGAACGAGCTCATGCTTTTAGCTCTGGATTGCCTTTTTGGGCCAGTAAGTAGCAAAGCTTACGAACCAGAACTTCAAACAGATTTAAGCGAACGGCTTGGGGGCCAGCTTTTTTGCGTGCGAAATCGATCATGGTTAACTCCTGTGTGCCTTTAACGCCAGGCTGGCGGAACGGTAAACCTGCTGCGCGATTGTCTTGCCATCTCATCCGGTGTTTCGTATGCCGCCGGCAGCTACTTCGTGGGCGTCCTGCCTCGATGACTCGTTGCGATAGAGATATTATTATCAATACAATCGATATGTGTCAAATTAAATCGATAGCTTGGGGCGAGAAAAACCTAGGGTCATTGATGACCCGAGCACAAGAGGGTGAATTAAAAGAAAGGCTATTTGGTTGGCGGGATCAGATTACGTTTCTGCAGATAAGTCTTTGCAAAATTATCGAGCTCTTCAAGTCTAAGGTCTATTATCTTGATAATTCGTTCTTTTTCATCATCTGTTGGCAATTGTTCGAATGCATCCAGAAGTCTTTCTTGAAGTTCTGTTGACGGCTTAACTTTTGGTTTTGGTGCCCAAGGATCGTGCTCTTCGAGGGTCTCACCATCCTCCATAAAGAACCATGAGAGTGGATACCCAGTCGCAGCGGGAAGAAGATTCAGTATTTCAGATCTGGGTAAAATGTCAGAATTGCACCAGCCATTAACAGATTGAGCCTTGACTCCCAGTCTGCGTGCCAGCTCAGATTGTGATATTTCGAGATCTTTTATCGCCTTTTGCAATCTCTTACCGAAGTTCATCTCTTCATCCAATTCATCTAGTTATTAGCAATTATACAGATTTTTTCTGTAGCTCTTACTATCGAAATAATTTGACTATATCGATTTAATTTGTTTTATTGTCACTCATCGTTAACTACTGAGAACAACTGATGAAGACATCAATTCAAAAAAAGCTCTTATCGATTTGCAGTCAGGCTGAGCTAGGACGCCGGATGAAAAGGAGAGCCCAAACTGTAAACGGCTGGTTTAAAAACAAAGTTCCCGGAGAGCTGGTGCTCAAAGTGAGTAAGGCCGTCGATTGGCAAGTTACTCCTAATGAATTACGTCCTGATCTTTATCCCAATCCAAAAGATGGTTTACCTCAGAAGGAGGCTTAATCATGCAGTCAGCTACATATCAACATCATAACCAACGCCTGGCCGGACCGCTGAAAACTCAAAATCAATTTATGGCGCATCGGCGAGATAGCTTTAAGCACCGTTCAATACAGGTTGCAGTTCGGGAGTGGGAATCCACTTTGCCCGGCCAGGCGCAGGAAAAAATCGCTCAGTTGGTGGCAGAGCAGTGGGCGAAGGAAGGGGGCCGCGGTATCGCGGTCAACAAGCAGAATCTATTCCGGTATCTGAAAAACGAAGGTGGCTCGGAAAAATACACCGCTTACGTCATGCAGTTGTCGGGGGCAATCGTCGCCGCTATGCCCATTGAGCTTGCCAGAAAGCATGGCCTGAGTAATGCCAGAACGGAAGCCGAGCTGGTGGCGAGCGCTATCAAAGAATGCAGTGAGGCACATCAGGCGAAGTTGCTGGGCGCACCGCTGCAAAAGCTTGAGAAGGAGATCCGCGAAGCGGCAATCGCTTTATTCAACATGTTACCTGCTGACGCGGCGGGACCACTACTGGCGAGTATCAGCGCCGTAGCGCCGCAATTTTTTTAATCGAGTTTTGATCAATGAATTCTGCCCGGAGGCTTCATGAGCATTGATGCAATGCGGTGGGCCAAGAAAGTTAAGACCGGAAAATCCTCCAGTAAGGCGATCCTGACCTGGCTGGCTGATATGTGCGGCGCTGACTTGTGCGCTTACCCATCCGTCGCTGCGCTTGCAGAGGCTACTGAGATGGACAGAAAGACGGTGCTTGCAGGCTTGCAGCATCTGCAGGAAATCGGCCTGGTTGTCGATACAGGCGAACGGCGCGGCAGGACAAAGCAAATTCCTGTGTACAAGCTGGTCGGTGTTGAGGAAAGCATCCCCGATTCCGAACAGACCCAAAACTGGAACTCTTTAAAGGATCCCAAAAACGGGACGGTTAATTTGAACCGTACCGAAAACGGAACTGTTAATACAAACAGTGCCATAAACGGGACTATTTCAGGTGATAAGGGTACCAAAAACGGGATTGTTAATAGTTCAGATTTTAACCAAAGAGTACCGTTTTTCCCTTTAAACAGTCCCAAAAACGGGACACGGAATCTACCAATGAACCATAAAGATCTAAACCCCACACATAGAGAACTGGTCGAACCTGTTATTCCTGATTATCCGGATCAGCCAGGTCTCGGAATTGGGCAACAGCAGACAATCGGCAAATTCCGGATGTTTGAAAACTGGAATCCAACAGCCGACTTTGCTCGACAGGCAAATCTGTGGGGCATGCCGATCAAGGCGGGCATAAATATCGAAGCCGAGCTGAGCAGCTTCATCGCTTACTGGCAAGCCGAAGGGAAAGTGTTTCATCAAATTCAGTGGGAGCAGAAGTTCGCTCGCCACCTGGATCGCGCAAAGGTTCTTAAAGCACCACAAACGGGAGGTACCGAGAATGCATCAGTTAGACCACAGCCAGCAGCGTCCCGAGCTGTTCAGCAAATCCAATCAGCACACGCAGAGTGGCGACGCCGGAACGGACTTGATGGCGACGGAGACGGCGTGGCGGCTATGGCAGGTGATGGGGGAAATCTTCTCGAACCGCTGGACGCAGAAGAATGGGGTAGAACCCACGGCCCTGTGGATAGCTCAGATAGGTTCGATGACTGAGGGCCAGATCAAACTGGTTTGTCGGCAATGCATGGACCGTTGCGCAGTAGGAAATACATGGCCCCCGGATCTTGCTGAGTTCGTTTCGCTGACTTCAGAGAGTGGTGCCAATCCGTTCGGGCTGACATCTGACCGGGTGATGAGTGAATACCGTCGCTGGCGTAACGAGTCGTATCGTTTTTCGGGTAGCGACAAATATCCGTGGCCGCAGCCGGTGCTGTATCACATCTGCATAGAAATGCGCAGAACTGGTATTGAGCGTCAGATGACCGAGGGGGAACTTAAAAAACTGGCAGAGAAATTATTAATCAAATGGACGAAGCACGTAAGCAACGGGCTTTCAGTTCCACCAATCCGTCGACAGCTAGCTGCACCGCAGCATCCGGCAGGGCCAACTCCGGCACAGCTACTGATGGAAGAATACCAACGCCTCAAAGCGGCAGGTTTAACCAACTAATCGAGTATTGACCAATGACCAAAGCATTAACACAAAAAGAGCAGGTGGCGGTATTTGTGCGCTACCGACCGAACTGCACCGTTGGCGATGTTTCCGAAGCGCTGGACATGACTGGAGGTACAGCCGGAAGGCTGCTGCGCGAACTCAGTGACGAAGGCGTGATTATTCGCTCACGTGACAGCGTTCAGTACACATACCGGGCGGTACCGCACGCAGAAATTCCAGACGTAATCCTCCCATGCATGGTTGAAAAAAGTGATCCGGTCAGGATGCAGGCTGCCGAGCAGAAAGCGAAGGAGCTAGAGGAGAGGGGGCTTTGGCGAAGAGCAGCAGCAGTATATTCGGACATGTTTGGTATCGCCGGTAGCGCTGTTGAAGTAGCCCGTATCGCTAAGCGTCGTAAAGACTGCCTGCGCCAGGCGGGGAGGGTGTAACCAATGCCGAGACCAAAAACACAGAGTGAACGCAATCAAATCATTTCAAGGATCATTGAGTTGGTGAAAAAGCATGGCCGTATCACGACAAAAGAAGTCATTGCGCTGTTCGATCTGCATCGCACAACCGCAGAGAAATACATACGAATAGCCATTGCACGGGACGAATTGATCCGTTACGGTCGTTGCGGCATTTTCCGTGACCAACGAGCAATTATCGATTTCGACCTGAAACGCTTCTCACACACCAGAAAGTAAGGTGAATGTAGAAGAGAATGCCGCTTAACCGCGGCATCTCATGCTCATGAAGGTCCGCTTTGAGCGCACAGCGGACATTTGATTAATGTCAGCAATCACATTTTCTAACTCCACCTAACTATTGTGAAGTCTGTAAAAAAGGAAGGTAAAAGCTCAGCTGGCGGTAAATCGTACTCGGTTAAAGCTCGGAGTTTCACCGAATGGTGCAGCAGGCAAACCGGCGCGTTCTTGCTCGGTGCCGACCGCCAGTCCCCTATATCTGGTATGTCTCCCTTCTGAGAGAGGCACAATATATAGAGCTCTGAGCTGTATCAGGCGGATTAGATAGAATTGGCGTTTTACCGAAAGGAAAGAAAAAAAATCAGGGGCGGTCAGGTCGTGAAATGTGAACAACGTCCCTATGTACAAGAAGCGGATGCTGCTGAAATCACAAAATGTCAGTCGAGCAGGAACAGATAAATTGCAAGTCGCCCGATTTTTGATATATTGAAGAAGGTTTATGGGCAGATTTTGGGTCGCGTTTCGCGATCAGTGAAAAAAATGTCCGATAGGATTGCCCTTTCAGGAACTCATTGTCCTGGCGCTACTTAGATTCTTGTCAAGTTTGCGTAAGAGTGCCCATAAACCTTTTCAAATGGTGACGTACAGTGAATAGACTTTTATTATTAAAATCGGCAAAGACAAAGCCGGATTTAGCAAGGATTTTAGGCGTCAAGCCCTCTGCATTAACGCATTGCTTATACATCGTCAAGCCTGAAAATCAATACGTGAAATTCGAGATCCCCAAGAGAAACGGGGGTAAAAGAATTATCAGCGCTCCCTCAGGCATGCTAAAAAAACTGCAATCCTGCCTTTCAGATTTATTACTTGACTGCTTGGATGAAATTATCTTTCTGAAGTTCCCAGATTCAGAGATAACGAGGCAAAAAGCAAAGAATTCTCCTTTTTTAAAAGTGAAGTGCTCTGGCTCAGAAATAAAACAGCCCTCGCTTTCGCATGGATTTGAAAGAAAGCGTTCAATTATTACCAACGCAATGATGCATTTAGGGAAAAAGCATGTTTTTAATATCGATTTAGAAAACTTCTTCGGTAGTTTTAATTTCGGAAGGGTGAGAGGTTTTTTCATTAAAAACGGAAACTTTTTGCTTGAACCAGAAATAGCTACGGTGATTGCAAAAATAGCCTGTTATAATAACGAACTGCCCCAGGGCAGTCCGTGTTCACCCGTAATTTCTAATTTAATCACTCATTCTTTAGATATCAAATTAGCGGCGGTCGCCGCAAAGCATTCATGTACGTATACGAGATATGCAGACGATATAACCTTTTCAACTAGGAGGGAAAGTTTATCCTCTTCTGTAGCAAAATCAGATGATCATACTTTTGTTGCAGGGAAGGTCATCAGAAGAGAGATTGCCCGTTCAGGATTTTCGATTAATGAATCGAAAACGAGAGACCAATACAAAGACTCCCGGCAGGAAGTTACGGGGTTAGTTGTAAATAAAAAACCAAATACTAAAAAAGAATACTGGCGGCTTGTTCGTGCTCAGTGTAATCATCTGTTTAACTCGGGCGAGTTTAAAGAGACGATAAATGGCGCTGAGGTGACTGGCAATATTCACAGGCTCGAAGGGAAACTGACTTTCATTGACCAAGTTGATCATTATAACCGGCTTCGTCAGGGCGAAAAGTTAAATCCTAAGTATCATTTAAAAAAAGACGCCATCAGAAAAAGTAACCCTTCAAGAAGGCGTTATTTACATACGTCCAGAGAGACAACATTTAGTAAGTTTCTTTTTTATCGCTGGTTCTATGGTAACACCAAACCTACGATTCTTACTGAAGGTCAGACTGATAATATTTATTTAAAATCAGCAATATGGAAGCTCGCAGTCCAATTCCCTAAACTGGCAAGTGGGAAAAGTGCCAAAGAGCCTTATAAGGCTTTAACTCAGTTTTTCAAATATAATGAGCGAACCCGATACTTATTAGAGCTTTTTGGTGGTGGCGATTATCTGAGGGATTTTGTAGCCAATTACAAAGCATTGTTTAATACTTACAAAGCACCTAAACCATCGCACCCAGTAATAATGTTCGTGGATAATGACTCCGGCCCTATTAACCTTATTAATGATGTTAAAAGAGTTAAGGGTATTGATATTTTCCCAGCGGGTCTAAGTGTGGACGATATCCGTCAGTCTGAATTTGTTCATATTTTTTGCAATCTTTATCTGGTGCTCACTCCTCAGGGAGCGGGAGATTCTGAGACTGATATTGAGTATTTCTTTAGTGATGCTGATCGGCTCAGGGAGTATAAAGGAAAGCGTTTTAATACGGTCGCTGACCGTGACAAAGTTAATGACTTAAGTAAAGAAGCATTTGCGACGCATATTGTTAAGGCGCAGAAAGGTATTATTGATTTTTCACGGTTTACTCCTCTTTTAGAACGCATAGAAAAAGTGATAGAACACTATAATTCAATAAAGTGATCTCGCTTTTAGCAGGTGGATATCAAATCTAGGCACTGGTAAGGTTTTGATTGTCGGTAAACTGCGGGTTTTAGCGAATGCGTTCGAACATGAAGTATCAGTCTGATTTTGGCACGGAACGGACTGGCTAACTGGGCAGGGGCCCACTGTGAGAGAGGAGATGACACCCTGTTTCACAAAAAGTAGTATTGTTCTACAAGCAGCTTTCATAATGAGGTTTTATGAAAATAAGAAGGTTCCGTAATGGGGATGAAATCTCATTATTTAACGTGTTTTATTCTTCTGTACATACCGTCGCATTACACTACTACACACATGAACAAATTGATGCTTGGGCCCCGGCAGAAATCGACCAGGAACAATGGGCCAATCACATGAGGAAACTATCCCCTATTGTTGTAGAGGTTGAAGGCGAAATAGCTGGATATGCAGATCTCCAACCAAATGGGTACATTGACCATTTTTATGTCTCAGGAACCTATTCAGGACAGGGGGTAGGGACATTACTTATGAATTGCATTCATGAGGAAGCGAGGCAACATGGAACTAGTGAGCTTACTTCAAATGTAAGTAAGGCTGCGGAAGCGTTCTTTCTACGACACGGCTTTCATGTAGTGGAGAGAGGTTTTCCTATTTGCCGTGGAATTACATTAGAAAATGCACTGATGAGAAAACATTTGGCTAAATAATAAATAACCTGCAGCAGGCAGCATTGTTTGCCTGATTGAGCTCAACAAACCAGTACAATGGATGTCCGCTCCTTGCGCACAGGGGATTTATATGGCACAGCCAAAACTTACATACTCTGATAAGTACTTGAAACGTAATTTAACTCGTTGATTTAAATTCTTTTTTTAATAATGCGTAAACAAATGTATTGTCATATTTTTCCTCGCCTTTATCCGTAATAAATGAAACAAACTCTTTAAAACAACCCTCTTGTCGCATCCCAAGGCGGGAACACAATCTTTGTGAGGACAGGTTGTAGTCTTCAACGTATGCGTAGAGGCGTCTTGCTTGTTTGACATTAAACAAATATTTAAACAGGGCCCCAACTGATTCTGTTGCATACCCGTACCCTTCATAGCGCTGATTAAAGTGCCAACCTACGGACCACGTATTAGCATCTGGCTCGCCACTATTTTCTGCAAACAGATGGCCAATAACGAGGTCGGTGTCTTTGAGGCAAACAGCAAATTGGCTTGGATCTTTTGCCCTTCTGCATACCTCATCCTCGGCATCCTCAACTGAGTTGAGCGTTTCATCCTGAAAACAGGGAGTACGTGGCGAAGACAGATAGTCCAGAAGAGCTAAAGCATCACTCTCTTTAAATGAACGAAGAATGAGTCTGGGTGAAGTGGCTATTTTCATGGCTTGTCGTTTCCAATAAAAGATTAGTTATATAGTGCTGATTTAATGAAGAATTTATTGGGTGAGTAATACTGGCTTCGACATTACCGCTCACTGTCTCGTTTGTAAACAACATAATCATACTTTAACAATTCGTGCTGTTAAGGCGTTGATCAAACTTCTCCATAAGTGTACTGTATAAACATACAGCTTTTGCGGTGGAGGCGCTTATGAAAGTTGAATTAACCATTGATCGTACTAAAGAACTTCCAGAGGGTGTAGTCCCGGCACTTGAGAGAGAATTATTAAAACGACTCCAGAGTCAGTTCGAGGAGTGCTGTCTGATTGTGCGTCGCGCAGGTTCCGATGGGTTAAGTGTTTACGGTGGCGAAAAAGAAGCTAAAAAGACGGTTGAGGAAATCCTCCAGCAGACCTGGGAAAGTGCAGACGACTGGTTTTATTGAAACAGCATGCAGAAATTTTCCAGTTTGGAGGGGAGATTGGTGGAACAAAAAGAAGAATTACCTAACAAGGGCTATGCGGTCATCAGATGCAACGATGGGGTTATCGTTGCGCGACTGCACTCATTTCCTGATAGTGGTCGCGCGCTCATGTACAGACGTGGGGATGAAGTATCCTTTATGCCGTTACAGGATGATGAGATAGTAGGAGCACCGACACTCTTTACGCAGATGCTTGAACGGGCTGGTTATCGCGTTTCCAAGAATTCTGTTACACTCCCGTCATAGGCCTGAACACCCTATACCTGCTGCGCCACTGGAGAGAAACCATGGCGCAAACACCAAACCCGAATAAATGCCTACTGACCCCTCAACGGGCCAGCATTTTTCTTTTGATGTCACTCCTGCAGGAGGCGTCATGAAGAAAAGCTGGTTCACTCACACCGGGCTGACAACCGAAGAAGCCAATGAACTGGTGGCTCGCTACAAGTCTAAAGGCGTCCCCGTCGAGAAAAGCCTCGATATTGACCCTCGTTTTTGGATAGTCAGCGCATTACTACCTCAGCAAAAATCCTCAGCTAAGACAGCGCAAAGCATGCGTTCTCGTGCATGGGGGTGATCGTGACAGTGTACAACATCCTCCCGATGGGTAAGCCACGCATGACGCGTGCCGACAAATGGAAGAAGCGCCCTGAAGTTATGCGTTACCGGGCCTTTTGCGATCACGTCCGGCTCCTGGGCATTTGCATGCCCGAATCAAATTCACACGTTACCTTCGTTCTTCCAATGCCGAAGAGCTGGAGCAAGAAAAAGCGGGCAGAGATGAACGGGAAGCCCCATCAGGGTAAGCCCGATCTTGATAATCTTATGAAGTCTTTGATGGATGCGCTCTTCGAAGACGACACGCATATCTGGGATTCAAGGATAACAAAGCTCTGGGGCGAGAATGGGCAGATCATTATCAGGGAGAGAGTGTGATGCGTGCGCTTCTTCAACCTGTGATTGCACGGGAGTTGGGTGTCGTACTGTTGAAGCCAGGCAGAGAGCTGATGGAGTTGTTCACCGCAGGTAGAGTGTTGATCGAGCGTCAGCCTGAAAGCATGCGCGAATATCAAACAGGCCGTGTTCCCGATGCTAGGCAGCCACTGGCTGAAAACGAGCAGTTGCGAAGCTTCTTTTTGAATGAAAAGGTCCTGACTGCTGCTGGTGGTATTAGCGGGCTTGATTATTGGTTGCTGAAGTATGGAGGAGGAAATTGCCAGTACGCTCATAGCGATTACCATTATCACGAATTAACCATCATGCACCATGAGCCGGGTTCCATTTTACTTTGTGGTTATTGTGATAATCAGCTGCGTGAACAACATACCGAGGGTCTGGAAGACCTGGCCTGTAATAACGTGGTTGCCTATGTGCTGGATTCTGTCCGCATTTATCTTTGCTTGGACAAAAGCCGTGAGATCTCACTTGCAGAGCTCTGCTGGTGGACAGTACGTAAAGGGGTTACGGATGCACTTCCAGAATCATGCGTTCGTGAAGCGCTTCGTTTACCTCGAGAAAGCAAGATTGGTCGCGAAAGCGATATTACGCCTTCTGTACCGGCCAGCAGCATCCTTTGGGAATTAGTTTCAGCTGTTGACCTGCCTGATGCGCTGACAGAACCGCTGGTGGGCGTGATGGTGGAACCGGCGCCGCCTCAGTCTTTCATGCGTCGACCGAAGCGTCTGCGTTGGGAAAGTCGCAATTATCTGAATTGGGTAAAAACACAGCCCTGCGAATGCTGCCAGCAGCAATCAGATGACCCGCATCACTTAATCGGATGGGGGCAGGGTGGCATGGCAACAAAAGCTCACGACATCTTCACGATTCCACTTTGCCGAAAACATCATACCGAACTTCATAACGACCGCCTGGCATTCGAGCGCAAATATGGCTCGCAGCTGGAAATGATCATTAGAGTGCTGGACCGGGCCTACGCGCTCGGCGTTCTGGCGTAAGGAGCGAACAGGATGACACCACGTCAACGCCGTAATCATATTGAAGCGCTGGGTAAAGCAGCGAGTGCGCCGCGTAAAAGCTGGCTGGGTAAAAGCATGCTTCTTACAGGTATTCAGTCGGCATGGATTAAATCATTGCTGACAACATGGGGCGAGGGGGTAAGCGGTGGAACAGCCCCACGATTGCCTCGCGCTCATGCATGCTGGGATGTTCTTAAGGGCGGGCGATGGTCGGATAAGGCATTGTCTCGCTTTACAGCTGCACTGGAACAAGCTCGAGCAGAGGGATTCAGAGGGCCGCAGGCGTTAAATCGTGCTCACGCAATTTTGTGGCCACAGCCCGCCACCAGCATCATTGATGAAGCTATGCACGATGATGATGTGGATTTTGTAGAGCAGTCGGTGCTGCAGGCGCTAGATGTAACTGACCCGGTGTATATCGTCGGTCTGCAGTATTACACCTCACGCAAAAAAATCTCAGACATTACGCGGGAACTACAGTCTATCGCACCGTGGCTAACGGACTGGGAGGCCAGAAAACGAGTTCGCTGGTGCCTGGAGATATTCAGGGCGAAGGTCTTTTTATCTACGCGGAAACTCCTGGCTGAGCAGAGCTGAATGATTGGGTTTTAACTTTTTGTGCTCTAATTCTATTTATATATTGAAAACGAGCCATGAATTTAGATAATTCATTCATGCTTGGCAGAGCTGCGCCGCGATGGCAGCGAACTTAAGCGACAATTTGAAAATAACAAAAGCCCCGCCAGTAGGGGCTTTTGCTTTACGGCGATACGACAGGGGTATTCGCGAAGGTGTATTGCACCAGTACCCCTGTCATATCGCCGAACTAACCAGACATATTCGAAGTAAAAAAATTTTAAGGGCCCTGTGCTGCAAGCTATGGTTTATCTCTTGTGTTGACAGTTTGTTGATCCAGTTTGAATTAAACTGCGTACAATAAATGAACAGGGAGAATGTATTGTTAAAGATACTCAAAACGCTGGCGTTGGTAATCTGTTTTGTGGTTAGCTGTGCAATGTACTTTCATCTCTATGTAGTGATGAATAAGGATTGTATTGGGAATACCACAGAAGAGGTGACCTATGGGCGTCTGGTTGATTGCCCTGATACTGATTGCCAGCCTTATAGCTGGAGTTGTTATTTACATTGATGTTATCTCGGATTTCATTGTCGATGCCAATTTCCTTCATCTCCCATAGATGTTTTTGCGTGAGCGCTGCTTTTCGCAAAATTGCTGTGTGAAAATACTGACCCTTGGGTTCAGCGCTCATCCAAAAGCATCTCGTCAAAATCCAACTAACCGGGGTGGTTTGTTGGATGAGGTGCCTCAAATTCAAATAGCCTCGCTTCGGCGAGGTTTTTTCATTTGTAAATCCGCCATCATGAAGTAATGACTAATCCCATTGACCGAAGGAATAAGTTCAGCGTAATTTATTTCTGTGGTGAATCCTTTCTAAGCGAAAGGGCGTTCCAGTCGACTGCTATCTGCAGGTATGCGCGCGGCTTTGCTGACTGGGGTAGAGTCACCGGGAGGCACCCGGCACCATGACAACAATAATACAAGCTTCAAATTCCTTGAGAGCCTGCCATAAAAAGCAGGCCTTTTTTTATGGTTTTGCAAACTGCTGCTACTCTTTGAGTTGTGGGAAGTAACTGAATGCCCTGTGGTTCTCCTGGACCGATAGTGAATCAGCCGATACAGCTTCACTCCTGAGCATAGGCCTTACTCACACCTACCTTACAAATAGTCAACTCATTAGCCCGCCTTCAAAAGCGGGCTTTTTTTATTCTCACAACAGCACCCGCATAGAGCGAGGTGAGAGCATGTATCGAATGGACAAAATAACTACTGGCATTTCCTACGGCGCATCGGGAGGTAGTGCCATTTACTGGTTTAGAAGACTTCTTGACGGTTACTCCCCAGAGCAGTGGGCGGCTATAGGTGTGATCGGTAGTTTACTGTTCGGCTTGCTCACCTTTCTCACCAACCTCTATTTCCAAATCAAAGCAGACCGTCGAAGAGCTGCGCGAGGTGAATGATGTCTAATAAATCAAAACTCAGCGCAGCAGTGCTGGCACTAATCGCATCAGGTGCATCTGCTCCACTCATTTTTGACCAGTTCATCAGCGAGAAAGAAGGCAATGCGCTGGTGGCCGTTGTTGATCCGGGTGGGGTCTGGTCTTTATGTCACGGCGTGACCGTCATCGATGGCAGGCGTGTTGTTAAAGGCATGACGGCCACTGAAGAACAATGTCGCAAGGTTAACGCTATTGAACGCGATAAGGCATTAGCCTGGGTTGATCGCAATATCAAAGTGCCTCTGACAGAGCCACAAAAGGTAGGCATTGCGTCCTTCTGCCCGTACAACATTGGTCCCGGGAAATGCTATCCATCGACATTCTACCATCGCATCAACGCTGGTGACCGTAAAGGGGCATGCGAAGCAATCCGCTGGTGGATTAAAGACGGTGGCCGTGATTGCCGACTAACCAAAGGCCAAAAGAACGGCTGTTACGGTCAGGTCGAGCGGCGCGTCCAGGAAAGCGCACTGGCATGCTGGGGGATAGATCAGTGAACCGCCTTACCGCCATTATCTCCGTGGTGTTGGTGTGCCTGATTGTCTGCCTTGGCTGGCTGGCAATGCACTACCACAACGCTGCCAGTCAGCAGCAGACGCGCGCAGAAACCGCAGAGCAGCAGATTAACGCCGCTGAGTCAGTGACCTCTAACGTCCTGACCAACATGACCATTTTCAACACCATCTCCGAGGTCAACCAGCATGCAAAAGAGCAGATCGCACTGGACGCATCGGGAGCATCGGCAGATATCAAGGTTGCTGTTGCGAACGATGATTGTGCTCGCCGCCCTGTTCCTGATGGCGCAGTTAAGCGGCTGCAGCAATACGCGGACGGTTTACATCAAGGTGCCGGTGGTGCCGCTTCCGGCAAACCTCACGGCTGAGACGCCTTACCCGGCTATCCTGGATCCGATGTCATGGGGGCAAAGTCTGGACCTGAATGTCAGCCTGCTTTCTGCGCTTGGGCAGTGTAACCGCGACAAGGCCGACATAAGGCAGGCTGAGAAAGCAAGAGCCAGCCAATAAAGGCACTTCAGTAGTTCTTCACTGAGTGCCTTAGATTTCTCATCAAATTTCGGCAATTAGTTGTGTAAATCGGGCCTCAGCCTCTTGGAGGGTATAGCAAGAAATATTACCCTCTAATTTTAGTTTTGTCCCATCGCTACGAACCCAGATATTCGCAACATCATGTTTGAGGATATCGCCGATCTCAAACGCAACATCCTCTGGTGCGCGTGCCGCAGAAAAATACCTGCCTCCGTCGCTCTCGAAGAGATAAACGACTAAATGTGCGTGGTCAATCGCATGCTTCTTGATAACAACGTAATGCATTACATCAACCATTAATCCTCCTTGGTAAAGATGTGATTCCTTGACAGGAATGATTTCTCTGTAGGAGCTACTTCGGATAGTGGCAGCCATTACAAAGCTCGCCTGCTGGTGGGCATGTCGTGCTGTAGAGCGTCTAGTTGCCGACTGTTAAGCATTACATCAGGCCCTGTGTAGATGCCTGCAATACAAAGTAAGAATAGCTCGTTCATTCTTCGTTTGTATATATGTTATAACTTCGGAAACATTTAGTAAGGAGCGCAGAATGAGTAAGTTTTTATGTTTCCTCGTATTATTCCTGGTGGGATGTCAGGGGCCAAAACAACAAACATTAACACCAAAGCAGAGACAGGAGTTCCCCATAATCAATCAATGGGCTGTAAAATTTAAAGAGGCAGTTGAAAGTAGATTTCCATATGCCAGTAGATATGTCGGAGATACATGCACTATCCGTGTTCATCAGCCGAAAGGAACAAATAAAATCACCAATATGCATGTAGTAGAAGGGAACCCGGAATTGTGTAAAGCGGCAGTTAAAGCTATACAGACCGCCAGTGATGATGGTTTATTACCCCTTACGCCGGAGCTTATCGGTGAGGAGTTTCCGTTGGATTTCAAACCATAGACGCGTCTCAGAACCACTATAACTTTTGTATTGCCTTCGCCATCGCAATACAGCAGACATTCACGGAGTGCCTGTGATAATGCTTTCAGAAGAGTATACGCTGCCTTATCATACAGTTTTTATAACTGTATGATAAGGATGCTTATGTTGTATTTTCTAGTGTGGGAGATTTACTCCGCTGATTGGATTTTAGTAAAGAAGGGGAATGTCTTCCTTCGATTAGAAGAGGGGCAGGATATAGACTCTCAGGTTTTGTTAACTGAGATGGGTATTGCTGAAGCAAACAACGTCAGCCGTCGCCAGTGTGTTGTTACCTCAATCCAGCCAATCCAAAAACTCGAAGCATAACTTTATCCTCATTGGCCACTGGCATCCGCTGGTGGCATTTTTAATGCGCATCGCACGCGCATATCAAAGAAAGTCTTGCAGCTGTGAGCCTGGGCAAACCGTTAACTTTCGGCGGCTTTGCCGTGCATTAGAGCTTTACTAAACAGCATTCAGTATTATCCTAATAGCTCTTTAATAAAAGGAGTTAGGCTTATGAGAATCCTCTGGGCTATTTGTGTTGTTTTCGGGGCTATTGGTTTTGTTCAAGGTATCGTTGGGGTTTTCGGCGCTGTCAGCGCACCTCAGCAAGCAGCAGGAGCAGCCATGGGAGTTGCCTGGGCAGTAATTCCTTACTGCATTGTCCGAGCCATACAGCAGATGCGGCCGCAGGAAGTAGTGATTAAAAAAGAAGATTGATTGTCATTATCCATATCAAACCAAGCCTCGCGTTAGCGGGGCTTTTTAATGTACATCGTACGTGCAGATCGAAGAAGGTCTTTCAGATGTGAGCCTGCCACTGCGGCGAAGCCGCGCTGCATGATATGACCTACATTCATTAATGCAAAACAGACGTTTAGATGTCTAAATGATTGTTGATGAATGCATGTAAATGATAATCAATGTCATTATGGGTCCTTTCCGCCAATCCGCCTTGTTACGGGGCGGCGACCTCGCAGGTTCTCGCTATTTATGAAAATTTTCAGGATTTTGCCTTTTCCGTTCTTCTTCTTGCTAAGTATCTGTCTTTGCTGGGTATAACCCACCACAAGAAAGGAAGTGTTAAAGCCTGGCAGTAGTCATTTTACCCGGCATGGTTTCCTTACCCTGTGTTTCGCCTGGAGTTCGTCATGGAGGTCAATAAAAAACGCCTTTCAGAGATTTTTGGTGTCAGCATCCGCACGATCCAGAACTGGCAGGATCAGGGAATGCCAGTTGCGCGCGGTGGTGGAAAAGGTAATGAAGTGCTTTATGACTCTGCCGCCGTAATCGAATGGTATTCCGCCCGTGACGCAGCGATAGAAAACGAAAAGCTGCGCAAAGAGGTTGAACAGCTGAGATTTGATTCAGAATCAGACCTTGTGCCTGGCACGATTGATTATGAGCGCCATAGGCTTACCCGAGCCCAGGCTGATGCTCAGGAACTAAAAATGCAAAAGAGTCCGCTGAGGTGGTGGAGACCGCATTCTGCACGTTCGTGCTGTCGCGGATAGCCGGAGAAATTGCCAGTATCCTTGATGGAATACCTCTGTCGGTTCAGCGGCGCTTTCCGGAACTGGAAAATCGACATATTGATTTCCTCAAGAAGGACATCATAAAAGCCATGAACAAAGCAGCTGCGCTGGATGAAATGATACCGGGGTTGCTGAGTGAATATATCGAACAGTCAGGTTAAGGGGCTACAGCACTCCGCGCGCTCGGGGCTCCGTTCGTTGTACCGGCCAGAACCGCAAACGGCGGTTGAGTGGGCAGACGAAAATTATTACCTTCCAAAAGAGTCTGCTTATCAGGAAGGGCGCTGGGAAACGCTGCCGTTTCAGCGTGCGATAATGAATGCGATGGGTAATGACTATATCCGCGAGGTCAATGTTGTTAAGTCTGCCCGAGTAGGCTATTCAAAAATGCTGCTCGGCGTGTATGCGTATTTCATCCAGCATAAACAGCGTAACTCGCTTATCTGGTTACCTACCGACGGTGATGCAGAAAACTTCATGAAATCCCATGTCGAACCGACAATCCGGGACATCCCCTCACTGCTGGCGCTGGCGCCCTGGTACGGTAAAAAGCACCGGGACAACACGTTGAGTATCAAACGTTTCTCGAATGGGCGAGGTTTCTGGTGCCTCGGTGGTAAAGCTGCAAAAAACTACCGTGAAAAATCTGTTGATGTGGCGGGTTATGACGAGCTGGCGGCATTTGACGATGATATCGAGAAAGAGGGCTCTCCAACGTTCCTGGGGGATAAACGTATTGAAGGGTCGGTCTGGCCTAAATCTATACGAGGATCCACACCCAAAATTAAAGGGACATGCCAGATTGAACGTGCCGCCAAGGAGTCTGAGCATTTCTTGCGCTTCTATGTTCCCTGCCCACATTGTGGTGAGGAGCAGTTCCTTAAATTCGGCGATAAAGAGACGCCATTCGGGTTCAAATGGACGCCGGGCGATCCTGCCAGCGTTATATATCTGTGTGAACACAATGCCTGCGTAATTAAACAGCAGGAGCTCGATTTTTCGCAGGCGCGGTACATCTGTGATGAAACCGGGATCTGGACGCGCGACGGACTTTGCTGGTTTTCATCATCGGGTGCCGAAATTGATCCGCCTGACAGCGTAACCTTTCACATCTGGACAGCCTATAGCCCCTTCACAACCTGGGTACAAATCGTCAAGGACTGGATCAAGACCAAAGGGGACACGGGAAAGCGTAAGACGTTCGTCAACACAACGCTTGGTGAAACGTGGGAGCCTAAAATTGGTGAGCGTCCTGATGCTGAGGTGATGGCCGAACGTATTGAGCACTTCGGTGCCAGGGTGCCGGAGCGCGTGGCCTATCTTACTGCCGGTATTGACTCCCAGCTTGACCGTTACGAAATGCGTGTCTGGGGCTGGGGGCCTGGTGAGGAAAGCTGGCTTATCGACAAAATTATCATTATGGGGCGACATGATGATGAATCCACGCTTCTGAGGTTGGATGAGGCGATCAACAAAACCTATCCGAGGCCTAACGGCGTTGAGATGCTTATTTCCCGCATCTGCTGGGATATCGGTGGCATAGACCCAACGATTGTTTATAACCGCTCGAAAAAGCATGGTCTGTTTCGTGTCATCCCCGTTAAAGGCGCATCTGTCTACGGCAAGCCCGTGGCGAATATGCCTCGTAAGCGTAACAAGAACGGCGTTTATCTCACTGAGGTAGGAACAGACACCGCGAAAGAGCAAATTTATAACCGTTTCACGCTGGTGGCAGAAGGCGACGAACCGCTGGCGGGAGCGGTTCACTTCCCTAATAACCCTGAAATATATGATTTAGCTGAGGCTCAGCAGCTTACGGCTGAAGAGCAGGTTGAGAAGTGGGTAGACGGGAAGAAAAAAATCGTCTGGGACAGTAAAAAACGACGAAATGAGGCGCTTGACTGTTTTGTCTATGCACTTGCAGCTCTGCGGATAAGTATCTCCCGCTGGCAGCTGGATCTGGATTCTCTTCTGGCCAGCTTACGGGAAGAAGACACTGGCCGTAAAAATAATAAATCTCTGGCGGATTATGCCAGGGCATTAGCGGGAGATGAATAATGGCAACACAGGCTGAACTGGATGCCGCGCGCGCAGCGTTACATGATCTGATGATGGGAAAACGGGTTGCGACGGTACAGAAAGACGGTCGAAGGGTGGAATTTACGGCGACGTCAGTCAGCGATCTGAAAAAGTACATCGCCGATCTAGAGTCACAGGTCGGTACCACTTCACGACGCCGCGGGCCGGCAAGGTTCTACGCATGAAAATTCCTTCTTTAGTTGGCCCCGACGGGAAAACCTCCCTGAGGGAATATGCAGGCTATCACGCCGGTGGCGGCGGATTCGGTGGGCAGCTAAATGCCTGGAATCCCCAGAGTGAAAGTGCCGACGCCGCACTTCTGCCGAACTTCGCCCGGGGGAATGCCCGTGCTGATGATCTGGTCCGTAACAATGGATATGCGGCAAACGCCGTTCAGCTTCACCAGGATCACATCGTCGGGTCTTTTTTCAGACTGAGTTACTGCCCGAGCTGGCGTTATCTCGGCATTAAAGAAGAGGAAAGCCGGGCATTTGCCAGGGAGGTGGAGGCCGCCTGGTATGAATATGCGGAGGATGACTTTTGCGGGATTGATGCCGAGCGCAAGCGTACCTTTACGATGATGATCCGTGAAGGCGTTGCGACGCACGCATTTAACGGTGAACTGTGCGTCCAGCCCACCTGGGACAGTGATTCATCGCGACTTTTTCGCACGCAATTTAAAATGGTTAGTCCAAAACGCGTGAGTAATCCCGGTAATACAGGTGACACGCGTAACTGTCGCGCGGGTGTCAAAATCAGTGATAGCGGCGCAGCGCTGGGGTACTACGTCAGTGAAGACAGCTATCCTGGCTGGATGTCGCAAAAATGGACCTATATACCACGGGAACTGCCGGGCGGAAGGCCATCATTCATCCATATTTTTGAACCGCTTGAGGATGGACAGACCCGCGGCGCAAACGTGTTTTACAGCGTGATGGAGCAGATGAAAATGCTCGACACCCTGCAAAATACTCAGCTCCAGAGCTCAATTGTAAAGGCGATGTATGCGGCGACAATCGAGAGCGAGCTTGATACCGATACGGCGATGGACTTTATCCTCGGCGCGGATAGTAAGCAGCAAAATAAGCTGACGGGCTGGCTTGGCGAAATGGCAGCATACTACGCTGCAGCGCCGGTTCGCCTCGGTGGCGCGAAAGTTCCTCATCTTATGCCGGGCGATTCCCTGAACCTTCAGTCAGCACAGGATACCGATAACGGTTATTCCACCTTTGAACAATCACTCCTGCGCTATATTTCGGCCGGTCTTGGTGTTTCGTATGAGCAGCTTTCCCGTAACTACTCTCAGATGAGCTATTCGACGGCGCGCGCCAGCGCCAATGAATCCTGGGCGTTCTTTATGGGGCGTCGCAAGTTTGTCGCGGCCCGGCAAGCCTGCCAGATGTTCGTCTGCTGGCTCGAAGAGGCGATTGCGCGCCGGGTTGTCACGCTCCCGTCCAAAGCCAGGTTTAGCTTCCAGGAGGCGAGAACTGCCTGGGGTAACGCAAACTGGATTGGCTCGGGGCGCATGGCTATTGATGGGCTGAAGGAGGTGCAGGAGGCCGTGATGCTGATTGAGGCTGGTCTCAGCACATATGAGAAGGAGTGTGCCAAACGCGGAGATGACTATCAGGAAATATTTTCTCAGCAGGTACGTGAAACTATGGAGCGCCGGAGTGCGGGACTTAAACCTCCGGCATGGGCGGCAGCTGCATTTGAATCTGGGCTGAAAAAATCAAACGAGGAGGTAAAAGATGACGCCAGAGCTGCGTAATCTCCCGCATATTGCCAGCATGGCCTTCAATGAGCCGCTGATGCTTGAACCCGCCTACGCGCGGGTTTTCTTTTGCGCGCTGGCAGGCCAGCTGGGTATCACCCGACTGACGGATTCCGCTTCTGGCGTCTCGCTCGGCGCTGAACAAATTGCAGAGCCGCTGGCGCTGTTTGGCGATGACGAGGAAATGGGGCCCCGGCCAGCGCGGAGCTATCAGGTAACAAACGGGATCGCGGTGCTGCCCGTTTCCGGGACGCTGGTCAGCAAAACCCGGTCACTTCAGCCTTATTCCGGTATGACGGGCTATAACGGGGTCATTGCCCGACTGCAGCAGGCAATGAGCGATCCAGGAGTAGACGGTATTCTGCTGGATATGGACACGCCGGGCGGGATGGTGTCCGGGGCTTTCGACTGTGCTGACATTATTGCCCGGATGCGGGATATCAAGCCCGTCTGGGCGCTGGCAAATGATATGAACTGCAGCGCAGGGCAGCTAATTGCCAGTTCTGCATCGCGACGGCTTGTCACGCAAACGGCCAGAACCGGCTCCATCGGCGTCATGATGGCGCACAGTAATTATGGCGCTGCGCTGAAAACTAACGGCGTTGAGGTCACGCTGATTTACAGCGGCGATCATAAAGTCGACGGCAATCCCTACGAAAAACTACCAAAGGACGTTCGCGCTGATTTTCAGATACGCATCGATGCCACTCGTCAGATGTTTGCCGAAAAGGTTTCCGCTTATACCGGCATGTCAGTGCAGGCCGTACTGGACACCGAAGCGGCCGTCTTCTCCGGTCAGGAGTCCGTGGATAACGGTCTGGCGGATGAACTTGTTAACAATACCGACGCGCTCAGCGTGATGCGTGAAGCACTCGACAGACGCAAAAAAACAACCACTGGAGGAACTATGCCATCACCTTCTGCATCTGCAGCGACCAATCAGCCAGCTGACCAAGCAGCAACACAGACGACTGCACCGGCTGAGCAGGTCACCACCGTTGATACAACAACTGCTGCCTTAATGGCCCCGGCAGACCTCAGCGCTCAGGTATCGGCAGCCGTAGCCGCCGAGAATGGTCGCATCATGGGTATTCTGAACTGCGAAGAGGCAAAAGGTCGTGAATCACAGGCCCGTGCGCTGGCAGAAACGCCGGGCATGACGGTCGAGAGTGCACAGCGCATTCTGGCCGCGGCGCCGCAAAGCGCCCAGGCGCGTACCGATACGGCGCTGGATCGCCTGATGGAAACCGCACCAGGCGCTCTTTCAGCAGGGAATGCCTCTGCTGAAGCCGGCGACGATTTGTTAAACACCCCCGTTTAAGAGGCTAACATGGCAATCACCGAAGTATTTACTCATCACCAGCCGCTCGGTAACAGCGATCCGGCACACACCGCGTATGCACCGGGCGAACTGACAGCATCCACCCCGGCAATGACCCCGCTCATGCTCGATGCTACGTCCGGCAAGCTAACCGTCTGGGACGGCGAGCATGCAGGTGCAGCAACCGGCATTCTTGCGGTTACCGCTGATCAGAGCAGTGCTGAACTGGCATTTTATAAATCTGGTTCTTTCCGCATCGAAGATGTGCTCTGGCCATCTGCCGTTACCGACGAAAATATCAAGCGTAACGCGTTCGCCGGTACTGCGATCAGCATCGTTTAATCACCCTCAACTTTCATAAAAGCCGCTTATGCGGCTTTTTTTACGGGAAAAATCTATGTCAGTTTACACAACAGCCCAGCTTCTGGCGGTCAATGAGAAGAAATTCAAGTTCGATCCGCTCTTCCTGCGCATCTTCTTTCGCGAAACTTATCCCTTCAGTACAGAGAAAGTTTATCTGTCTCAAATTCCTGGCCTGGTCAACATGGCTCTTTATGTGTCGCCGATTGTCTCCGGCAAGGTGATACGTTCCCGCGGCGGCAGCACGTCGGAATTTACGCCGGGGTATGTGAAGCCAAAACACGAAGTAAACCCGCAGATGACTCTTCGCCGCCTGCCTGATGAAGATCCACAAAATCTGGCAGACCCTGCCTATCGACGTCGACGCATCATCCTTCAGAACATGAAAGATGAAGAGCTGGCGATTGCACAGGTGGAAGAGAAGCAAGCAATTGAAGCTGTGCTCTATGGGAAATACACCATGAGCGGAGAAGCATTTGAGCCAGTAGAAGTAGATATGGGCCGCAGTGCCGGTAACAACATCATCCAGGCGGGTGCAGCTGCCTGGTCTTCTCGCGACAAAAAAACGTACGACCCGACCGATGACATTGAAGCCTATGCGCTCAACGCCAGCGGCACAATTAACATTATCGTGTTCGATCCGAAGGGTTGGGCATTGTTCCGTTCTTTCGACGCTGTGAAGGAGAAGCTGGATACACGTCGCGGCTCTAACTCCGAGCTGGAAACCGCCCTGAAAGACCTGGGTGAAGCCGTTTCTTATAAGGGCATGTACGGCGATGTGGCCATTGTCGTTTACGCAGGCCAGCTTGTTGAAAATGACATCAAAAAGAATGCTCTGCCAGACCTGACTATGGTCCTGGGTAATACCCTGGCCCGTGGCCTGCGCACCTATGGCTGCATTCTTGATGCAGATGCCCAGCGCGAAGGTATCAACGCCTCAACACGTTACCCGAAGAACTGGGTACAGACGGGTGACCCGGCGCGCGAGTTCACAATGATTCAGTCAGCTCCGCTGATGCTGCTGCCAGATCCGGACGCGTTCGTTTCAGTCAAGCTGGCATAACTTTCCCCAGTGGCCCTGTTGGGCCACATTTCAGGAGTATTTTCCATGACAGAAAAAGAAACCCTTATCGCCCGACTGAAAGAGCTGGGCGTAAAGCTTGATCGTGAGGTCAACGTCACAGGCACCATCCAGGAGCTTACGTTACGTATTTCTGAGCTCGAAGAGGAGCTCGACGAAGACGGACAAGAGGGCGATGAGGTGCCCGTGGCCAGTACTACTGCCAGCAGTACCTCCGGCGAGCCCTGCCCAGAGAACACCTCAGGCTCGATTAACGAAAATCCTGCATCAAAGGAGCCCGGCGAGCTGGTGGCGGTTGAGACACTGGTGACCTTGCACATTGATGCACTTCACGCCACACGCAACGAGTCCCTCTCTATTGTTGAGCCTGGTGTCGTTATTCGCGTGACCGACGCAGAGGCTGACGAACTGATTTCTCAGGGGCTGGCCCGGGAAGTCTGACAGGGGGCCTAATGGCTGATTTCGATAATCTTTTTGATGAAGCGATGGCGCGCGCGGATACCACTATACGTGGAGTGATGGGCGCAGAGGCAAGGATAACCTCTGGATCTTTATCCGGCGTCACGCTCCGCGGGGTCTTTGACGATCCAGAGAACATCGGTTTCGCAGAAGCGGGGATCAGAATTGACGGAACCAGGCCGACGTTTTTTGTGAACTCATCGGATGTAAGCGGGCTGGAACGTCTGGACACGCTGAAGGTAAACGGGCGTGAATTTTGGGTTGATCGCGTGGGCCCGGATGATTGCGGTTCCTGCCATGTATGGCTGGGTAGTGGATCACCTCCCGGCGGATCGCGGCGTCGTTAAGGAGCATTCATGTCGATAAAAGGTCTTGAGCAGGCGATTGCTAACCTGGATAGCCTGGACAGAAATATGGTTCCCAATGCCAGCGCATGGGCTGTGAACCGGGTTGCTGCTAATGGCGTCTCGGTTGCCGTCCGAAGGGTGGCGAAAGAAACGGTAGCCGGTGATAACCGCGTTTCGGGGATACCTGTAAAGCTGGTCAGACAAAGGGTGAGAATCAACAAAGCCTCGGCTTCAGGGCACTCAGCGGCCCGAATTAAGGTTAACCGGGGCAACCTTCCCGCCATCAAACTCGGTGCCGCGCAGGTCAGGGCGACGAACCGAAAAGGTCCGCTGGTTCGAAAAAGTAGCGTGCTGAGAATTGGCCGTTATGTTTTTCGCGACGCCTTTATCCAGCGCCTGGCGAACGGCCGCTGGCACGTCATGAAGCGCATTGCAGGAAAAGGTCGTTATCCCATCGACGTGGTCAAAATCCCATTGTCCGCGCCCCTCACTACTGCTTTCGAAGCAGAGAAGAAACGCATGCTTGAAGAGGAAATGCCAAAACAACTTGGCTATGCCCTCAGGCAACAACTGAGGTTGCATCTGACACGATGAAACACACTCTCATTCGCCAGAAAATTATTGATGTGCTTGAAGCGGCCATCGGGATCGACGTCATGTTTTTTGACGGGCGCCCGGCTGTCATTGAGGAGGAGGATTTTCCTGCCGTCGCGGTCTATCTGACCGATGCGGAGTATACCGGCGAAGAACTTGATGCCGATATGTGGGCGGCAACGCTACATATCGAGGTCTTCCTGTCCTCGCAGGTACCAGATTCCGAACTGGATGAATGGATGGAGAGCCATATCTATCCGGCCCTCGCTGATGTTCCCGGCCTCGATTCACTGTTAACGCTCATGGTTCCACAAGGCTTCGATTACCAGCGCGATGATGTGATGGGGCTGTGGACCTCCGCCGATATGAAATATTCAATCACTTACGAAATGTGAGGAAAAGATGCCAACACCAAATCCACTTGCTCCTGTAAAAGGCGCCGGTACCACCCTCTGGCTTTACACCGGAACGGGCAACGCTTTCGCTAACCCACTCTCGGATATCGACTGGAACCGTCTGGCGAAAATTAAAGAGCTGACGCCGGGCGAAATGACCGCCGAATCGTATGACGACACTTACCTCGACGACGAGGATGCCGACTGGAACGCCACCGCCCAGGGGGCAAAATCTGCTGGCGATACCTCGTTCACCCTCGCCTGGAAGCCGGGCGAAGAAGGGCAAAAAGACCTGGTCGCATGGTTTATTGATGGCTCAGTGCGCTATTACAAAATCAAATACCCGAACGGTACCGTCGACGTTTTCCGCGGCTGGTGCAGCAGCCTGGGTAAAGCCATTCCGGCAAAAGAGGTCATTACCCGTACAGCGAAAATCACCAATACCGGCAAGCCGGAGCTGGCAGAAGAAAGCGGGACCCCGAATATCCCCGTGACCGGCGTTACGCTCGATAAAGCCCCGGCAAGCGTGGTCGTGGGCGCAACCACAACGCTAAATGTGACGGTTAACCCTGCCAGTGCCTCAGATACCTCGTTCCGCGTGGCAACCTCCGACGGGGCAAAAGCAACGGTCACCGTTAGCGGCAACGCGATCACCGTCACCGGCGTGGCAGCAGGCACCGCTGACGTTATTGTTATGACCAGCGACGGTAATTTCGTAGCGGTCTGCAAAGTCACCGTAACTGCAGCGTAAGGAAGGACGCATGTTTCTTAAAAAAGAGAAGTTCACCTGGCAAACAGAATCCCTGACCATCTTCGAGCTGTCGGCGCTGCAGCGTATTGAGTACATCACGTTTATGGCCGCAGAGGAAAAGGCCGTCAGCGCTGACAGCGACGGCATCAGCGATCAGGAAATGACGGCCAGGCTGATTGGCTCAAATATTCGCTGCGGTGCGCGTTTGATCGCGATGTCTTTGTGGCATAACGATCCGGCTGGCACGGATGTGGAAACGCTTTATCAGCAGGTGCTTAGCGGCTGGCCGCCAGAGGCGATCGGTAAAGCAGAAATGGAAATAAAGCTGCTCTCCGGCATGCTCGTTCCGGTTGAGGATGACAATCCTGCCGATCCGGATGCCTCAGCGGAGGCCGAAAGCGCAGAACCCGTTACGGCGGAAAAGCCCTTGCCAGCGAGCTGAAGTTTGTCCTGAATCTGGCGCGCGAGTTCGGTCGACCCGACTGGCGCGTCATGCTGGCTGGAATGACTTCCAGTGAGCTGGGCGACTGGCACCAGTTCTACCGGGAGCATTATTTTCAGGACGCGCAGCTCGATGCGCATTTCTCAGAGCTGCTTTATTCCATCTCCACACTTTTCTTCCGCGAACCGGAACTTACCCCCGCACATTTCAGCCTGCTTTCTCCTTCGAATGTCGTCTTCAGCGATGACGAGCCGGATGATAACACGCTGATGACCGCCGCTGAGGGGATAACAGGAGGTATCCGATATGGCCCAGCAGATTAGCGATCTGGTTATTAAGCTGGATGTTGACCGCGCAACCTTCAGCGAGCAGGTCGCCCGAATCAAAGGGCAACTGACAGGAATGGCGGATGAGTCTGATAAAGTTCAGGCGCGAATGCAGCGTGCTGCGGACCGTCAGAGCGCTGCACTAAAGAGTGTGGGCGACGCTGGCGCGGCGGCTGCCGCAGACATGAAAGCCCGTCAGTCAGCCGCAACGGAAGGGCTGACAAAAGACTGGCAGAACGTTTCCAGGTCCGTTGATGAAACTCATCGCCGCGTGACCGAGCTTAATCAGCGCATGCGTGAGAATGACGGGCAGGCTGCAGCGCTTGCCCGCCGACAGGATGAACTGGCGGCATCATTTTTCCGCCAGATTGACGGCGTTCGCCAGCTCAATGGTGAAACACAGTCGCTTGCGAACGTGCAGGCGCGCTTTCGCGCAGCGAGGGCACAGGGCAACATAACCCAGCAGGATTATCTCGCCCTTATTTCCCGCACCACGGCCCGGCAAAAAGAACTGCAGATCGTGGAGGAAAAATCGGCCGCAACGCGCACGCGATTCCTCAGCCAGCTGAAGCAACAGGTTGCAGAGCAAAAGCTCTCCGGTACCGAGCTGCTGCGCATGAAGGCGGCGCAGGTCGGTGCCAGCGATGCGGCTGAGATCTATATCCGCAAGCTTGAAGCTGCCAAAGTGGCCACGCACGGTCTGGGGCTGCAAAGTGCTGCTGCCCGGCAGGAGCTCGGGGTACTTATCGGCGAGGTCATGCGCGGTAACTTCGGTGCGCTGCGCGGCTCCGGGATCACGCTGGCGAACCGGGCAGGATGGATAGACCAGCTGCTGTCGCTGCGCGGCCTGGGGATCGCCGGCCTGGTTGGTGGGATTGCCGCGGCGGTATTCGGGCTGGGTAAGGCCTGGTATGACGGCAGCAAAGAGTCTGAGGAATTTAACAGGCAGCTGATCCTGACCGGGAGCTACGCGGGGAAAACGTCAGGGCAGCTTCAGGCGCTGGCGCGCTCGCTGGCCGGTAATGGCATCACGCAGCATGCCGCTGCAGGCGTGCTGGCACAGGTCGTTGGAAGCGGCGCGTTCAGCGGGAATGACGTCAGCATGGTCAGCAATGTTGCCGCCAGGCTGCAGCAGGCTACCGGGCAGGCCGTTGACGAAACCATAAATCAGTTTAAACGCCTGAAGGATGATCCGGTTAACGCGGTCGCGACGCTCAACGATTCCCTTCATTTTCTGACAGCCACCCAGTATGAACAGATAGCTTCTGCTCAGGCGCTGGGGGATTCTCAGAAGGCCGCTGAGCTGGCCATGCGGGCATATTCCGACGCGGTCATTCAGCGCGCCGGGGCGGTCGAGGATAATCTCGGATCCCTCGAAAAAGCCTGGAACTGGGTGAAGAATGCCGCCTTCGGTGCGTGGGATGCGATGCTGGGCGTCGGGCGTAATCCTGACACCGCGATGAAGCGCCAGGACTCTTTTGCTGAATGGCAGGCAGCAGAGAAAGAGTACCGCGCGCTGTTCAGCAATCTTAAGGTCGACCCGGATTATGCCGGTAACAACGTTCTGCAGAAAGCGGATGCGGAAAGGCTGAGAAACGCGCGCCAGCAGGTGGAGCTGAAAAAACAGGCTTACGATCTTGCCGATCAGCAATACGCCCAGGAAGGGCTGGCAGCCGCGCGGGAAAAAATGCGAACGGACCAGCAGGCTCAGGCAATCCGAAGCCAGCAGCAGTTTAACCAGCTGGTGGAGTCCGGCGCGACGGCGGCAGAAAAGCGGGCTTCAGCAGAGAAAAAGCTCAGTCAGCTTATTGAGAAAAACCGCCAGGATGCGAAAGACGGTGTCGCCACGCTATGGACTGAAAAGGACATTGCCGCGGCCCGCGCCGGGATTGAAAAGCAGTGGAAGGATCCAAAAACGCCGAAAGGCAAAAGCTACTCAACGCCCGCCGGAGACAAGGCCGAGGAAAAGGCGCAGGCCGAACTTCTCACCCTTCAGGCCCAGCTTAAAACGCTTGAGCAGCACACCAGCGTGAACGACGTCATAAGTAAACAGCGTCAGGATCTCTGGCAGACTGAAAATCAGTTCACCGTTCTGCAGGAGGCCGCGGGGCGTCGTCAGCTTACGGCGCAGGAAAAATCCCTGCTGGCGCACAAGGAAGAAACGCTCGAGTACAAGCGGCAGCTGGCCGACCTGGGCGATAAGGTTGCCAGCCAGCAAAAGCTCAACCAGCTGGCCGATCAGGCCGTGAAGTTTGAGCAGCAGCAAAAAGCCGCCAGGGCGGGCCTGCAGGCTCAGTCTGAGGGGGTATCCACCCGGGAAGCCGGGCGACAAACTACGCTGCAGCGTCTCAGCGAAAGCTATTCGTACAACCCTCAGGCGCAGCAAAAGGTTCTGGAAGAGCAAAGGGCGACATTCGAGGCTGAAGATGCCCTGCGCGCAAACTGGCTGGCCGGGGCTAAACAGGGCTGGGCCGAATATCAGGATTCAGCGACAAACGTTTTCAGCTCTGTTCAGCAGATTTCGCAGGCAACGTTTAGCGGGCTTGCGGGTCAGCTTACCAGCCTGACGACAACCGGGAAGGCGAGCTTCAGGGAATTCACCAGCTCGATCCTTAAAATGATAGTGTCCGTTATCAACCAGCTGCTGGTGGCTTACACCATCCAGAGCGCAATGGGCTGGGTGAGCGGGGGGACGAAAACCTCCTCTGCAGGTCAGTCATTTGCGGTCCCGTCATACCGGCCACAGGGTTTTGACGTGGGCGGTTTTACCGGGCACGGCGGCAAGTACGAGCCAGCAGGTATCGTTCACCGCGGGGAATTCGTCTTCACCAAAGAGTCAACCAGCCGCATCGGCGTGGCTAATCTCTATCGCCTGATGCGCGGGTATGCCTCGGGGGGGCTGGTCGGCGGCGGGAGCGCAGCCGGTGCTGGCATGGGTGGGATCAGTGTTTATGCCCCAGTCAGCATCAGCCAACAGGGGAGTGACGGAAGCATAAATCAGGCGAATGCCACGGGGACGGCGAAACAGCTGCAGGCGATTGTTCAGCAGACAATTACCGAGCGACTGAAAAAAGAAATGTCCGCAGGCGGCGTGCTTTATTCGAGGAGGACACCGTGACAGACACGTTTACCTGGCGCACGAGAAAAACAGCGCAGGGCACTGAAACAGCCCGAACGCTGCAGGCCCAGTTCGGGGATGGCTACAAACAGATAGCGGGGATGGGGATCAACGACAAACAGGAAACGTGGAACCTGGACTGGACGGGCACCAGACAGGAGGCGGCTGCGCTGCGCGCTTTCCTGATGTCTCACGTTACTAAATCGTTCTGGTGGACCACGCCATGGGGTGAAAAAAAGCTGTTCAGAATGAAGGCCGATTCGTTCAGCGTTTCTTTCCCTACCGGGAAAAAAGCCACTGTGGCCTTCACTTTTGAACAGGCGTTCGCGCCCTGATTTTATCGACAAACACTGAAAGCTGCCTCCGGGCGGCTTTTTTTATGGGGGGAGTATGAGTTTTACGGCAGACATCCAACAGCTTGAGCCCGGCAGCGTTATTCAGCTGATTGAGATCGACGGCACTGAATTCGGTATGGATCAGGTGCTGCGTTTTCATGCGCACAATATTCAGGAAGAGGGGTGGGCAGCCTTCGCCGCAGAAAATCTGCCCGCCATTATCTGGCAGGGAAACCAGTACGATCCCCATCCCTACGAACTGAAGGGGATGGAGTTATCGAGTACAGGTTCCCAGCCAACGCCCACGCTGTCCGTCGGGAACGTCGGAAACTATGTCACCGCGCTGTGTCTTGAATATGACGATATGGTCAGGGCTAAGGTCAAAATCCATACCACGCTTTCGAAGTATCTCGATGCCGCCAACTGGAAAAACGGTAATCCGGGTGCCAGCCCGGCCGATGAGCGCGTACAGCTCTTTTACGTCAATGCTAAAACCGCAGAGACGCGGGTACAGGTTGATTTCGAGCTGTGTTCTCCTTTCGATATTCAGAGCCTGCAGCTGCCGACACGGCAGATTACTCCTGTCTGCACCTGGTGTATGCGGGGCTGGTACCGAAGCGGGACCGGATGCGATTACAACGGCACGAAATACTTTACCAAAGATGGTACGCCGACCGATGACCCGTCGAAAGATGTTTGTGGCGGCCGCCGGCAGGATTGTCAGGATCGTCACGGCCCGGACGCGCCGCTGCCGTTCGGCGGTTTTCCGGCTGCAAACCTGCAGGGGAAATAAAAATGCGTGAAAAATTGCTGGATGCTATCCGTCAGCACGTCTCTGCTGAATACCCCAAAGAAGCCTGCGGCCTGATTGTTCAGTTAGGCCTGCAGCAAATCTATATTCCCTGCCGCAACATTGCCGATAAACCCGAGGAAACATTCACGCTCTCCCCGGAAGACCAGCTCGCTGCCCGCGCGCGCGGTGAGATCATCATGCTAATTCATTCCCATCCGGATGTGGTTCGGCTGGTGCCCTCAGAGCTGGACCGGATCCAGTGCGACTGGTCGGGTATTGAGTGGGGGATCATGTCCTGGCCGGACGGGGACTTTTGTACGATCTCCCCGCGTGAAGACCGGGATTATGCCGGGCGGCAGTGGGTGCTGGGTTACGCGGACTGCTGGTCGTTAATCCGTGAATATTATCTGCGCGAATACGGCATTGTTCTCGGGGACTATTCGGTACCTTACGAATGGTGGGAGAGTGGCAAGGAGCGGCTCTATGACGACAACTGGGAGCGCGAGGGATTCGTTGAGATTGCCGCCAGTGCAATGCAGCCCGGGGACATCATCATGATGAGTGTGCAGGCATCGGTGACTAATCACGCCGCGGTATATGTGGGTGACAACATCATTCTCCATCATCTGTTCGGGCATCTTTCTTCGCGAACGCCTTATGGAAAATATTATCGCGACAGAACGGTCCGGGTGGTCAGGCATAAGGACCGAATGCATGGTTAAGACGCTTATTCTCGAAGGGAAAATGGCTAAAAAATTCGGTAAACGCGTTCAGTTTGATGTTGCCGATCTGCGCGAAATGCTCAGGGCCATGTGTTCACAGGTTCCTGGATTCAAAAAATATATGTCGGAAGCTCATATGAAGGGGATCCGTTTCGCCTTTTTTAACGGTGACAACAATATCGGGCTGGAAGAGTTTGATATGACCCGCGGTGGAAGCGTGTACCGGATCGTGCCCGTTTATGAGGGGGCCAAAAGTTCGGGCGTCCTGCAGATAGTTGTCGGTGCCGTTGCGCTGGTCGCTGCTTTCTTTACCGCCGGTGCGAGTATGGCAGCCTGGGGGGCTGCGATGAGTGCAACAGCCATCAGCGCCACGTCAATTTTGACTGGGGTCGGGGTGTCAATGATGCTGGGTGGCGTTGTCCAGATGCTCACGCCCCAGCCATCCTTCGGCGCGGGTAAATCCTCTAGCACGGACAATACGCCTAACTACGCCTTCGGGGCGCCGGTCAATACGGTCGCTATGGGGCATCCTGTCCCCCTGGCCTACGGTCTGATCGAGGCAGGGGGAGCGATAGTCAGCGCCGGTATGTACTCGAGCGATCAGCAATAGGCCAGCGGCCACTAACTTAAAGGTGCTTCGGCATCTTTTTTTATGGGTGAAAAAATGCAGCTTCTTAAACAAGAAACCATCCTGCAGGGTGCCAAAGGGGGAGGTGGCAGTTCACATACTCCGGTTGAGCAGCCTGACGATCTGCTGTCGGTCGCAAAATTAAAAATGCTCATTGCCGTTTCTGAGGGGGAAATACAGGGCGACCTGACTGCTCAGAACATTTTTCTCAACGATACGCCGCTGGCAAATGACAGCGGGGAATACAACTTCAGCGGCGTGAAATGGGAGTTCCGCAAGGGCACACAGGACCAGACCTATATTGCCGGGATGCCCCAGGTCGATAACGAGCTTGCGGTGGGAACAACTGTCACCACCACCGCGCCCTGGACACGCCAGTTTACCAATCTTTCCCTCGATGCCATCCGCATCAAGCTCAGCCTTCCGGTCCAGTATCTCTATAAAGATAACGGCGATATGGTGGGCACGGTCACCGAGTATGCGATCGATTTATCAACGGACGGCGGCGCCTGGAAAACGGTTGTAAACGGCAAGTTTGACGGAAAGACCACGACGGAATATCAGCGTGACCACCGTATCGATCTGCCAAAATCCACGTCCGGCTGGTCTGTCAGGGTTAGGCGTATTACGGCTGATGCCAGCGGATCAAATTCGAAACTGGTTAACGCCTTCAAGGTGTTTTCGTATGCGGAAGTCATTGACAGCAAGCTTCGTTACCCTTTAACCGCGCTCCTGTATGTAGAAGTGGACAGCAGCCAGTTCAACGGCAGCGCGCCGAAAGTGACCTGTAAGATAAAAGGCAAGCTGATTAATGTTCCGGATAATTACGATCCGATAACCCGAACCTATTCTGGTTCATGGTCCGGCGGGTTCAAAATGGCCTGGTCCAATAACCCTGCCTGGATCTTTTACGATCTGGTTCTGGATGAAATTTACGGCATGGGCACGCGCGTGGATGCGTCCATGGTGGATAAGTGGGCGCTGTATTCAATCGCCCAGTACTGTGACGAAATGGTTTCCGACGGGGCCGGTGGCACCGAACCGCGTTTCACCTGCAACGTTTTCATTCAGAGCCAGGAGGACGCCTGGCGGGTACTTAACGATCTCGCCGCGGTATTTCGTGGAATAACGTTCTGGGGCAACGATCAGATTTATGTCCAGGCAGACGTCCCGCAGGACGATGTTGACTGGGTTTATAACGCCTCAAACGTTATCGATGGGCTATTTACCTATGCGGGCGGTTCATACAAGAATCGCTACAGCTCCTGCCTCGTGTCCTGGTCAGATCCGCAGAACCATTACAGCGATACCGTTGAGGGGGTCTACGATTCGGCGCTTGTAGAGCGTTACGACGTCCGGCAGGCGTCCCTGACCGCAATCGGCTGCACCTCGCAAAGTGAAGCGCACCGGCGCGGTCGCTGGGTATTACTCTCCAATGCCAAAGACGGCACCGTATCGTTTGGCGTGGGGCTGGACGGTTACATCCCGCTGCCCGCTGAAATTATCGGGGTCGCCGATCCTTTCCGCTCCGGCAAGGAGAACGGGGGACGCATAAGGGCGGTCAACGGTCGCGAGATTACGCTGGATCGGGAAATAGACTATTCGGCAAAAGACCGGCTGGTGGTTAACCTGCCAGATGGAAAAGCCCAGACGCGGACAATCAGCGCTGTGAGCGCAGATAGAATAACGGTGACGGTGGCTACAGCCTTCAGTCAGGCACCTGCCGCTGGTGCTGTGTGGGCGATAGACAGTGATAACCTCGCGATACAGTACTTCCGGGTCACTTCAATCGCGGCCAACGACGACAGCACAGGCGGTTTTACGATTACGGCCGTTCAGCACGATCCAAACAAATACCGTTACATCGATGACGGCGTTCGGATCGAGTCGCCCCCGATCACCGTCACGCCGATAAGCGTCCTGTCTGCGCCGAAGAATATCGTGGTTACTGAGAGCGATCATGTGTCTCAGGGGCTGACGGTGGCAAGCCTTGACGTGTCATGGGACAAGGTTGAGGGCGCAATCCGGTACGTTGCCCAATGGCGCAAGGATAACGGGGACTGGATCAACGTTCCGGTTACCAGCGCGCAGGGGTTCTCGTTTCAGGGCATTTATTCAGGCAGCTATGATGTGCGCGTCCGGGCGCTGAATGCGCAGGATACGTCGTCACCATGGGGATACGCCGAAACAACGTATCTTTCCGGAAAAACGGGAAAACCGGGTACCCCGCTAAACTTCCTGGCGACCGAAGATGTGGTCTGGCATATCGACCTGACCTGGAAATTTCCCGATGGCTCAGGCGACACGGCCTATACAGAGATTCAGCGCGCCACAACTGCCGACTACGCCAATCCTGAACTACTGGTCCTGGTGCCGTACCCGGCTGCAGATTATCAGCATGGCCCCATGCCTGCTGGCGTTCATCAGTGGTACCGGGCCCGCCTGGTTGACCGCATTGGTAATCAGAGTGATTGGACCGACTGGGTTCGCGGCATGTCAAACGATAACGCCGATGATTATCTGGGTGATATCGCAGACAATTTCCTAACCTCTGCCGACGGGGAACGCCTCACCGGTGACATCGATACCAACATTGAGGGAATACTGCAGAACGCCCTGGCGAACCACGGAACAGTTGAGCACCAGTGGGCACAGTACGGGGAAGTGCGTGCCGATATCCTGGTGGTTAAAACGACCATTGCTGAAGTTGATCAGGCAATGGCCGAACTTTCGACGCAGGTGCAGGCGCAGATTGAGGATGTTACCGCTTCCCTGGAAGACAAGCTTACAGCTGTCGTAGATGCCTCCGGTGCTTCGGCAATCTACACCCTCAAAACGGGCGTGAGAATAAACGGGGTGATGTACAACGCCGGGATGTCTATTGCAGTGCTTGCAGAGGCAGGGAAGCCGGTAGTCACGCGGGTTGGTTTCAACGCTAACCAGTTCGTGCTGATGAGCGGCAGTGGTGATACCCAGTATTCGCCGTTCGCGGTGGTAAACGGTCAGGTGTTTATCAGCTCAGCGTTTATTCAGGATGGCACGATCACCAATGCCAAAATCGGTAACTTTATCCAGTCCAACAATTATGTTGCAGGGTCTGTCGGGTGGAGGCTGGATAAATCAGGAACATTTGAGAACTACGGTTCGACAACTGGAGAGGGAGCCATGAAACAGACAAACCAGACAATCAGTGTGCGTGACGCCAACAATGTGTTGAGGGTGCAGATCGGCAGAATCACGGGAACATGGTAAACATTGGGCCTGAGGTGGGGCCCTTTTTTAGGATGAACAGCGATGGCTCATTACGGTGTTGAAACCTGGGACGCCTCAGGCAGGGTGAACAACTATGGAATTAAGCCTGTCAGTGTAAGCGGCTACCTACAGTTGGCCCAGAATGAAAAAACAGGCTCTTACTCCGTAGTGCTTCCACCGGGGTGTAAGCTTACTTATTTTCAGATCATGAACGGCGATCAGTGGGGAACGAGTCGGAGGAAGATCACTATTTCAGGTGGGACCGCAACGGTATCGGCAGTAGGCGATACCGACTACTCTGCAGGGACTGAGCCTGCGGCCGCGGCGTATCTCATTTTCCAGATAGAGAGGGCATAAATGGCGCAGTATGGCGTTTTACTGACGACGAAGGCCGGAGAAGTATGGGTCACCGCTAACAGTTCGCCTATTTCGTTGCAGGCACGGAAGACAGCAGAACTACAGGGGACATCGGGTTTCAATACCAAAGTGACGCACACATTTCCCTCAGGTCAGCCCGTTGTCGCCTTTGTTCATTGCACGGTTGAGGTGGAAATCACCCAGACGATAAGCGGGAACACCATCACTATTGATTTCCTCAGACCAAATGCAACCGGCACAGCGTACGTTTATTTTTTCTCTATTTTCCCACAGACAAAGCCAGACTACGGGCTGGCCGTCTGGGATGCGTCAGGGACGCTTATTTTGACAAACGAAACGCGGACACTCAGTGATGTGGTAACCCTCGGTACTGCCGGGATAGATGCAAGTTCAGGCTATAACATCAATATCACGCTGGCGGGGAAATGGGCCTGTATGCCTGCCATGCTGGGTTTGATTACTGGAGTGATATCGGCTGGCGGCCAGCCGCAGCCCTACTCGGCGATTTACAAGAGCATGGCAAAACTTGAGGGAGGCAATACGCGAATATTCGCCAGACCACAAACAACGCCCGGCGGAAACCTTCAGAACGTCGCGTATTCAAATCTGAGAAACGTGATTATGGCCATCAACTGCGCCAACTACGATTGATCGTTTTCAGCGATCAATCTTATGAAATTGATCTACAGAATCAATTATATCCCTTTGATTCATCTTGTTATTGTTTATCTTCGTTAATACCCTGGGATATAACCACGATGAAAAACATGATTCTTTGCCTGGCGGTGGCTGTATTGCTCTCCGGTTGCGCTGGCGTTCTTCAGAAGCAGCAACCCATATGTACCGGAACGGCCCTGATCGGCGGACAGGAAAACATCGTCCAGATTTACGGAGTGCGCAAGCAAAGTAACCAGACCCAGTACCGCGCCGGTTACCCATTTAACTGGTCATGGGTCAGCGCAAACACGTTCAGTAGTACCACCTGCCATTAACTCAAACATTTTTGAATAAACCTCGCTTCGGCGGGGTTTTTTATTGCCCGAAAGGAGCGCATATGTCTGCAGGAACTATCACCCTGACAAATGGGTCCGCTGTTGTTGGCGGTGCCGGAACCTCATTCGCAACCGAACTCGCCGCAGGTGATTTCATTGTTTCGACTGTGGGCGGTGTGCCCTACACGCTGCCGGTGAAAACGGTCGACAGTAATACCCAGGTGACGCTGGTCAGCAACTTTACCGGGCCAACGCAATCCGGCGCTGCTTGGTCAGCCGTCCCCCGCGTTGCGCTGAACATGGTAACTGCCGCGCTGGTGGCACAAAGTGCAGAAGCGCTGCGTGGACTGAATTACGACAAACAGAACTGGCAAAGTATTTTTTCTGGAAACGGCAATGTAACAGTAACTTTGCCGGATGGGACGAAATGGACGGGACCAGCATGGAATAGCATTACCACTATTCTCTCAGGCAAGGCGGCAAAAGGTGCAAACGATGACATTACCTCGCTAAGCGGACTTACGACAGCGCTGTCTCTGGAGCAGGGCGGTACCGGTTCGACAACCGAATCAGGCGCTCGCAAAAACCTCGGTTTAGGAAACAGCGCTACCAGGGACGTTGGATCAGCGGCGGGAACGGTCGCCGCTGGGAATGACAATCGGCTCAACACTCTTGAAGGTAAAACGGGAGGGGGGATCACAGGAGCTGTGATTGCTAAAAGAACTTCTGATTCCAACCCCGCGTCCGGTGGCGAGCTTGAGTCAGTTCTTCAAAACTCTGGCGGATCTGCCCTTTCACAGTTTCACATGTTTACTCAGATGGCTGGGAATACCCGATATGGATTTCTGCGTGTATGGGATACGTCGACATTTAAAGACTGGTACTTTGACCATTCAAGCGGAAATGCTTACGCTGCCGCGGCATGGGTAAATAACTCCGATCGCCGAATAAAAGATAAACTCACCCCAATTGAAGACGTATTTGAGAAAATGAAAAAAATACGTGGTTATACTTGGGTGCGGAAAGATGACCAGATGAAAGGCTCTTTTGGGATTGGCTTTGTGGCCCAGGAGGTGCAGGAGGTGTTCCCTGAAGCTGTATCACATTCCCGGGAGGGTTCTTTGACAGTAGATGGACAAGTGATAGAGAAACCATTAGCACTATCACCTGGTGATGTAGCTGCAGCTCTTCACCACGAAGCCATTCTCATGTTGATGAGTAAAATCGAAGAACTAACGGGAAAAGTTGAGGCGATGCAGGCCGGGAGCTGAATAATCCGCTACCGGCTTATGAATATATTACTGAGCCAATAACAAATTATCGACCTGTGCTTTAAGCCTTTCAATCTCATCCATGAGAGCAAGGATCGCTTCATGGTGAAGTGCCGCAGCCACACCGTAGGTATCAGGGCTTAAAACCTTCTCTACGACCGTACCATCATCCAGAGTACGGTCACCACCCTCGAAAACGAATTCAGGAAATACATCCTGCACTTCCTGGGCAATAAACCCAATCCCTGGGGCCACGCTATCCAGACGCTGCCAGGTTACGCCGCGAAGCTTAACCATTTTTCCTAACGGGTCCTCGATGCGTTTGATGTCGAACTTAAGTCTACCATCTGAGTTAGGAACCCATGACCCAGGAGCAGTTGCTGAACCATTGCCAGAAAAAATGTACGATGCCCCCCTCACATAGTTGCCAGAGCCGTCTAAAAGAGCTACGTCAAGCTGACCATATCCATTAGAGTCACCCCATTTATATCTACCTGACAATCCTGTAAGAACCCGTGTGACACCGTTAACTATATAATTTGATGAGAACGCACTACCTGACACTTCAGTACCTGAGGCTGGATCTGAGACGGATTTATTAATTGCATAAACATTTCCAGACACTGAAATCTGAGTGGAAATATCACCACCAGTTTTGCCATTCACAGTGACAAATCTCGAATCATCTCCGGCGGCGACCGTTCCCGCCGCTGATCCAACGTCCCTGGTAGCGCTGTTTCCTAAACCGACCTTTTGTAGATTGCACTTGAGCGACCTTGCCGATAACTTCACCTGATTTTTTTACAGAAATAACTGGGTGAAAAACATGCAAATTGGCTATGTAAGGGTGTCAACAAATGACCAAAATACGGATCTTCAGCGGCAAGCACTCGAACGCGCAGGATGTGAGCAGATTTTCGAAGAAAAAATGAGCGGAACAGTGGCGAACCGGCCAGCGTTGAAGAAGCTTCTTAAGGCGCTGAATGAGGGGGATACGCTGGTAGTCTGGAAGCTGGATCGCCTTGGGCGCAGCATGCGGAATCTGGTGCTGCTGGTGGACGAACTCCGGCAGCGCGGCATCCACTTTAAGAGCCTCACTGACAGCATCGATACCTCAAGCCCGATGGGCCGCTTCATCTTTCATATTATGTCAGCCCTGGCGGAAATGGAGAGGGAGTTGATTGTGGAGCGCACCCGGGCCGGTCTGGCCGCAGCTCGTGAGAAAGGGCGAATAGGTGGGCGACGCCCAAAGTTGACCGAAGAGCAATGGGCTCAGGCTGGCAGATTGATCGCAAATGGTGTGGATCGGAAGCAGGTGGCAATTATTTATGATGTAGCGGTATGCACTCTTTATAAGAAGTTTCCAGCTGATCAAACTACCTAGTCGTGACAACTGTCACATAAAACCTTGTTGTTTCAGGGCTAATACCTCTCTAATATTGATTAAAAAGCGAGGTGTTAAAATGAAAGTAAGCATAAGAAGTATCCATAATCATGGGGATGCGAAAGAGGAATACGTTGTTTTAGATGTGAATGAAGACTGCAAATTACAATATTACATGTTGCAAGATACTACATACACGAATAACGGTAATATTTCTTCAAAACTGAGGCATTCTTATTGGTTGCCTTCTTATGATGCGAAAAAAGGTGATGAAATAATTATTAATACTCGGTCAGGTAAAAATCTGATACCAGTTAGAGAAAAAGGTGGGAAAAAATTCACCTTCTATTGGGGGTTGAATTCGGCGGTTTGGAATGATGAAGGGGCTTTGTTGAATAAATCAGATTTCGGGTAAGTCTCCCCCGTAGCGGGTTGTGTTTTCAGGCAATACGCACGCTTTCAGGCATACCTGCTTTCGTCATTTTGTTCAGCGCTCGT